>JAXDCM010000140.1:0-14373 GCA_034677965.1 Syntrophales bacterium
TGGTTGCGAAGGCATTCCTGGCCGGAGAAATCGAGGAGGAGAGGCTCCGGCAGATCGTCCGGGACGCCTACAATTTCGATGTGCCGCTGGAAAATGTTTTTGCGCGAAAATACCTGATGCGGCTCGACCAGGGCCCGACGGCCTCCTTCAAGGACTTTGCCGCCCGGCTGATGGCCCGGCTGATGGGCGCCCTGCGCGATCCCGGGAAGCGGCTCAACGTGCTGGTGGCCACCTCCGGTGACACGGGAAGCGCCGTGGGCGACGCGTACAAGGGGGTGGAGGGGATCGACGTGACCATCCTCTACCCGCGCAACGAGGTGAGCGGGCGGCAGAAAACGCAGCTTGACACGATCGGCCACAATGTCCGGGCCGTCTCCGTGGACGGGAAGTTCGACGACTGCCAGGACCTCGTCAAGCAGGCCTTCGCAGATCCCGGTCTCGCCGATTTCAACCTGACGTCGGCCAATTCGATCAATTTCGGCCGGATCCTCCCGCAAATCGTCTATTACTTCTGGGCCTGGGCGCAGCTCTCCCGCGAGGGCGAACCGGCGGTTTTCTCGGTCCCGTCGGGAAACTTCGGCGACGCGCTCGGCTGCGAGTATGCACGGCGGATGGGCCTGCCCGTGGAGAGGCTCGTGATGCCGACAAACGAGAACGACGAGTTCCCCCGTTTCCTTGAAACCGGCCGCTACGAGAAAGTCTCGCCTTCCCGCGCCTGCCTCTCGAACGCGATGAACGTCGGCCATCCGAGCAACCTTGCCCGGTTCTTCGATCTCTACGGCGGAACGGTGGACCGGACCGGCGTCGTCCACCGCGTCCCGGATCTGGATGAAATGAGGAAACGGATCTACTCGGTGAGCATCTCGGACCGGGAAACGAAAAAAACCATCAAGCGGATCTACGAACAGCACCGGGTCCTTCTCGAACCGCACGGCGCGGTCGGCTGGCGGGGGATGGAGGTGTATCTCGAAATGTTCGGGGACCGGCCGCTCTGCATCAGCCTGGAGACCGCGCACCCTGCGAAATTCCCCGACGAGATCCGCGAGCTTCTGGGGATCAACCCCGATCTCCCGCCCAGCATGGCCGACATCGACCGGCGGTCCGGCGAACCGGCCTTCCTCTCCTCAGACTACGACGAACTGAGAATTTTCCTTCAGAAAAACCTGCAATCGAGAGGCTGACCGGCTCAGCGCGTCATGACCAGCTTCTGCTCGGCCCTGGGGACGTACCAGCGGATGAAGTTCCAGCCGATCCCGAGCGGTGCGACCTCCACGCCGCGAAAGCGTGCATGGAGGATCGGAAGGGCATCCGGAACGTAGAGGAACAGGTAGGGCTGCTCCTCGGCCAGGATCTCCTGGACTCGGTCGTAGCAACGCTTTCGGAGAGGCTGGTCGAAGGTCTCGCGCGCCCGGACGATCAGCGCATCCACCTCGTCGTTCCGGAAAGAGACAAAGTTCAGCTCCTGCGGTCCCGTCTTGCTCGAGTGCCAGACATCGTAGAGGTCCGGCTCCATCGGGATCGTCCAGCCGAGGATCGTCGCGTCGAACTTCCGCTTGTTGATGAAATCGTTCACGAAGGCGGCCCACTCGATCACCCGGATTTTCACCCGGATGCCGATTTCGGCCAGCCGCCGCTGGATGATCTCGGCGCACTTCGCCCGGATCTCGTTGCCCTGGTTCGTGATGATCTCGAATTCGAAGGGTTTCCCGTCCTTTTCGAGGAAGCCTCCGTCCGTGCGCCTCCACCCCGCCTCGGCGAGCAGCGCCTTGGCCTTTTCCGGATCGTGGGGGTAGGTCCGGACGTTCGGGTTGTGGGCCCAGGTTCCGGGTTTGTAGGGGCCGTTGGCCGGTTTGCCGAGGCCGAGCAGAACCCCGTCGATGATCTCCTCCCGATTCACCGCATGGGCGAGGGCCTGGCGGACCCGTTTGTCGGCAAAGAGCGGATTCTTCAGGTTGTAGCCCATGTAAGTGTAGGCGAAGGAGAGGTAACGGTATTTCCGGTAATTCTCCCGGAAAAGGTTGTTCTCCGTCTGCCGGGTGAACTGGAGCGGCGTCAGGCCCATCCGGTCGATCCCGTTCGCGCGGAGCTCCAGGAACATCGTCGCCGTGTCGGGGATGATCCTCAGGATATAGCCGTCGATGTAGGGCCGGCCCTCGAAATAGTCGGGGTTGGAAACGAGGACGATCTTCTGGCCGGCCACCCACTCCTTGAACCGGTATGGCCCGGTGCCGATCGGATGGCGGCCGAGCGGAGAGGTGGTGATGTCCCTCCCCTCCAGCAGGTGGCGCGGGAGGATCCCGACGGACCAGCTCATCAGCGCGGGGGCAAAGGGCCTGTCGTAGGTCGCCCGGAAGGTGTGGTCGTCCAGAACCTCGGCCTTCTTCACCTTGAGAAAGTCACCCGCATAGGCGGTCGGCGTTTTGGGATCGACGGTCACTTGGTAGGTGTACAGGACGTCATGGGCGGTGAACGGCTTTCCGTCGTGCCACCGCACCCCCTTTCGGAGGTGAAAGGTGATCACCAGGCCGTCCCGGGAGATCTCCCAGGATTCGGCCAGGTCGCCCACGATGTGGACATCTTTGTCGTACTTGATCAGCCCGTTGAAAACCAGCCCGGCGATCTCATGCGAGGTGGAGTCCGAGGCCAGCAGCGGGATCAGGTTCGAGGCATCGCCGATCGAGCCTTCGACGAGGATGTCTCCATAGGCAGGTTCGGCGACGCCGCTCCCCGCGGGGACGCCCCCGGGCGCCTGCGGGCTGCAAGCCGTGACGGTCAGACAGAAAAAAACGAGCAATGTTCCGATGGAAGAGCCCGACGGTTTCATGCCCGACAGGCTACCGCATGAACGACACGTTTGCAATCGAATCGTGGAAGAATGTTGCCATGCCTGGATGGTCAATATCCCTGTCAATATCCCTTGCTTCTCCCGGCTTTTTTGGTAGAATGCCGCCCGGAAATTCAAGCACGATTTGGATTTGATCCGAGCCGAAGCGGAGTGCCCATGAAAATCCATATCTTGATCGCCCTCATCCCCCCGTCGGGATTCGTCTTCGCCGCGCCCGGCTCATCGAGGCAGCGATGAGTCGCTGGAAGAAAATCACACTGATCGCCATCGGCGCCCTGGTGGTCCTCGCCATCCTGATCGCCACGGTTCTGCCGGTCGTCGTCCGAAACCAGGCCATCCGGATCCTGCAGGAGACGACGGGGAGGAAAGCCGGGATCGAAAAGGTCTCCCTCAACCCTCTGACGCTGACGGCCTCCGTCCGGGGCTTTACCATCGAGGAACAGGGCGGCGGTCCGTTTCTGTCCGTCGGGTCCCTCCGCGTGTCGGTCAGTCCGGCATCGATATACCGTCGCGCGCTGGTGCTCTCCGAGGTTGCGATCGACTCGCCGTCGCTGCGGGTCGTCCGGGCCGGACCCGACCGGTTCAATTTTACGGACATCGTGGAACGCCAAAAGAAGGGGGAGCCGAAACCGAAATCCGCCGGTCTCTTCCCGCTGGTTCTGAACAATTTTCACCTGGGAAACGGATCGCTCGACCTGAACGACCAGGCGGTTGCGGGAGGTCGGAAACACAGCGTGCGCAACCTGGAGATCGCCCTCCCCTGGCTGAGCAGCCTGCCGTCCGAAGCCAAGCTGGAGGCAAAGCCCCGCATATCCGCGGTCGTCAACGACGCGCCCCTCGCGCTGGAGGGCCGTGTCAAACCCTTCAGCAAAGACCTGGATTTGTCGATCCATATTGCCCTCCAGAAATTGAGCCTGCCGGAGCTGGCGGTGTATGTGCCTCAGGTCCCGCCGGCGGAGCTGGCCTCGGGCAAATTGACCCTCGACGCCGAGATTCAGTACCGGCAGCCGGAAAACGGCAAGCCCGAACTCGATGCAAAGGGCCTTGTGAGGCTGGATACCCTCGGCCTGAATCTTGCGACGGGAGAGCCGCTGCTTCGGCTTCCCGCGCTGGAGGTCAAAATCGCCGAGATGAAACCGATGGCAGGCCTGTTTGCCGTCGAGTCCGTTGCGCTGGAAGGCCTCGAGCTGTTCGTCCACCGAGACCGCCAGGCCAAATGGATGTTCCAGAAACTGCTCCGTCCCGGAGAGGGGAAAAAGCCGATGGCTTCGGCGGATCAAGCCGCGAACGCAAACGCTGTCCCGGCGCCCGTTTCCTCGGCAGAGCCGGCGGCGATTTCCTCGCCCCGGGACGCGAACCCACCGGATCAGACCCCGAAACCTCAATTTTCCGTCGCATCGCTGGCGCTGAAAGACGGCCGCGTTCATTTCCGGGATGAGCTTCCCCCGGGGGGATTCAAGGCCGACGTGGCGGAAATCGCGTTGAACGTCGAAAATGCGTCCAACCGGCCCGGCCAAGCCGCAAAATACAGCCTGGCCCTGAACGTGGACGGAGAAACCCGCCTGGCCTCCGAAGGAACCTTCACCATCGCCGAACCGGCCGCAAAGGCCTCCGCCCGGCTGACGGGCCTCCCGCTGCAGAAGGGCCGTCCTTATCTGGCCGAATATCTGACCGCGCCGTTGCAGGGCATCGTCGATCTGTCGGGAGAGGTCTCTTTCAGCGAAAAGGAGGGATTCATCGCCGAAAAGGGCAATCTGTCCCTGAAGAACTTCGCCGTCCGCTACGGCGACGGGGAGGGATTGACCCTTGCGCGTCTGACGATCGACGACGCGAGCTTCCGACAAAAGGAGAACCGGCTGCAGATCGGCGGAATCCACCTTTCGGGGGGCGATCTGTCGCTCTCCCGCGAGGCCGACGGAAGGCTCTCCCCGCTGTCGCTGCTGGTAAAAAGCGGGAACCCGCCTTCCGCGGAAAAGGAGATCCCGCCGAACGCGGGCGATCAGGGCCAAAAACCCCTTGTGAAACCGGCGGGCAAGGACGCCCCGGTGAAACCGGACGCCGCTGCGCCGCTTGCCTATCGGCTGAAAAAATTCGGGATCGACCGGTTCAACATCGCCTTCACCGACAAGACCCTTCCGGAAAAACCCCGTTTCACGCTGCGGGATGCAAGCCTCTCGCTGACCGGCCTGACCGGTCCCGAGCCCCGGCCCGCCGGGATCGAATTCGCGTCAACCTTCGGGAAGGATGCAACCCTCAGGGCCAAGGGAAATCTGACCCCCAACCCCTTCCATTACCGGGGCGACCTGCAGATCAGCCGCCTGCCCGTCCGCGATTTCGAGGCCTATTATCCCGAAGCCCTCAACATCCGGATCATCGGCGGCCTGCTGGATACGGCCCTCGCACTGGACGTGGCCCTGAAGGACGGGGCGGCCACGGGAAATATAAAAGGAAACGCCGGCCTCGGCTCGTTTCACGCGGTCGACACCGTCGAAGAGGAAGACCTGCTGAAGTGGCAGCGGCTCCAGGTGGACGCGATCGACTGCGCCCTGAAACCGCTTCGCCTGGAGATCGGCGAGGTGTCCCTCAATGAGGTCTATTCGCGGATCATCATCCGTGAGGACGGCACGGTGAACCTGCAGGATGTGGTCCGGAAGAAGGAGGGAACCGCCGACACGGCGAGAGCCGCGGACGCGGAGAAATCAACTCCGGACGGGATGGAGGGCGAAGCCCCGAAGACACCTGCCGCCCCCGCAGCGGCCGTGCCGGCGGAGGCGGAAAAGGCGGGATCGCCCGTCACCCGCATCGGCACCGTCACGATCCTGAACGGAACCGTGGCCTTCACGGACAAGCTGCTGCCGAACGATTTCGAAACCACCTTTTACAATCTGGGAGGGAGGATCAGTGGTCTCACCTCGGAGGCGTCCCTCCTGGCCGACGTCGATCTCCGGGGCAACCTGGAGAACCATTCGCCGCTTCGGATCAGCGGTCGAATCAACCCGCTGAGCGAAGATCTCTTCGTGGATCTGAAGGTCTCCTTTTCGGACATCGAACTAACGCCGATGAGCCCTTACACCGAAACCTATCTGGGATACATCCTGAAACAGGGAAAGCTTTTTCTCGATCTGGCCTACCACATCGAAGACAAGAAGCTCGTATCGGAGAACAAGATCCGGATCGATCAGTTCACGTTCGGAGACGAGGTGAAAAGCGACAAGGCAACGAGCCTCCCGGTCAAGCTGGGACTCGCGCTGCTGAAAGACCACCGGGGGGAAATCCATCTCGACGTCCCGGTGACGGGACGGATCGACGATCCGAAGTTCAACATCTGGCGGATCGTCTTCCAGGTCCTGAAAAATCTTCTTGTAAAGGCGGCCACCGCCCCCTTCGCGCTCCTCTCCTCGCTCTTTGCCGGGGACGGCGATCTGAGCTTCGTGGCCTTCGCCCCCGGGTCCGTTGCGTTGCAGCCTTCCGAGGAGAAAAAACTCGAAGCCCTGTCGAAGGGCCTCGGCGAACGCCCGGCGCTGAGGGTTTCCCTGACGGCTTACGCGGATCGGCTGAAGGACGCCGAAGGGTACAGAAACGAGCTGCTGGAGCGCAAGCTGAAGCGGGAGAAATTCTTTGCCCTGACCCGGGATCGCCAACCCGCGGCCGGGGAGAGCGCAGAGACGATGGTCCTGACCGCGGAGGAGCGGTCGGCCTATCTGAAGGCGGTGTATGCCAAAGAAAAGTTCCCCAAGCCGCGCAACGCGCTGGGCGTGGAGATCCCGCTGCCGGATCCGGAAATGATCAAGCTGATCCTCGCCAACACGCAGGTCGGCAAGGAGGAACTCGAAGACCTGGCGCATGAACGCGCAAACGCCGTGAAGGGCTACCTGATCGGCAACGGGAAGATCGCGGCCGAACGGATTTTCGAGAAGAAGGATGATATCTTCAAAGAACCGGCGAAGGCCGACACCTCCCGGAGCCGGGTGGAGCTGAACGCGCTCGCCCCGTAGCGACGAACGGTAAGGCCGGCCGATTGCGGACCGTCCGGACGGAACAAACCGGGACGCCGCAAACACACGGGACCCGCCTTTGGACCGCCACCGAAGAGCAGGAACCATGAAGGTTTTGGTCTTTGTACTGAAAAGGATCCCGCCGGAAAGGCAGAACTCGGAGTGCGATGGACAAGTCATGGAGCTGGATCTCTTCTGAATTTATCGCCCTCACCCTGATCATCGTGGCGGCGTTCTGCAATGTCAGCGTTTTTTACAGCTTCTACCATTACCTGGAAACCATCGACGTTCCCATCGGATGGCGCGGCTTTCTGCTCGGACTGGAGCCGATGGCGGCGTTCATCCTTCGGCTCTTCATCCTCCCCTGGCTTCATGTGCGAAACGCCATTGCCGTCACGATGGCCTCGCTCGTCCTTCTGGTCGCGGTCTCCTGCTCCTACATATGGGCCCTGTCGGTCCCGGCCCTGATCGTCATTCGCATTCTTCACGGCGCAAGCTTCGTTCTGCTCACGTCCGGGGTGATCTCCCTTGTCGTGAACTTCATTCCCGAAGAGAAAACCGGTCAGGGATTCGGCATCCTCAGCATTGGAACGTTGATCCCCTACGCGGTGATCCCGCCGCTGACCGAAACGCTCTTGCCCTGCGTCCGCAACGAGGCGGACATCTACGCCGGGGTTTCGATCTTCGCCGTCCTGGCGCTGCTGCTGCTGGCGGCGCTTCGAAAGCGCATCCGTGAGTCGCTTCGCGGCAGGGACGGGGTTCTGATGCGCCGCGCCACCCTCGGCGAGATCCGGGAGAACCTGCGGTCGAAAACCGTCGGCCTCCTGCTGGCAGCGGGGCTGCTGATCTACCTCGCCCATGCGACGGTCTTCTACTTTCTGAAGAATCTGGTTCTGCAGACCGGCGGCGGCAGCGTGGGTCTCTTTTTCACCCTTTCCATGGTGACGATGATCGCGGTGCGCGTCTTCGGCGGCGCGCTGCTGGATCGGTTCAACAAACCGGCCATGGTTCGGACAGGCCTTTTTCTGCTGATCCCCTGCTTTGTCATGCTTCCGTTCGCCGAAACGCGGACGGCCCTCTACCTGCTCGCCGGCCTCTACGGTTTGTGCATAGGCGTGATCATGCCGCTGCTGAGCGCGATGCTTTTTTCGGCCTCCCCGCCTCCGATGCGCGGCCTGAACACCAACCTCAGCCTTTTTACGCTGGACATGGCCTATTTCCTGATGCCCTACCTGGGCGGGATTCTGCTCACATTCGGAACCGATTTCGACGTGCTGTTTTTTATCGCCGCCGGCTTCGTCCTGCTCACACTGGCGCTCACGGCGTCCCTGTCGCAAAAGCTCCGGCAGAGTCAACCGGACGGGGAACGACCCAATCTCTGATGTTGCGTTTCCTTGGAGAAACAGCGTGCGGAGGGCCCGGCGCTTGACGGACGCTCGAAAATATGGGTATATCCGCGCCTAACGGCGGAAGGAACTCAGACGAATCAACAGCCGCCTCCCGGAGGTCCAAAATGTCCATGATCGATTTGCGCAGCGATACCGTGACCCTGCCCACCCCCGAGATGCGCGGGGCCATTTTCCAGGCCGATCTCGGCGATGACGTCTTCGCCGAGGACCCCACGGTCAACCGCCTCGAAGCCGTAGCCGCGAACCTCCTCGGAATGGAAGCGGCGCTCCTGGTCGTCAGCGGCACGATGGGGAATCTCACCTGCGTTCTCGCGCACTGCGCCCGCGGCGAGGAGGTCATCCTGGGAGACCGCTCGCACATTTTCCTGAACGAGGCGGGCGGGATGTCCGCGCTGGGCGGCGTCTTCCCCCACATCATCCCCAATCAGCCGGACGGAACGATGCGTCTGAAGGAGATCGAAGCCGCCGTCCGCACCGAGAACATCCACTTTCCCCACACACGTCTGATTTGTCTGGAAAACACGCACAACCGCTGCTACGGCGCCGCCCTCACCGCCGAATACACCGCGGCCGTCGTGTCCACTGCAAAGAAAAGGGGGATCTCCGTTCACCTCGACGGCTCCCGGATCTTCAACGCCGCCGTCGCACTGGGTGTGGACGTTCGCGAACTGGCGCGCGGGGCCGACTCGGTGAACATCTGCCTCTCGAAGGGGCTCGCCGCGCCGGTCGGATCCGTGATCTGCGGAAGCAGGGAATTCATCGGACGGGCCCGCAGGATCCGGAAGATGCTTGGAGGCGGAATGCGCCAGGCCGGGATCATCGCGGCCGCGGGAATCGTTGCGCTGGAAGGGATGGTCGATCGACTCGCGGAGGACCACCGGAACGCACGCCGCCTGGCGGAAGGCATCGCCGGGATTCGCGGCCTTTCCACGGAGCCCGACCGTGTCTGCACGAACATTCTCTACATCGATCTGACGGATCGGCGATTTTCGGACGAAGAATTCCTAGAGCGCCTCGAAAAGAAAGGCGTGAGGGTTTCCCATACGGGTCCGTCCCGTTTCCGGATGCTCACCCATCATGGGATCGGTGTCCCCGAAATCGATGCGGCGATTGCCGCGCTCCACTCCGTCCTGCAAAAATGACCGTTCGGAACTTCGAAGCAGACGGGTGTCTTTGGAGAATCACACGGGTTATCGGCCGGCCATTATGATTGGCCGGTCACGCGGCTGATCGCCCGCTCCATGGCTCCCATGAAGGAACGCCAGTAAGTCTCGAAGGCTTCGGTCCCCGTGAGGTAGGGGGTCAGGATGCAGGAGCGGAGGACGGAGACCGTCCCCAGGCGCTCCCATTCTCCCGCAGGGATGCCGAATTTCGCCACGTACGATCGCGGCGTCTCACCGTATTCTTCCCGTGTCAGCGATGTCTTCGAGGTGATGAAATCGTTGATGTAGACGGGGCCGGACTTATACGAGCACTGTTCGTACAGCGCTTGATTCAGGCGGTTCATCTGTTCCAGGCCGGCATTGCCCTTCTCGTGGAATGCGTAATCGATGATGTTGATGTCGGGTCTGGCGAGGGGGATGACCTCGTATTGCCGGCCCCCCACCGTCAGGGGGGCGTTCGACAGAAGGGACCGGTAGAACCGGTAGGCGCCCTCAATGCTGGAGCCGATGATCCGGCCATATCCGGTGATGTTGAGCGGTACGACCCGGTGCGCCATCCAGACCGCCGCGACCGCGGCCCCCGCCTTCGAACCCTCCATGATGTAACTGCCGAGGAGCATCGGGTTGTCGTCGGTCTTTTCGAAGACATACGCGGCAAAATAGGAGATCAGATCGATGATGCGGCGGTCCCGGGCGGTGATGGCGCCGGCTGCGTAAGGGGTGTAGCCCAGCTTATGGGGATCGACCGTGATCGAATCGGCCTCCGGCATCGCCTTGAACGCCTCGTACACGTCGACGGTGAGCCAATCCGTGTCGTCATGGAGGATGGCCTGGCGCGCATGCCGGCGGCTCACCTCGTTGTAGTCCATGAAACGGTCCTCCTCGTCGAGGAAGAGCGATCGTGCGTAGCCGCCATACGCGGCGTCGATATGGAGATAGAAGCAGACGCCTCGATCTTCGTACCGGTCGCGCAGCCGCACGATCTCGTGGATCTCGTCGATCGCGCCCTCTTCCGTGGTGCCGACCACGGCCACGACGGCAAGGATCGGTATCCGCCTGGCGATACAGCCGTCGATGATGGACTTGAGGGCGGCGATGTCCATGCGGTAGTTGTCGCGCACCGGCACGGAGACGAGATTTTCCTGGCCGATGCCGAAGATGTCCGCTGCCTTGGTCCACGAATAGTGCTTCGACTGGGGAACGAGGACCTTGCCTAAGGTCCCTCCCTGCATACCCATACCGCGCACGGAGCGCCGGCGCACCTCGTCGAAACAACCCTCCGCCTTCGCCCGGTCGGCCATGTCGAGGATCGCTCCGGTGGACAGGTTGAGAAGCTGCCACTCGTCGAGACCCGCCACAAGCTCCGGCATCACCGCTCGGATCGCAAGGGGGATCGACTTGAGGTTCCGTGCCAGCCACAGGCCTTCGTAATTCGCCACGGTTCCGCCGGAGGTGATGTGTCCCCACGACTTTTGCGGATCATACCCCATGAGCTTTGCCAGTTGCCTGCCGATCTCGATTTCGAGGGCTGTAGTTGCCGGCGAACCTTCATAGGCGCAGTTGTTGGGGTTGTACAGGAGCGTCAGCATGTACCCGAGATTCGCCGCGATGAGCGTGTCGGTAGCCATGTGCCCCAGATAGCGCGGAGAGAACCACGGTGTCGAACAGAGTTGGAGATTGCCTGCAAGCTCGATCAACGCCTCGCGAGTCTTCTGAATCGTGGCGAGAAAATCCGGCCGGCCCTGCTCTTCAGGCGTGACCACCGGGCGGTCATCGGGATGGAAATAGCGCCGCCACTCGGCATGATCATCCATGAGAAAATCGAGCATTTCCCTGAAGAAGAGGTAATTTTCCGATTTCGGCCCCAAGAACAGGGCATTTACATTGATCTTCTCGCTCATGGGATGCTCCGCGTTATGGGCTGGGTTATGCTTTTTATCAGTCCCCGGGAAAAAACTCCAGCGGGAAAAACCCTCGGAAACATGCCGTTTGGGAAGCGGCATCCGGATTGACCGAAGTTCTCCAATCCTCCCTATAGTCAAAAGCCTGGGTTGACCCGCCGAGATCTTCAATTTCATTTCATCATCAAAAAAACACCCCTCCTTTAACTCGAATGTGGTACACTTTTTAAGGACGGGGCATTCATTCTGAATCTCTAAATACAAGGGTTTCCATGAAACGGAAGGAAACATAAGCGCCGTCGTAACTTTCTGCCCGGCAGGATGTTGCTGTAGCGTCACGCGAGCCATCATCGGGCATGATTGCATCCTTTGCCTCGCCGACGGATGGAATGATGCGAGTACTCCTTTTGCCTGTTTTTTCCGGGATCCTTTACTGGATCAGTTCGCAGCCGTTTTCCTATCCCCTGGCGGTGTGGGTGTGTCTCGTCCCCTTGGGATTCTCTTTATACAAGACATCTTCGGGAAAGGGCTTCGCGGGCGGCTTGATCTATGGATTTTGCTTCTGGCTTTTTGCCGTCTGGTGGCTCAAAATTCAACTGATCGACATGGTCCGACTGCCGCCTTGGCAAGCCTGGGCCTGGACTCTGGTCTTTTGCGCATCTCACGCCTTGCCCTATGCCTTCTTCGGATACCTGACAGCGAAGTTCCGCTGGATGGAAAGCCACCTGGGCGTTTGGTTCGCGTCTGTATCGCTGGTTGCCCTACGAACCTGGTATCCACATGTTTTCCCGGGCAGTGAAGCCCACAACCTCTATGCCTGGCCCGTTTTTATCCAGGTACTCGATTTGGGGGGTGCGCCCCTGCTGCTGTTTTTGATCTATCTGGTCAATTTTCAGTTCGTTCGGGTGTTCACGGCACGGGGCCATCATGGATCTCCCGTACCGGCCCTGATTGCCATTGCCGCCGTTTTCATGTTGCTTGCCGGATACGGTGAGTATCGGATCCGGCAGATCCATCAACAAATGAAATCGGCAAATACCGACCGACAAATCATGATTGTCGGCATCCAACCGAACGTGCCCATCGGTCAAAGGATCTCCTCTATCCCTCCCGAGGATCGGGAGAATGATGTGAAGACCGCAATATCCATGAGCCGCAAAGCGGCCCATTCGTATCCCGGTGCGGATCTGATCGTTTGGCCCGAGATGCCTCTGACTTACCATTGTCGAGAGGAGGCGGGCCGAGATCTACCGCCCTTGGCAAAAGAAACAAGCAGAGCCTTCATGCTCCCCTGCACGACCATGGTAGGGGACAAAGGAGAGGCCTATTACAACAGTGTAACCTTCATCGACAAAAACGGCAGGGAGGGCGAAAAATACCACAAGATCCTCTTGGTGCCTTTCGGCGAGTATCTTCCGTTGGAGCGGCAATTTCCATTTCTGAGGAGAATCTTTCCGGGTGTTATGCCCTTTGTCTCCGGAAACAACGGAGTATGGATATATGATTTCGGAGAAGGAAGAAAACTCATCCCCTCTCTCTGCTATGAAGCCATATTCACGGATCACATTCGCCGATTTGTCGAGCGCGGCGGCAATGTTCTGATCAATATGGTCAATGACGGGTGGTTCGGAATAAGCCATGCATCGGTTATTCACATGTCTTTGGCCCTGTTCCGCACGGTCGAATTCCGAATTCCCCTGGTTAGAGTCACCAATTCCGGCGTCGGAATTTTTGTTCAACCAACCGGTGAGATCGTCCCCGACTCGCGAACACCGCTTTTCCAAAAGGCCGTCACCGGCCATAGGCTCTATATCCCACCCGAGCGATCCCCTTATGAACGCTGGGGCAAGATTTTCCTTTACGGGCTCACCGCATTGTTCGTCGCCGGCCTGGGATGGTGTTGCCTCCATAACCATCAAGCGACCCGCCGCAAGAAGCGGTCCGTCTTCAGCAGCCATCCGTTTCTTTAACCACGAGCAGCGCAGAATTTGACCCAGAGACATGAACCGAAAACAATGCTTTTGTGAGGGAAGCAAAATCGCATGGGATGACTTGCTGAAAAGTCAGAAATGATTTAAAAAGCGCCGATAGATTCCCTTAATCTTGTGATTCATTAATCCAAAACCATTGAACCTCAACAAAAGGAGAATTCCATGAAAACCATGTTATGGAGGACTGTAGTGGGAACGGCATGTGGATTGGTTTTGCTTGGTTTCACGGACGTCGTACGTGCCGGTGGAGCGGTGAACCACAAGGTCAAGATCGAGAACCGAACCGACTTCCACTGCTGGATCACGGTGGGTTACGGCGGCACGATGAGCAATCGCGAAGAGGCGGATCGCACAATCGCTCCTCACAGCTCCACAACCGTGGAAACCGGAGCGCAGTGCCCGCGCTTTATCGAGGGATCGTGTGGAGAAGGAATCTATGCCGTAACGGTCCGTCAATTTAATTCCCGCTGTACGCTGGGGCCTGAATGCCACGATTGCTGGAATTGCTCTACGAGCTGTTGGAGTTCCGATTGGCATATTACAAGCAAGAAAACAATGCAGCAGATTCCTCTGGAGGATGGGGACTTCAAGCTGTACAAATGACGCCGTGACGGTCTTTGCCTGTAGGCCCTATACGCTGCATGGTTGAACCCGCACAAAGTCCCGTCTGCTTTCGCGTCTGGAACGTGCCCGGCATGGCGATCTCTCGTTTCATTGGGTTGACCGGATTCGCTGCCGGACGATTCGCCAGGCGTTGAGCTTCTCCGGGTAGGACATCCCCGCATGGGCCGGGCTTGTGGACGGCAGCCGCCGGTAGTGAAGCGCCTGTCGTTTGAGCGACGGGCGCACATGCCTCCTGAAGCACTGCTCCGCCTTGGCCCCGTTGAAGAACACCTGCCTGATCGCGGGATGGCTCCGGAAAAAAGATTCAAAATCGTTCGGGACGACGGATGCCGGCTCGATGCGGGAATCCAGGCTGCTTTGGCGCGTGCAGGACGCAATGACATCCCACAACGCGATCCCGGACGATTTCAGGACTTGAAGCCTCTCTGCATAGGGAAGGCCGGGA
>JAXDCM010000141.1:0-17635 GCA_034677965.1 Syntrophales bacterium
GGACCATCGAGGCGAATCATGCGCTGATGTTTCACGACCGGGCCAAGGTGGCCAACATCGATGGGAATCCGGTTCGCATGGATATCGATGAGGCGGGGCGGATGATCGGTCTCCAGATGATCGTCAATGTCGTGCTGGACGGGGAAAAGAGACCAGTACGGATCCTGGCCGGCGAACCGGAGGCGGTTTACCGGGCCGGTGCTGAGACTTGCGCGAAAATCTATGGCGTCGCCGTTTCGGAGAAGTTCGACATCGCCGTCGCCTCCTGCGGAGGTCATCCGAAGGATATTACGCTCTACCAGGCGCAGAAGGGTCTGGCCCATGCGGCCCAGGCCGTCAAACCCGGGGGAAAGATTCTGCTGATTGCGGCCTGTCCGCAGGGCGTGGGGGATGATGTCTATTTTGAGTATGTCTCCCGCTTTCCGACACCGGAGGCCGCCCTGGAGGACTTCAAGGGCATAGGCTTCAGGATGGGGGCGCACAAGTCTTTTCTTTTCGGTAGAACTCTGATAGCATTTAAGGTAGCCGTCGTTGCGGAATTGGACCCGGCACTCCTGCGTAAATGTCATCTGCGGGCCTGTGAGCCGCAGGAAACGGTGGAGAAATGGGTGGAGGATTTTCCCGGGATACCCCGTTTGGCGGTCATCCCCAACGCCAACACCACCTATTTTTATCCGGGTTAGCAGGTTTTCCCCCGGCGGGAAAGCGGGTCATGCACAGAAGAATGATGGATGGTTTGAGGCATCGTTTCGCTTTGAAGGGCGGTGCGTGTAGCGGTTCGTGGAGGGGGCGAGTGCCATGGTCATTCACATCAACAGGGATTTTTGCAAGGGTTGCGGTTTCTGCATCTACATCTGCCCGAAGAAGGTCTATGAGCGTTCGGGAGAATTGAACAAGAAGGGCTATGAGCCGCCCAGGGCCGTCCGGCCAGAGGAGTGTTCCGAGTGCGGGATGTGCGATCTCTACTGTCCTGAATTCGCGATTGTCCTGGAAAAGGAGTCCGCCTGAACCGTCCCGGCCAAATCTCTCCCCATCCGGCCGGAACGCGTTCGGACAGTTACAGCAGACGGTCAAGTTCGGAACCAAAGAACAGGAGGTCAGCGTTGTGATCAAACAGGAATGCAGCATCAACAAATACTTTGTCCAGGGCGATGAGGCCATTGCCGAAGGCGCCATCGCCGCCGGATGCCGCTATTTTGCGGGTTATCCGATCACACCGGCTTCAGAGATCTCGGAAACGATTGCGAAGCGCTTTCCCGAAGTGGGCGGCGTGGCGATCCAGATGGAGGATGAACTGGCCTCGATCCATTCGGTGGGAGGCGCATCCGTTGCCGGCATGAAGGCCATGACCGTCTCCTCGGGTCCGGGCATCAGTCTGAAGCTCGAAGGCCTGGGCTGGGGGATCAAGAACGAGCTTCCCTACGTGGTGGTGGACGTGCAGCGGGCGGGGCCCAGCAACGGGGTCGCCACCCGGGTCGGCCAGGGCGATCTCTACACGGTGAAGTACGGTTCCGCCGGCGGGAACAATTCGATCATCGCGCTGTCGCCGATGAACGTCCAGGAGGCCTTCGATCTGACCATCGAATGCTTCAATCTGGCCGAGATATTCAGGACGCCGGTCTTTCTGCTGACCGACGAGACCGTGGGGCATACCCGGGAGCTTCTCGTCATCCCCGACGAAAGGGAACTGAGGATCGTTTCCAGGCGCAAACCGACGGTGCCGCCCTCGGAATTTCTGATGTATCCGCTGAACACGCCGGGGGCCGTCGACCACCCCTATCCCAATATCGGGGAGGGTTACGGCATCTGCGTATCGCCCTATACCCACACGGCAAAGGGATATGCCACGACCGCTGAAAAGGATCACGACAAGATGGTGATCCATCTGGTCCGCAAGATCACGGATCATCTGGATCGCTTGACCCGCGTCCAGGAAGAGATGCTGGACGACGCCGAATACGGGATCGTCGCTTACGGCTGCGAAGCGAGACCGGCCATGGAAGCGGTCAAAAGGGCCCGCGCCGAAGGGATCAAGGTCGGATTCCTCAGGCCCATCGTCGTCTGGCCGTTTCCCGACGAGCCGGTCTACCGGATGGCCTGCCGGGTCAGGAAGATTCTGGTGCCCGAACTGAACCGTGACGGTCAGCTCTCCCGGGAGGTCCAGCGTGCCGCCAGGGGACAGGCCGAGGTTTATCACCTGGGATCGGGCGGCGTTGAAACCCATCAGCCGGTCCACGTTTACGACGAGCTGATGCGCATCATGAAGGAAAAGTAGCGGCACGGCGATACGCATCGCCCATCAGCGACGATGAAGGAGGCAAAATCGATGAAGAACCAAGGTGGAGACCTTGAAAAAACCATCCATCCCTTGGCGGCCAAATATCTGAGGCCCGAGCGGATGCCCCACATGGCCTGCCCGGGCTGCGGCATCGGACAGGTGGTCCACTCCACGCTGATTGCGTGCGATGAACTGGGGCTGACCCCGGAAAACACGGTATGGGTCCAGGGTGTGGGCTGTTCGAGCCGCATCACCTACACCCTCTGGAAGGGAGACAACATCGACGCCCATCACGGCCGCATTTTCGCCGTGGCCACCGGCATGAAGCTTTCCCGGCCGGAACTCAATTTTATCTGCTTCACCGGGGACGGCGACTGCATGTCCATCGGCGGCAACCATTTTCTGCACGCCTGCCGCCGCAACCTCGATGTGACGGCGATCATGTTCAACAACGCCATCTACGGCATGACCGGAGGACAGGTGGCTCCAACAACCCCGATGGGGGCCCTGACGACGACCACCCCGTACGGCAATATCGAGGATCCCATGGACTCGATCCAGGTCGCAATCGCGGCCGGCGCCGCGTATGTCGCCCGGTGGCGTTCCACGGATTTTCGTCAGATCGTCGGTTCCATCAAGAAGGGGATCCAGACCAAAGGATTCAGTTTCATCGAGATCCTGGTGCAGTGTCCGACCCAGTTCGGACGTTACGTGCTCAAAACCGGCGATCCCATCAAAATCGTGCAGTGGTACAAGGACCATACCGTCACGCTGAAGAAGGCGGAAAAGATGACGCCGGATGAACTCAAGGACAAGATGCTGATCGGCGAGTTTGCCCACCGGACGGACCGCACCGGCGTCGTGGAACGGTATTGGGAGATGATTCGAAAAATGAAGGGGGAGAGGGCATAGATTATGGCCAGGACGGAAATACGTTTTGCGGGGTTCGGCGGACAGGGACTGCTGCTGGCGGGCATCATGCTGGGTACTGCGGCCACGATTCTGGACTGCAAGAATGCAGCCCAGACGCAGTCCTATGGAACCGAGGCCCGCGGAGGCGCCAGCCAGTGCAATGTGGTCATCGACGATGAACCGATCACCTATGTCGGCGTGATCAACCCGGACGTCTTTGTGTGCATGAGCCAGGAGGCTTACGACAAACTGATCGCCGATGTCCGGGAGAACGGCCTTGTCTTTTATGACAGTGACCTGGTGAAAATACAAGAGCGGCCCAAAATACGGCAGATCCCGATTCCGGCCACCAAGGCGGCGATCGACAGTGTGGGCCGGAAGATCGTCGCCAACATGGTTATTCTGGGAGGCGTCATTGAAAGCACCGGGCTCCTAGATGCCGAATTGGTGAAGAAATGCATCCGGGACAATGTCCCCAAGGGCACGGAGGAGATCAACCTCAACGCCTTCGACAAGGGGCGGGAACTCTATCGGGAGGTCTCCGCAAAGGCATAGCGGATGCCGGAGGGGCGCGATGACGAAAAGAATTCTCATCACCGAGAACATCACCGGAGCGGGGATCGACGGTCTGAAGAAAAAATACGATTGCCGCTGGGAGAAGGACCTTTGGCAGAAGCCGGAGGAACTCCTGAGGATAGCCGATCAGTACGATGCGATGATCGTGCGCAATCAGACGAAGGTGACCGCCGGGCTGCTGAAGGCCGCCTCCCGCTGTCAGGTGGTCGGACGGGCCGGCGTGGGCATCGACAACGTGGATGTTCGTGCCGCCACGGAACTGGGGATCGTGGTGGCCTTCACCCCGGAAGAAAATGCGATCTCCGTCGCGGAGCAGGTCCTGGGCATGATGCTCTGCCTCGCCAGGCGGTTCGTCGGGGCCGATGCAAGCGTCAAGTCCGGCAAGTGGGACCGGATGGCCTTTATGGGCGTCGAGCTCTACGGTAAAACGCTGGGTGTGATCGGTCTGGGCAAGATCGGGGCGCGGGTGGCCGTGCGCGCCCGGGCCTTCGGCATGCGGATCATCGCCTATGACCCCTATCTCACAAGGCATCACATCCATGTCACGGAAAGCCAGGCCGAACTGGTGGACCTGGAGACTCTGCTGAAGACCAGCGATTTCATGACCATACACCTCCCGCTGACGGCGGAGACGCAGCACCTGATCAACAGGGACAGGCTGAGCCGAATGAAGCCGACCGCCTACCTGATCAACACCTCGCGCGGACCCATCGTCAACGAGGCCGATCTTTGCGACGCGCTGAACCGCAAGGTGATCGCCGGGGCCGCCCTCGACGTCCGTGAAGAGGAACCGCCCAAGGCGAGCCCGTTAAACGGCCTGCAGAGCATTCTGCTTACGCCCCATGTGGCCGCATTCACCATCGAGGCGCAGGACAAGGTTCAGGAATCGCTCAGCGAAGACGTGGACCGGGTATTGGAGGAGAAACCGGCGCTCCGCTACGCAAACTTCGCAAGACCGAGACGAACCGCTTAGCAGGAGTTGATGATGGAACCTTGAGATCTTTGGAAATCGTGATCTCTCCGCGGACCGGGCCTTTTTCGACCTGAAAAATCTCCAACGCGCGACTCCGAGATCCGATTTCCAAGTTGCGCAATGATCTCGCATTTTGAAAGAAATGAGGAAAAAGCCGTGAATGCTAAATTTTTCAAAAGGGCCGTCCAATGTCTCGATGCCACCATCGGCATCGTTTCCAACAACAGGGAGCTGATCCGGGACAAGCGTTTTTTCAAGTCGCCCAAAATGGAGTCGCTGCTGACCAACATCCACAAGTTGCCGGAGGTCCCGTATAAGAATGTCGACGCCGAGTTCATCGTCGTTGACGATCCGCAGGTGAAACCGACCGTCTCCGTCGGGCCCCGAACCTGCTTCTGCGCGGGCGATTTCAGCCGGATGGAAAAAGAGTGCGCCGACATCCGTTACGGCCTGTTCGGCAATCTGGGGCTCTTCTTCCGCTTTCTGTTGGCCGTTCTGGAACGATGCCACGGCATCTACAGTTTCCACGCCAGTTCGCTGTACATTCCCAGCAACAATACCCTTCTGCTGGTCATCGGCGAGGCTGGGGCCGGGAAGACCGTCTATCTGTTGGAAGGTGTAGTCCAGGGCTGGAAGATCTTCAGCACCGAAATGACCCACCTGCGCCTCACCAAAAAGGGCTATGAGTTCTACAAAGGCTCCCTCTACGACAACGTGCGAGTGGGCAATCTGGTCTTTGATTACCCGGAGGCCATCGACAAACTGAAGCTGAAGATTCCGAAGGTGGACAATATCTGGGGACACAAGATCACCATCGATCTGGAGCCCCTGCAGGCGGCCGATGTCTACAGGAACCCCAAGGTGCAGATTGCGAATGTGAAGATCGAATCGAATCGGCCCAAAGCCGATGTCAACGTGATCAAGAACAGGGACAAGATCGTCTGGACGCTTTACAAGAACGCCAGCGAAAAGCTGGCGCCGCCCTGGTTGATGTACGAGAGGCTCCCTGTGGAGGGCTGTGACGACGAGACCCTTTCCCGGGCCAGGCTGGATGCGATGCGAAGGTTCATGGAGATCGGGGACATCCTGCCCGTGAAGTCCATCTTTGCCGGCATCAAGAGTTGCCTGGAGGGGATTGAAATGTAATGGGCCAAGGGCCTGTGTTTCAGGATCCGCTGGAAAACAGGCAGGCAGTGCTTTGTGAATCACGGGTTCCGGTGCGGATCGGAGCGGAACCATTCAAGCAAGGAGGAAAAAAATGGCTGTAAAAGCGTTTGACGGTGTTTTTGAAATGCCGGTTCCGGGGAGAACCGTGAAGCCGCGGAAGAACGGAGTCACCATGCTGATCGACAAGGGTCTTGGACTGTCCGGTACGGAAGACCTGATGCAAATGGCGAGTGACGCCATCGATATGGTCAAAATGACCTTCGGCACCACCGCCTTCATGGACATGGACGTTGTGGAGGAGAAAATCGAAATCCTCAAGAGCTACGATGTATACACGATGCCGGGCGGGACCTTCATGGAAGTGTCCGTGTGGCAGAAGCGCTATCCGGAATATCTCCGGCGCTGCAAGGATCTGGGCTTCAACGCCATCGAAATTTCGGACGGCACCATCGAGTTCGACCTGAAGACCCGCAAGGATTGCATCAAGCGGGCGGTGGACATGGGTTTCCTGGTCCTGACGGAAGTGGGCAAGAAAGACCCGAACGAAAAGGTTGCGACCGCCCTGATGCACGAGGAGATTGCCTCGGATCTGGCCTGCGGGGCGACCAAGGTGATCGTGGAGGCGAGGGAAGCCGGCAAGGGCGTCGGAATCTATGATTCCTCCGGAAACGTCAAAACCGATGAGATCGATGCGATCATCTCCGGCGTCAGCGATCCCACCGTCCTGGAATGGGAGGCGCCGATCAAGAATCAGCAGCAGCACCTGATCATGCGTTTCGGATCCAACGTGAACCTGGGCAATGTGCCTCCGGAAGACATCCTGGCTTTGGAAGCCCTGCGCTGCGGCCTGCGCGGCGACACGCTGAAGAAGGCGTGGGAGGCGAACAAGGCCTGGAAGAAGAAGTAACAGGAAAATCCATTTGTCAAAATAACGCTCTGAATCCCGTGGGCATCCGCGGGTGAGGGTGTTGCTCCAATAAAAAAGCGGGGTCATGAAGGCCCCGCTTTTTTATTGGTTTCGTCCCTTCGGCCTGTTACTTCATCTCTTCGGGTTGAATTCCCCGTCGCTTGCGACGAAGAATAAAACCATGGTCCATTAGGATACCCCGCTGTTTGCGGCGGGGAGGATCATCGGGCCTGCTTCAACGTATCGGCGATCCTGTCCAGCCCCTTGTCGATGTTTTCCATGGACGTCGCGTAGGAGAGGCGGAAATGGCTGTCCGAACCGAACGCGATTCCCGGCACCACCGCCACCTTTGCTTCATTCAAAAGGATGTCCGCCAGGTCAAGAGAGCCCGAGACGCGCCTGCCTCGGATGGTTTTTCCAATAAAGGCGGAAAAGTTCGGGAACACGTAAAACGCCCCCTCCGGCTCGACGCAGGTCAGTCCGGGTATCCCTCTGAGGCGCTTCAGGATGTGCCGGCGTCTTCGGTCAAACTCGGATGCCATGGCCTGCACGACGCTGTCCGGTGTTTGCACGGCCTCGATGGCGGCCCATTGCGCCATGGACGCGGGGTTGGATGTGGAATGCGACTGCAGGTTGTCGACCGCAGAAACGATTTCCCGGTTGTGCGATGCCAGGTAGCCGATCCGCCATCCGGTCATGGCGTACGTTTTGGACACGCCGTTGACCACGATGAGCTGATCGCCTGCCTCTTTCATAAAAGCGGCGATGGAGATGTGCCTTTTCCCGTTGTAGATAAATTTCTCGTAGATCTCGTCGGAAATGATGAGAAGCGAGTGTTTCAGGGCGGTTTCGGCCAACTTCATCAGCGAATCCTCCGAAAGCACGGCGCCGGTCGGATTGGATGGCGAGTTGACGATCATGGCCCTTGTCTTTCTCGTGATCGACCTTTCGAGCCTGTCGAAATCGATCTCGAAGTTTCTGGACTCGTCCAGCGGGATGAACACCGGAACCCCGTCGGCGATCCTCATCTGTTCCGGGTAGGAAACCCAGTACGGTGAGAAGATGATCACTTCGTCACCGGGGTTCAATAGGGCCATGAAGATGTTGAAGAGGGTGTGCTTGGCCCCGCAGGAGACGACGATTTCCGAAGGCTTGTAATCCAGGCCGTTTTCCCGTTTCAATTTATCGGCGACTGCAGTTTTGAGCTCGGGTATGCCTGCCGCCGCCGTGTACCGGGTCCGGTTTGCCCGGATCGCTTGGATTCCCGCTTCCTTGATGTTCTCCGGGGTGTTGAAATCGGGCTCTCCCACACCGAAACCGACAATATCGACCCCCTCCTTGATCATCTGTTTGGTTTTCGCGTCGATGGCCAGTGTGGGGGCAGGCTCGACTTTCTTCAGTCTTTCTGAAATCATGTGACTCCTCCTGTACCGAATGAGGCTTTCAATATCGACCGATCGGTCCCGTCCGCGGGACGGTCCGGGAAACATCCGAATCTGTTCCGGGATGGTTCAGATCAGAATTTTGCTCAGAAAATCCTTTGCCCTTTCCGATTTCGGCGCCGAAAAAAAGGACTTATCCGTGCCGCGCTCGACGATCTGACCCTCGTCCATGAAGATGATTTCGTCCGCCACTTCTCGGGCGAACCCCATCTCGTGGGTCACCACCGCCATGGTCATTCCCGATTTCGCCAGCGCGATCATGACGTCCAGCACTTCCTTGATCATTTCCGGATCGAGCGCCGATGTCGGTTCGTCGAAAAGCATGATTTCCGGCTCCATGGCCAGCGCCCGGGCGATCGCCACGCGCTGCTGCTGGCCGCCGGAAAGGTTGCCGGGGTATTTGTGCGCCTGCTCCGGAATCCCGACACGCTCCAGCAGCTGAATCGCCTTTTCCTCGGCCTGCTTCTGGGGGATTTTCTTGACCTTGATCGGAGCGATCGTGATGTTGTCGATCACCTTCAAGTGGGGATAGAGTTCAAATCGCTGGAAGACCATTCCCATTTTCTGCCGCAGCAGCATCATGTTGGTGGAGGGATCCTTCAGGGAGATGCCGTCCACGACGATATCGCCCTCTTGGAACGGTTCGAGACCGTTGAGACTTTTCAACAGCGTGCTCTTTCCCGAGCCGGACGGTCCGCAGATGACGACCACCTGACCCTTGTGGATCTCCTCGTTGATGTTGCTCAGAACCTTGTGGGTTCCGAACCACTTGCTGACATTGATGATCTTGATCATTTTGCGGCACCTCTCTTGGCTTCCAGTTTCTTGGCGTATCTGCTCATCAGAAAACAGAAAATAAAATAGACTAGGCCGATGAAGGCATAGATTTCAACGCTCTTCATCTCGCGGGCGTCGACGATGCTTGCGGATCGGAGAAATTCCTTGAGGCCGATGACGTAGGCCAGGGAGGTATCCTGAAAGACGACGACGGTCTGCGTGATGAGGGAAGGGACCATGTTGCGCATCGCCTGCGGCAGGATGATATGCCGCATCGTCTGGGCATAGTTGAAGCCCGTCGAATAGGCGGCCTGGACCTGTCCCTTGGAGATGGACTGGATCCCGGCGCGGACGATTTCGGCGAAATAGGCAGCCTCGAAGACGACAAACGCCACCGACGCGGAGACGAAATCGCCCAACGGCCTGCCGGCGATGATGGGAACGAGAAAATAGAACCAGAAAATCACGAGCAGCAGAGGAAGGCTGCGGAAAAAATTCACGAAGATCGTCGCCGGATAGTAAATCAGCTTGATATGGCTCAGCCGCGCCATTCCGACCAGCATGCCGAAGAACAGCCCGCCGCTGATCGCCACCACGGCCAGCTCGAAGGTTGTCAGCAGACCGCTCATGAAGAACGGCATGTTTTTGATGATGACGGTCCAGTCAAAGGCGCCCATAGATGAACTATCTCCTTCTTGTGATCAGTCCCGGTACGGTCAGGCGCTTCTCAACCAAACCCATGAGCAGAACCACCATGAGGGTAATGGCCATGTAGACCAAGGATGCCACCGTGGTCGCCTCGATACCGCGAAACGTATACGCCTCGATCTGCTGGCTCATGAAGGTGGTTTCCAGCACGCCCACGGTCATCGCCAGGGAGGTGTTCTTGAAGATGGTCAGACATTCCGTCGTCAGCGGTGGGATCATGATCCGGACCGCGAGCGGGATGATGATGTACCGGTAGGTCTGCAGGTGCGTGAAGCCGGTGCTCAGCGCCGCGTAATACTGGTCCGTAGGGATCGACTGCATGCCGGACCGGATCTGCTCGGCCACCCGGGACGAGGTATAGAGGGAAAGGCCGATGACCACCACCCAGAATTCGAAGTTCGGCAATTCCCGGTATAAAAATCTTTCAATCACATCCGGGAGGATGCTCGGTGCGGCGAAATACCAGAAAAAAAGCTGCACCAGCAGCGGGATGTCGCGGAAAAATTCCGTGTAGGCGGTGGCGAACAGGCGGATGGGTTTCCAGGGGGTGATGCGCATCGTGCCGATGATGATGCCCAGCGTCAGCGCGATGCACCAACTGATGAACCCGAGGCTGATCGTCGTCCAGATTCCCTGCAGCATCCAGGAGCCGTAAGGGTCGGTCCAGATCACGGACCAGTTGAAATCATAGGAAAGCATGAAAAGATTGCTCCTTCATCGGATGACAGGAAAAGCCCGGAGGGTTTGGTCCGATCGCCCTCCGGGCGATTTTTCCCGCAAAAGGATCGATGGCCTACGATGGCCAGGCCTGGAGTTTCAGCAGCGTCTTGAACTCGTCCGTCATGGGCATCGGCAGCGCCCCCTTCGGACCGAACCACTTTTCGTAAATCGTCATGTAGCGGCCGTCCTTGATCATCTCGATGATCTGGGCATTGACGAAATCCAGAAACACCGAATCATTCTGGCGCACGATGAAGGCGTAGGGATCATAGGTGAGCATTTCGCCGACGATCTTGTAATCATCCGGCTTGGGCGCCTTTGCCTTCAGGCCGCCCAGATGCGTGCCGTCGCCGCAGTAAGCGTCGATGATCCCCTTTTCCAGCGCCAGCATTCCCTGCGGATGCTCCTGGTACACGACAATCGTTGCCGGCGGTTTGATGGCCCCCTTCGTGTTCAGATCCCGGATCGCGGCTTCGTTGGTGGACCCCTGGGCTGCGCCGACTTTCTTTCCGGCCAGATTCTTGGCGCCCTTGATGGGGCTGTTCTTTTTGACCAGCAGCTGCGAACCGGTCAGGAAAACGGTAATCGTGAAATCCACGGTCTCCTCGCGTCCGATCGTGTGGGTGGTGGACCCGCACTCGATGTCGATGGTGCCGTTGGCCACGAGCGGAATCCTGGTTTTGGGATTCACGGTTTTAAGCTCCATCTTCAACGGTTTGCCCAGTTTTTTCTCCAGGGCAAGCTTGATTTCGGCGGCCATGTCGATGCTGAATCCGACATGTTCGTTCTTCTCATTGAAAAAACCGAACGGAATCGCCCCATCCCGGACGCCCACGATGAACTCCCCCCTTTTGGCTATGGCGTCCAGGGTCCCCTCCGCAAATGCAGGAGCGGTAAGACAAAGGACAACAGCCAAAATGACACCTGCCGCATACCAAGATCTCCTCATGTTTCATCTCCTTTCTTCAAATTGCCCGCGTCGCCCCGGATCCCCGATCAACCGTCGAGGACGTCAGAACCGTGGGCGTAGAGAGCGGGAATGCCTCCCGTATGCAGAAAGAGAACCCGATCCTCTTTCCGAAAAAAACCTTTCCGAACCAGATCGAGCAGACCGGCCATGGCCTTGCCCGTATAACAGGGATCCAGCAGGATCCCTTCCAATCGGGCCGTAATTCGGACCGCTTCCGCCATTTCGGGCGTGGGGAGCGAGTAGCCCGGGCCCAGGTAGGCGTCCAAACAGTTCACGGCATCTTTCGGGATATCGCCGGGAATGCCCATGTAAGAAGCGGTGCTGTAGGCCAGGCGATGGACGATATCCTCCTGGTCTTTTTGGTTGCGGACGACATTGATGCCGACAACCGATACCGGCGAGCGGTTGCCGTAAAACCCCACGATCAGGCCCGCCTGTGTTCCGCCGCTGCCGCTGGCGCAGACGAGATGATCGATGATCAGTCCCATCTCGAAGCACTGACTCAGGATCTCCTCGGCGCAAGCCGCATATCCGATGTCGCCGAGTTCATTGGAACCGCCGACCGGAATGACATAAGGTTTCCCGCCGCTCCTTCGGACATCCTCGGCCAGACTCTGCATCTCACGCATCATGTTGCTGCCGCCCGGAACGACCCGGATCTCCTCTACGCCCAGAAGCCGGAACAGAAAGGCATTGCCGCCTGCGTCAGGCCGGTAGCTGCCCTCAATGCGTTCCTCCAGTACGAGCCGGCATTTCATCCCCTCCCGGACGGCGGCCGCCAGCGTCAGGCGGCAGTGGTTGGACTGCACGGCCCCGCCTGTGATCAGTGTGTCTACCTGTTGGTGGAGCGCATCGGCTACGAGAAATTCCAGTTTCCGCGTTTTGCTGCCTCCGCCCGCAAGACCCAAGAGATCGTCCCTCTTGATGTACAGCGTTGGTCCGCCGAGCGCACTGGATAGCCTGGATAGTTTTTCAATGGGGGTCTGACCCTGCGTGTAGCGTCTGCGCGGAAATCTTGCCAGATTCATAACGGAAGCACCTTTGTCGTCGTCCCTCTAACAGACTTTTCCGTGACTGTCAACTTCTTCCGCCCGACCGCCCGACCCTCGGGGAAACGACTGGTCGTCCATCCAACGCCGTTGATTCAGGGTGCCAAGGAAGGCAAAAGGCCTCCACGAATTGACGGTGCGTGTGATTTTCCCGTTGAGGTTTGCATTTCATGTGGGCGGCAAATATGTTATGAAGAAATTATGGAAAAGGACATCATCCTCGATTCGATCGCCGACGGTGTTTTTACCGTCAATGATGACTGGCTCATCACCTCTTTCAACCGGGCGGCGGAAGAAATCACAGGCGTAAGCCGGGAAGAGGCCATCGGACAGCGTTGCAAGGATGTTCTCAAGGCGGATGTCTGTGAGAAGGGCTGCATCCTGCGCAGGACCATTCAATCGGGAAAATCGATCGTTAACCGAACCGTTCATATTGTGGACGCTGCGGGCCGTCGTCTGCCGATCAGCATTTCCACGGCCCTGCTGAAGGACGTTCGGGGACGCATCATCGGGGCCGTCGAGACGTTCCGTGATATCAGTGTCGAGGAGAAACTCCGGAAGGCGATCACCGAACGCTATTCTTTCGAGGACATCATTTCGAAAAACCACCGGATGCATCAGCTGTTCGACATTCTGCCCGATGTGGCCGACAGCGCCAGCACGGTCCTCCTGCAAGGCGAAAGCGGCACGGGCAAAGAGCTGTTCGCCCGTGCCATCCATCATTTGAGTCCTCGAAAAAAGATGCCGTTCATTGCGGTGAATTGCGGCGCGCTTCCCGACACATTGCTGGAATCGGAGCTCTTCGGCTATAAGGCCGGCGCTTTTACGGACGCCAGAAGGGACAAACCCGGACGCTTCCGGCTGGCCGAAAGGGGAACCCTCTTCCTGGATGAGATCGGGGACATTTCGCCGGCCCTTCAGGTTCGGCTTCTCCGGGTGCTTCAGGAGAAGACCTATGAGCCGCTGGGTTCGGTGGAGACCGTCCCCTCCGATGTCCGAATCATCGCGGCAACGAACCGGCGATTGCAGGAACTTGTCCGTGAAGGCAAGTTTCGCGAAGACCTTTATTATCGAATCAATGTTCTCCGGATGGATTTGCCGCCGCTGCGGGAGCGGATGGAGGACATACCGCTGCTGGCGAACCATTTCATCCACCATTTCAATGTGCTGCAGAAAAAGGGGATCTTGGGATTGTCCAGTGAAGCGCTGGCCTGTATCGTTTCCTACGACTACCCGGGCAATGTCCGGGAGCTGCAGAACATCATCGAACACGCCTTCATCCTCTGCAAAACGGGATCGATCGAGCCGCATCATCTGCCGGAGCAACTCTGTATGCCTACCGGCATGAAGTCCATTGCGAGCAACGAAACCATGAATATGAAAGACCTGGAAGCGGTCTTCATCACCAACATGCTGCGGCGCCATCAGTGGAACCGGATGAAAACGGCCAAGGCTCTCGGCATTCACAAAAGCACCCTTTTTCGGAAGATCCGGGCATTGAATATCAAGATTCCCGTTTTGCCGCACGAATGACCCATTTCCCCTGAATCCTCTTTGCGGGTCGCAAAAGTGCATCCATACCCACGAACATGGGTTGCAATATGCGCCCGCCCGCCCGGTTCCCGATCCAATCCAAACAGGCAACTTGTTATTATCGCATGACATAGATCCTTTTCGCCTGATGCCGAATCGATGGCACATTTTTTGATACATTTCTGATTATTTAAGTGAGTGAACCCCGCAGCAGACTGAGGAGCCGTCCCACGACGGAACGGCCATCGTGTCAGGAATGTTGTCTATATTGAAAAAGGAGGAGGGAAAAATGCATAGAATCTTTTGGAAAGCTGTTTGTGCGGTGATTGTGTGCATGGCCTTTGCCCTGCCGGTCTTTGCAGCCGACTTCAATTTCAAATTTGCCCATTCGCAGCCGGCCACCAGTGTGCGCCACAAGTCGATGGAGTTTTTCAAGGATAAATTGGAAAAAGCCACCAACGGCCGCATCACGGTGGAGCTTTTTGCCGCCAGTGCACTCGGCAACGAAAGCGAAGTGATGGACATGGTGAAGATGGGGACGGTGCAGGGAACGCGCGGTGGAGCTTTTGCAAAGGCGAACAAGAAGTTTCTGATCTACACCCTGCCTTTCCTGTTTGAAAACACCGATTCCGTGCTGAAGGCGATGCGCAGCGGCATAGGGATGGAAATTGCCAAGGGTTCTGAAGCCGCCGGCTACTACATTCCCGCGACGGGCGTGGCGGGCGGCTTCCGCCAGTTCACCAACAGCAAGAAACCGATCAATGCCCCGGAAGATGCCGCCGGCCTGAAGATGCGAACGCCCCCGATCGAAACCATCGTCAAAACCATGCAGGCGCTGGGCGCCAGTCCCCAGTCCATTCCCTATGGAGAAACCTACATGGCGCTGAAAATGGGGGTGGTTGACGGTCAGGAAAATCCCCCGTCCAATACCGTGGAGATGAAGTTCTATGAAACCCAGAAATACCTCTCCATCGTCAATTACCAGATCCATCCGGACGCGTTCTTTGTGAACCTGAAGTGGTACCAATCGTTGCCTTCAGACCTGAAAACCGCTTTCGACAAGGCTGCAAAGGAAGCGATGGAATGGAGCGATACCCATTGGCTGGCATCCGAATCCGGCTATCTGGAAACGCTGAAGAAGAACATGACGGTAAACACCATTTCCCCGGAGAATCGGGCCAAGTTTGTTGCGAAGGTCAAGCCCGTTTGGGACTTTTACGTCAAGGACGGCACCTTCACGGATGCCGAAATTCAGTCTTTGATCAAGGCCGGGAAATAATCATTTCATCCCCTTGTTCACGGCGGCGGTTCTATGGACCGCCGCCTGTGGCAAGCTGTTCCGTGAGGCCACGTCATGAGCCGATCGCAACCCCCCTCTCGAACTGCCGGCGTGATGCGCTTTGAATCACGCATCTGCCGGGCGCTGGATCATTTGCTGACCGTCACATTCATGGTCATTTTCATCCTGGTGACCCTTCTCGTGGTGCTGAGATATCTGTTCAGCACGACCATCGTGGGCGGAAACGAAGTGTCTGTCCAGCTCTTCATATACACTACGGCGCTGGGCGCCGCAGTGGGGGTGGCACGCGGTGACCACATTATTGTGGACACCTTCGTCAATTTCCTGCCGGTCCGGATGCGGCACTGGATGAACATCTTCAGTCTTGCGCTGGTGGGTCTGTTGAACGTCTTTTTGCTGAAGCACAGCATCGGTTGGGTCAGCGCCGTGGGCGGCAATGAGCATCCGGTTACCCATCTGCCGGAGGGGCTGATCCAGATTGCCGTGCCGATCGGCTGTTCATTGGCGATCCTGTTTTGCGTAACCCGCATCATCATCAAACTTGCGGACCGATCCACCGCAAACCCATAGAGGTTTACCGTGCTTTTGCTCATTTGCAGCCTGGTTTTTTTCATGGTGATCGGGGTTCCGATCGGCTTCTCGATGGGTCTTTCCAGCCTGCTGTATTTCATGATTTATCAGCCCGCCTTGATCTCGGTGCTGCCCGCCCGTGTTTTTTCCGGGATGGACTCGCCGCTGATGCTGGCCTTGCCGTTGTTTGTCGTAATGGGCCAACTGATGAATCTCGGAGGATTGACGAACCGGCTGATCGACTTCTGCATGCTTTTTGTCGGACGGTTGCGGGGAGGTCTGGGTTTGGTGAGTGTGTTGTCGAGCATGATCATCAGCGGCATCTCCGGATCATCCGTCTCCGATGCGGCATCGATAGGCCAGGTCATGATCCCGGCCATGGAAAAAAAGGGATACCCGATCCGGACCGCCGCCGGTCTGATTGCCGCCGCGACTACGGTGGGGATGATCATTCCGCCCAGTATCCCGATTGTGATCTTTGCCTTTATAGCCACCGAGTCGGTGGGCAAACTCTTTTTGGGGGCCATGATTGCGGGAGTGATGATCAGCCTGTTCATGATGGTGATCGTTCTTTTTTTAGCCCACCGGAACAGCTTTCCGCGCGAAGAGGTCAATCTTTCCTGGAAAGGAATCAAACGGGTCAGCGCCGAGGCTGTTCCGGCGCTGATCATGCCGATCATCGTGCTCGGAGTGGTCATTGCCGGGGTTGCCACGGCCACGGAATCGGCTGCGGTGGGGGCCCTTTATGCGCTGTTGGTCGGCATGTTCTTTTACAAGGAGTTGAAGGCGCACGATCTGCCGAGGCTTTTCAAGGAAGCCATCCTCAGCAGCGCCAACGTGATGATCATCATCGCCTTTTCGGGGGTGTTCACCTGGATTTTGGCACTCGAGCATGTCCCGGAGTTGGTGGGAATCCTGTTTGATCAATTGGAGCTGACACCCATCATGGCGCTGCTGCTGGTGGACATCATCATCGTTGCGGTCGGGTTCTTCGTGGATGTCAGCCCGGCCATCCTTCTTCTTACCCCTGTTTTTCTGCCCGCGCTCAAACTGTTGGGGGTTTCTCCGATCCAGTTTTGCACCATCATGATGACCGGGCTCGCGATCGGTTTGGTCACGCCCCCGGTGGGCATGTGCCTCAATGTATGCTCCGCCATATCGAAGGAGAGCATTGTCAGCATCTTCCGAGGTGCATTGCCGTTTCTGTGGGCGGACCTGCTGGTGCTGCTCCTGATTACGATCTTTCCGGAGCTCAGCGTCTGGCTGCCTGAACTCATCATGGGGAAATAGGCCGGTCTATGGTCCAGAGGGCGGGAGAAGATCGAAAGGGAAGAAATGGCACGGACCTGTTGCCCATGTGAGGGAAGACGTTCAATAACACAATAGGAGAACACTGGAATAAAGGAAAGGAGGTCATCTATGGCAGAAGAAATCAAGGTGGGGTGCGCCCGCCCTACCGGCGGTCTTGTAGGAGAAACGGTTTCGGCTTCTGAAGAACAATCGCAGCAACCATTGAAGGAGGTGAAGTCGATGATTACCGTAGGACAGAAGGCGCCCGATTTTACATCGTCGGCCTATCATCGGGGCAAATTTGTAAATGTGAAGTTATCGGATTATCTGGGAAAATGGGTGATCCTCTGTTTCTATCCCGGGGATTTCACGTTTGTCTGAGCGACGGAGATCTCGGCGGTCGCCGAGAAATACCCCGAATTCCAGAAGCTGGGGGTGGAAGTGCTATCGATGAGCGTGGACA
>JAXDCM010000142.1:0-2959 GCA_034677965.1 Syntrophales bacterium
GCCTTTATTGCGGAAACCGGCCCAATACCCGAGGGCATTGTTGTTATTTCCGGTGTCGGCGTAATAACCCGCCCAATATCCGATGAAGGTGTTGTATTGGCCGCTCTCATTGGAGAAGCCTGATCTGTTTCCGATGAAGGTGTTGGAAGAACCGGTGGTGTTCTGTTTGCCCGCCTCATTTCCAAGGAATGTGTTGTGAGCGCCGGTCGTGTTCTTGAAGCCTGCCAGATTCCCGAGGAACGAGTTTTCAATGCCGGTCGTGTTCGCGTTGCCGGCCATATATCCGTGGAATGTGTTGTAGCTGCCCGTGGTGTTTACAAATCCTGTTGCAGCTCCGATAAAGGTGTTGTTCTGACCTTCCGTGTTCGCGGCGCCGGCCAAAAACCCGACGAAGGTGTTCCCAGAGGCAGAGGTGTTTTTTACGCCGGCCTCACAACCAAAGAAGGCGTTTCCCATCCCGGTAGTGAGGCTGCTGCCTGCATTATAGCCATAGTAGGCATTGTAATTGTTAGCAGGACTTCCCTCATTCCCTGCCAAAGCGTTCCCCGCGAAGAGTGCGAATAGAATAATCCACCCACAAAGGATCTTTCCGGTCTTCATGCATTGACCTCCTTTTCCGGTTTGTTCATTTTGCTTTCAGAAATAAAAAGCCCCTTTTCTCTTCAAGAATCGGGGCTTCAATCGTATCTTCATGGCAACACCCTTCAAGAAGGGTTTCCATCAGCCGCTGACATGTTAACCATACCGGATTTGGCCGTAATTGTCCGTCCGCACGCTATAGAAAGTCAAGAAATTGTTTTATTTTCGCTGCACCTCCACAAGATCATTCAGCGTCCGGATGCCGCTTTGTAACATTTCTCCCTGTCATAGGGAGTTTTGTATTTCGGGTTTGTGTAACAGTCCATGCCGGCCTTGTTCGATTTCCAGTCTTTGTAACATTTGAGATCTTCTTCCGTAGAGCATTCCTCCACAAGGGTGCACCCGCAATCCTCCGGCGTCGGGCCGCATTTATTGGCCCAAAATTCCTGCATGGTCTCGTCCTTCTTGGGGCAGATGAAGCGCGGCGAGGATTGACACGGACCGACCGAGTTTCCCGGGCCAAAGGTCAAATCCTTGCGATTGAAACAGGCGGCAGACATTCTATGCTGCTTGCATTCGGGCGGCTCCTTATCACCGGAAAGTCCATATTTCGGCTGTTTGAACTTGCTGCAATCGATCAATTTGGAATTGCCGATCCGTATTTCGCAGTCGGACGAAGATCCCGTGCGGCAACAGATGCTTGCCTTTTCGAAGAGCCGGCATCCGCATTTCTGCAGTTCCGTCACGTCATAATCCCAACAGGACCCGACGGGCGTGAGGTAATGTTTGTTGTGCAACTGGTTGGTCGTTCTCTGCCCGCCGCGCGCGTTGAGCTCCAGAACTTTGTTTTTATACTGGGCCTCCCACATTTGTGTCGCCTGTTTTTTCGAGGGTTCCGACCAGGCCGTCTGGCAGAAAAAGAAGATCAAGAGGATCAGCATTCCCAATGTGCTCAAGCCGTTTTTCAGGATCATTCCATTCTTCATGATTGCCCTCCTTTTGGGATCGCAGCGGGGATTCCGGATACAATGCCGCTTTTTTGCCGTTTCATCGGTTCTGTCACATCCGCTTTATCTTTTCTGAATCGAGCTCGGTCTTACTGGAGCAGCAGCATCAGGATGCCCGCGAGGCCCGATCCGCCCTTGGCGGTGTAGGGATGACAGGCCGAAAACTCGGACGTGTTGCCGTCCGGGTCCGTGGCCGTGGCCGTGACAACGCCTTTGCCGGTCAGCCGGGCATTCAACGTCGCCTGGAATGAGGCATTTCCGCCGGAGTCGGTCGTGGCCTGGGCGCTTCCCAAATACTGCTCTCCCTGGCCGTAACCGCTCGGATCACAGGACCCGCCGGCGAAAAAATCCAGATGGTAGGTTTTGCCGGGAATGCTGTTCAGCGTCCCGCTGACCCGCGTCTGCCCGCCGCTCGCCTGCACGCCCGTCAGCACCGGGAAGTTCTGCAGCTCGTTGGGACCGGTATCCGGATCGCCGGGGTCGTTGGGCGTCACCTTGTCGCCGGAGAGGTCGATGCCCAGCATCCCGTTGCCATAAATGACGTCTTGGTCAAAAGTGAGAAATTAGCATAAATGTTTAAAATAATTTAACAAATATGCATATTCTTCTTGACACGATTTGCGTAAAATGGTATGAATCATGTTAAATATTAACGATATAGGTGCTGATGCCATGATTCATGCTCGCGATCACCAAACGCCCTACCTTTTTGATCCCTGGGACTATCTGGGGCCTAAAAGGAAAATGCTTTTATCCGAATCCTGGGCCGGTCTGTTCCGGGAACACATCCTTCCCGAGTTGCCTGTTCATAAGCTTGCCCGTTTTTTTACAGAAGATTTCGGGAGGCCGACCAAAGAACTGTACGCCTCCTTGGGCTCTCTGATCCTCCAGCAGATGCATGATCTGACGGATGAGGAAACGGTATCTCAGTTTTCCTTCAACATTCAATGGCATTATGCCTTGGACATTCCCGGCGAATCGGATGAGTCCAAGTACCTGTCCCCGAAGACCCTCTGGAGATTGCGTCATCTGGTCATGAAGGAGAAGATCGACGTCGAGTTATTCAACCAGACAACGGAGACTCTGGCAAAGGCTTTTCATGTGGACACAACCAAGCAGCGTCTGGATTCGGTCCATATCCGCTCCAACATGCGCCGTCTGGGGAGGATCGGCATCTTTTCAAAGAGTATCCGCACGTTCCTCATCAACCTGAAGCGTCGCCATTCAGAGATCTTTGAAACCATTGAGAAAGAACTTGTAGATCGTTACTGGACCGAGAAGGCCATGAGTTGTTTCTCGTTGGTGAAGCCTTCGGAGTCGGGAAAGACCCTGGAGATGGTCGCCCGGGATCTTTTTGCTCTGGTTCGGCGTTT
>JAXDCM010000143.1:0-41982 GCA_034677965.1 Syntrophales bacterium
ACTGTCACGACATCGGCATTGAGAAGAGAACCGCCAACCGCTGGCTGGCCGGGATGATCCGGTACAGCAGAGGATGATCGGGGCCGGGCCGTGATCGCGTCCCGGGTGGCGAATATGACGCAAGGAGCAAGAACCGATCTGGAACCTTCCGCAAATTTGCGGAATGTTATTTCCCAGCCCGAAGCCGCCCGCCTGTTCAACGTCTCGGAAAGGATGATCCGGGCGGGGGGGGGTATAGGTGCTACTTTGTACCCCGTTTTGTACCCCGGGCCTTTTTTGCTTAAATAATAGGCAATCGAAAAATTTGTAACTTATTGAATTTACTGGTCGGGGCGACAGGATTTGAACCTGTGACATCCTGCTCCCAAAGCAGGCGCGCTACCGGACTGCGCTACGCCCCGTGTTTCCGGGCCTCATGATCTCTGGGTTATCTTTTTTTTCAGCTTTGCAGCGGCCTGCGCCCGATGGCTCAGCCGGTTCTTCACCTCAGGGGAGAGTTCGGCGACCGTCATCCCCAAATCCGGAAGGAAAAAGATCGGGTCATATCCGAATCCGCCGCAACCGACAGGTTCCTCCGCAATAACCCCCCGCCAACATCCCTCAAAGGTTTCGCCGCACCCGTCCGTCGGGGAGTAGAGTGCGAGAACACAACGGAATTGGGCTCCCCTTTTTTCGGAAGGGACCTTCCTGAGCGTATGCAGGAGTTTTCGAATATTGCCGGCATCGTCTGCAGATTGACCGGCATATCTTGCCGAGCGAATTCCGGGCGCACCATCCAGCGCATCGACCTCAAGTCCCGAATCGTCGGCCAGTGCAATTTCTCCTGTGGCCTCCGCTACCGTTTTGGCCTTGATCAGCGCGTTTTCCAGAAAACTGATTCCATTCTCGACGATCTGGGGGATATGGGGATACTCTTCCAACGATACAAGGCTGATGTCACTGTCTGCCAACATCGCCCTGATTTCATTTATTTTTCCGTGATTTCTGGATGCAAATACAATCTTTTTCAGATATTCGGACCTCTTTTTTCTTTGATCTACCCCTGCATCCGGAACCGTGTATGGGTCAACATTGTCCATCCTTCATTGCAGGGGAACTATGGGGTCTTGCGGAAATAATCCTGAAGACCCCTCAACAGGGCACGAACTGCAACTTTTTGCGTCTCTTGCTCAATCACTTTTTTCCGATCGTCCGGATGGGTGGCAAATGCCATTTCAACGACCACGCCGGGAATTTTTACGCCTTCCAGCAAAGGATTCGGCGCTTCGCGCAGCCCCCGTCCCTTTCGGGGAAATACCGTCTCCAGAGCGGTCTTCATCATCTGCGCAAGCCGGACGGAGTCATTAAGCGTTTTATTCCGGGCCATGTCATTCAGAATGGCTGCGCGATCCTCGCCTCCAGCGGCCTGCTGAAATCCGGGGAAATAAACCTCATATCCGGATGCCTTCTTCCCGAATCCGCCGTTGAAATGTAGACTGACGATACAGTCTGCTTGCGCCGCTCCTGCGGCCAAAATCCTCTCTGAGACCGACATCGATCTGTCTGCCGAACGGGTCAGCCGCAATTCAAGACCGGGAATTTTTTTTGCCTCATCGCGGAGCAGAAGGGCCACCTGGAGGGTCAGATCCTTTTCGCGCATCTTATCCGCAAGGACGCCGGTCTCCTCTCCCCCATGAGCGGGATCCAGAAGGACTACGCGAACATTCTTCTGCTGTGCCGCGAATCCCGTGATCGGGGCCATCCCCATCAGCAGAATGATCGGTATGAATATCCTGTATTTCAGGATCCTATCCATCATGAGTGTCATGGCCACCCTTTTATCTCAACAATGCCTGCGGTTCATACCGCATAGGCCGCCGGCTGTCAATTCGAATCGTCCGGACAAGAAGACTGTTTTTTCATCACGATCGTTACAACCTCTCGACGGAGATCACCTCCGGCAACTTCCGGATCACGGTGACGATCCTGTTAAACTGATTCAGGTCTGCGACATTGATTCCGAATTCGCATTGGGCCTGTCCATTCTGGGCTGTGTTGATCGCGGCATGGGTTATATTCACATCCAGAGAGGTGATCGCGGCGCTGATATCGGCAAGGGCCCCCTTCTTGTCATAGCAAATGATTCTCATTCGAACCGGATAATCTCTTTTTTCTCGGATGTCCCACTGGACATCGACAAGACGCTCGCTGTCCATGTCCCGCAGGCGTTTGCAGCGCATCGAATGAACCGTAATTCCCCGCCCGCGCGAAATGTAACCCATGATCTCATCGCCCGGGATCGGGTCACAGCATTTTCCGAACCTGACCATGATGTCGTCGATTCCGGTCAACGATATTCCGATCGGCGCCGATTTCCCGTTTTTTTTCTTTTTCCGCTCGGATGGGCCCTCTTTTGGAGATTCCTCTTCGGGAAGAAAATGATGCGCGACATGCTTCGCGGACAACCTGCCGAATCCGACGGATGCCATAAGATCTTCCAGGGAATCGAGATGGTACTCCTTGATCACGCCTTTCATTTCATCGGTCTTCGCAATCTGCCCGAACTTCAAATGGTGCCTTTTGAACTCCTTTTCCAGCAGATCTTTCCCCAAGGTTACGCTCTTTTTTCGTTCCTCGGTTTTGACCCAGTTGCGAATCTTCGCGATGGCGCGGGAGGTCACCACATATTTTAACCAATCCTTGCTGGGCTGATGGCCGGACTGTGTGATGATTTCAACCGTGTCTCCGTTTTTCAACTGGTATCTCAGCGGAACGATGTTCCGGTTCACCTTGGCGCCGATGCATTGATGGCCGATTTCCGTATGGATGCTGTAGGCGAAGTCGATCGGAGTCGCACCCTTCGGAAAGGACCTCACGTCGCCGTTCGGTGTAAACACATAGACCTCTTCGGGGAACAGGGCCACTTTCAGGTTGGACATGAATTCTCGTGGATTTTTGATCTCCTGCTGTGCATCCAGCAGATCCCGAAGGAGCTTGATCTGATCGTCATCAGCAGAGAAGGCGCCGCCCTCCTTGTATCGCCAGTGCGCCGCAATCCCCTCCTCCGCCCATTCATGCATCGGACGAGTCCGGATCTGAATCTCCACGCGTTCCCCATAGGGCCCGATCACCGTTGTATGGAGTGACTGATAATGATTTGCCTTCGGCATCGCGATATAATCCTTGAATCTTCCGGGAACGGGCACCCAAAGGGCATGAACCATACTCAGCGCTTCGTAGCAGTCCCTTTCCTTGTCCGAATCGAGAATGATCCTGAAGGCCGTCAGATCGTAGACTTCGTCAAAATCGATGCGCTGATCCTTCATCTTTTTGTATATGCTGTAAAAATGTTTGGCCCTCCCTTCCACTTCCCCGGCAATTCCAAAGCGGACCATTTCCCGCTGGATGATTCCCTTGACCTCCTCGGCGTACTGCGTGCGTTTTTTCTGCTTCTTCGCGATCCTTTTGGCCAGTTCATTGTACGCATCAAAATCGAGGTATCGGAAAGCCAGGTCTTCCAGCTCCGTCTTCATCCAGTTGATCCCCAAACGGTTTGCCAGCGGCGCGTACAGTTCCAAGGTTTCTTTGGAGATATACCGCTGGCGATCCGGGGTTTGAAATTCGAGGGTTCTCATGTTGTGGATTCTATCGGCCAGACGAACCAGAAGTATTCGGATGTCTGAAGACATCGCGAGGATCATCTTTCGAAAGTTTTCCGCTTGGCGTTCCTCTTGATTTCCCAGTGTGATCTTGCTGATTTTGGTCAATCCCTCCACCAGAAACGCCACTTCCCTGCCAAAGCCTTCTTCGATCTCCTCGAGCGTGGTCAGGGTGTCTTCGACGGTATCGTGCAGAAGCCCCGTTACGAGAGTGGCCGCATCCAGCTTCATATCCGCCAGGATACCGCACACCTCCATCGGATGCGTCAGATAGGGTTCGCCGGAGAGCCGGATCTGTCCCTGATGAACGGATGCGGAAAAGATATATGCCTTTTCGATCATCTCGATTTCAGCGGCGGGAAGATAAGACTGAACCTTGTCCAGTATGTCGTTGATGCGGAGCATATGCACTCTCGCGCTTCAGGGATTCAAGACAAAAAGCCGTGTTTTATCCTTCGATCTTTCCGGCCTCCCGGATACCGGTCGATAAAAATGGTGCAACATCGGAAACCGGCAGAATGGTGATCTCTCCGGTGCGCCGGTTCTTGATTTCCATTTTCCCCTCGGCCAGTCTCTTGGGACCGACCGTCACTCGATAAGGGATCCCGATCAGATCGGCATCTTTGAACTTGACCCCGGCCCTCTCATCGCGATCGTCCAGAATCGTTTCCACATCCGTTTCCGACAAGGTACGGTACAGTCCCTCCGCGGCGTCGGACAGTGACGGCTCATTGATGTTCACCGGGGTAATGATCACTTCATAAGGGGCCAGCGGCAGCGGCCAGACAATCCCGTCCGCGTCGTGGTTTTGTTCAATGGCCGCCGCTACGGTTCTTCCGATGCCGATTCCGTAGCAGCCCATCACCATGGTCTTTTCTTTTCCGTCTCGGTCCAGAAACACCGCCCTCATCGATCGGCTGTATTTGGTCCCCAATTTAAAGACATGTCCGACCTCAATGCCGCGTGCAAATTTTATCTCTCCCCCACAGCGCGGGCAGGGATCGGACTCACGGATCATGCGCAGATCGGCATAGTCTCCAATTCTAAAGTCGCGCCCCGGTTTCACGTGGCGGATGTGATAATCTTCCCGGTTGGCCCCCATGACGCAATCGTTCATTCCGATTAACGAATAATCGGCCAATATCCTGCTCCGGATGCCCACGGCCCCGGCAAATCCGCGCGGAGAACCGGTCACCTTTCGGATCATTTCCTCATCGGCCAGTTCCAGGGATGCGCAACCGAGGAAGTTTCTGACCTTGACCTCATTGACCTCATGGTCTCCTCGAATCAATACGGCAACGGGCTCTCCGTCCGCCGAAAAGATCAGTGTTTTGACCACGGCATCCGGCGTGACATTTAAAAAACGACATACCTCCTCAATCGTTCTGGTATTCGGGGTGTGGACCTCTTCCATCGGAAGATTTTTGATGTCTGCATCCTCGATCTTTGGCCTGGCGATCTCGGCCTTTTCCAGGTTTGCCGCATAGTCGCAGCGTCCGCAGTAACAGACAGCGTCCTCGCCGGAATCGGCCATGACCATGAACTCATGAGAAAAACTGCCGCCGATGCTTCCCGAATCAGCCTCCACGGAACGAAAACGGAGACCGCAGCGGGTAAAGATCCGCTGATACGCCTCGAACATCTTCCTGTAACTTTTTTCCGCCCCGGCCTCGTCCATATCGAAACTGTAGGCATCCTTCATGCCGAATTCCCGGCAGCGCATCACACCGAACCGCGGCCGAATCTCGTCACGGAATTTCGTCTGAATTTGATAGAGGTTCCGGGGAAGCTGACGGTAGGTTTTAATGTCGTTTCGAACCAGATCGGTGATCACTTCCTCATGTGTCGGGCCGAGGCAGCACTCCCGGTCATGGCGATCCCGGAATCGAAGCAGTTCTTTTCCGTAATGAACCCAGCGACCGGACTCCTGCCAGAGTTCGGCGGGTTGAACCATCGGCAAAAAAAGCTCCTGGGCCCCCGAACGGTTCATCTCCTCCCGCACGATCTGTTCAAACTTTCGGATGACGCGGTAGCCCAGGGGAAGGTAGGAGTATACCCCGCTGGTCAGTTTTCTCATCAGACCCGCCCGGATCATCAGCTGGTGGCTGATCAGTTCCGCATCTGAAGGAACCTCTCTTCCTGTGGGCAGGAACATCTCCGAATATCGCATGAACCCTCCTTTTTTAAGAACCGTCCTTCCCGCTAAAATCCTTTTCCATATTCCGGATCTCTTTCAAAAGGACCGGCACGAACTCTTCCTCCCGGATCTTACGGATAATCTTGCCCCGCTTGAACAGCATTCCGACTTTCTTCCCTCCGGCAATGCCGATGTCCGCTTCGGCGGCCTCTCCGGGCCCGTTCACGACGCAGCCCATGAGCGCAATCTTCAGGGGGATCTTCACATCCCGCAGCTCCCGTTCCACTTGATCGACAAGACCGGCCAGATCAATCTCGCAGCGGCCGCAGGTTGGGCAGGATACGATATCCGGTCCTTTTTTTCGGATATTCAGCGCCCGCAGAATGCCGTAAGCCAAATCGACCTCGGGGATCGGATTTCCGGTCACCGAAACCCGGATCGTATCTCCGATTCCCTCATATAGCAGTGTCCCGATCCCGATGGAGGATTTGATGGCCGAGTGGATCAGTGTTCCGGCCTCCGTGACACCGAGATGGAGCGGATACTCCGTCTTTGCCGAAACGGCTCTGTACGCTTCAATGGTCGTGGGCACGTCCGACGACTTCAAGGATAGCTTGATCAAGCCGAAGTCCATCTCCTCGAGGAGGCGGATGTTCTTGAGGGCGCTTTCCACCATGGCCTCTGCCGTGGGTCCGCCGTGGCGTGCAAGAATCTCTTTCTCGAGGGAACCCGCATTGATTCCGATCCGTATGACCTTTCGGTTTTCTCTGGCCGTGGCAACGATCCGCCGAATGCCCTCCGGCGGTATATTGCCCGGGTTGATGCGAATTCCATCCGCACCCGCATTCATGGCCTGAAGGGCCAGCGAATACTGGAAATGGATATCGGCAATCAGGGGGATATGGATTCTGGAACGAATATCCTGTATGGCTTTTGCGGCCGCCTCATCGGGTACGGCAACGCGAACAATTTCACATCCGGCTTCCTCCAACTCTTTGATCTGCGCGACCGTCGCGTTGCTGTCGCGTGTGTCGCTGGAGGTCATGGACTGTACCGCAACCGGCGCATTCCCGCCGATCCTTACACCCCCAAGATCAATGGTTTTGGTTCTTCTTCGGATCTCCGGACTCAATGGCTAACCCCGCCGCTTTGACATCGTTCCGCCGTCCCGCACATCGGAGGCAACAAATCCATGAGTGCTTATGTATAACATGAAGGGATCTGCACGATCAATGGCGAATATCCCGCGGATGGAAGAAGGCATAGGGACTTACACATAGGGCGGAAGCATTGCTTCAGGCAGGTTGTCGTTTTCATGGTGTGCTCGAATGGACGCCCTATCGACCGCGCCAGCAGTAGAGGCACAGTTGTTCTTCCGGCAGCCCGATGGCCGAAATCATGTCCTGAAGATGAATGTACTTGAGGGACGTTACATTGAGGTCCCGCCGGATCCACTCGACCATCCTGCGGTAACGTTCGGAATGGTGATCCAGGTATTCGTCGATGTGGCCTGGGGTCTCCCCTTCAAGGGCGCGTATGGCCCTGTGGGAAGCCAGCTCGGCTGTCGTTCTCGTCGAATAAGAAAATTTGCAGGGGAACATCAGCGGCGGACAGGCCGGTCGGATGTGGATCTCCTTTGCCCCGTTGTCCCACAGTTTTCGGATTGTGTAATTCTTCAACTGAGTTCCCCGGACAATCGAGTCATCACACACCACCATCCGACCTCCGCGGATCACATCCCGGATGGCGCAGAGTTTCATGGTTGCCACCAAGTCACGAATATCCTTGGACGGCGGCGTATAGCTTCTCCCATAGCCCGGCGTGTATTTGATCAGCGGGCGGCGGTAGGGAAGGCCGGACTCCATGGCATAACCGATGGCATGACCGACACCCGAATCGGGAACGCCCGCAACGAAATCGGCGTCGACTCGATCTCCGCGGGCCATGGCTCTGCCGCATTGCTCGCGGGCGTTTTCGACACTGATCCCCTCATAGACGGCGGACGGATCGCCGGTGTATATCCAGAGAAAGGCGCAAACATGCTTTTCCTCTCCTGCCGCGCGTTCGGTATGAATCCCTTCATGGTCCAGGCGGACAATCTCCGCAGGTCCGAGGAAGCGGTTTAATTCATATCCGAGATTGGGAAAGGCGCTTGATTCGGTTGCGACCGCGTATGAAACTCCTTGCCCGGCCGGGGAGACCTCTTTTCCGATCGCCAGCGGAAAACGTCCGAAACGGTCGCGCGCAACGTAAATCCCCTCCCGGGCCATCAGCACAAGGCAAATGGATCCTTCGACAGCCTGCTGCATTCGTTCGATGCCGTCCACGATGGTTTTACCCCGTCCGATCAGTTTCGCGACCAGTTCGACATGGTTGATGCCGCCGTCGGCCATTTCGCTGAAAGAGCCGCCTTCCTGGAGAAGCCTGCGCGTCAGCTCATCCTTGTTGGTGATCAATCCGACGGCAGCCAGCGCATAGGTTCCGAATTTCGACCGGATGATGAGGGGCTGCGGCGATTCGTCATCGATGGCTCCGATGCCGAAGCGGCCGTTCATTCCCTTGTAATCTTCAAAAAACCGGGATTTGAACTGCGCCTGGCTGATGCTGTGAATGGCGTGGCTGAATCCGTCGTCCCCGTAAACTGCGAGTCCCGCATTTTCGGTTCCGAGATGGGAGTGATAATCCGTCCCATAAAAAAGGGTCTTGGCACAATTCCCTTCCGATACTACACCGAAGATTCCACCCATCTTTTTCACCTGTTTGGGAATTCAGTCGTGAGAAGGATAAAACACTCTATGGTTTTTCCTTGCCGGATTTGTATTTTTCCTGCATCTTCTGATTAACGATCTCGGGGACCAACCCCTTGACGGACCCTCCCAGACTGGCGGCCTCGTTGATGATGGTTGAACTGGTATAAAACCATTTGTATCCGGTCATCAAAAAAACGGTTTCAACATCCCGATCCAGGCGTCGATTGATCAGTGCGAGCTGGAATTCATATTCGAAATCCGAAAGGGCCCGCAACCCGCGAAGAATCACACTTGCACCGACCCCCTTCACATATTCAACCAGCAAACCCTTGAAACAGTCCACCCGGACATTTTTGCAGTCCCGGATCACCTCCTCGATCATCTCAATTCTTTCTTCAACGGAAAAAAGGGACTTTTTGTTGGGGTTGTACGCCACCAGCACGATCAGCTCATCAAAAATCCGGAGGCCGCGCTTGATGATGTCCACATGACCGTTGGTGATCGGATCAAATGATCCCGGATACACTGCAATCTTCTTCATAGAATCTTTCCTCGGTTTTGTTGGAAGACGTATTATGAATCTGCCGCCCTGAAAAAAGACAGCACCGTATCGCCGTATGTTCTCCGATCGATTTCGGTCATTTGCCCGATGTCTGTTTCCTCCGGACTTTCCCTTTTCGAATGTTGCACGATCATGATTCCATTCGGCGTCAACAAGCTCCCCCTGCTCATCCATTGGAAGAGACTCGATACCCATCCCCGATTGTACGGCGGATCGGCAAAGACAATATCGATGCCTACCCCCCTTTGACGGAGGACCGCCAGCCCCCGTTCAACGTCCATTGCAACGACCTCCGCCCTCTCTCCGCATTCAAAACGAATCAGGTTCGTCCGGATCACTTCGATCAAGCGGCTATCCCTCTCCACAAAGAAGACAAAACGCGCCCCCCGGCTGATGGCCTCCAGTCCCACATTTCCGCTGCCGGCAAACAGATCGAGAAATGTTTTCCCCTCCACGGGATTCAGAATGTCAAACAGGGATTTTTTGATCCGATCGGAGGTCGGCCGAATGCGACATCCCGCAGGAAGGCAAATGGTCCTCCCCCTGGCATTCCCCCCGATAATTTTCATAAATGTTCGCGGATCAAAATTTCGGCTATCTGGACGGCGTTGAGTGCGGCCCCCTTGCGGATATTGTCTGCCACCACCCACATATTGATGCCGTTGGGAATCGACTCATCCTCGCGGATCCTTCCCACCAGCGTCTCGTCACGGCCTGCAGCATCAATCGCCAGCGGATATCTCTTCTGTCGGGGATCATCCACTACACGAACCCCCGGCGCTTTCGACAGGAGGCGACGAACCTCATCGGGGGTGATCTTCTTCTCCGTCTCAATGTTGATCGATTCGGAGTGCGCATGAAAAACAGGCACGCGGACCGTTGTCGCCGTAACCGCAATCGAACGATCGTTGAGGATTTTTTGGGTCTCGTTGACCATTTTCATCTCTTCCTTCGTATAGCCGTTGTCCATAAAGACGTCAATGTGGGGAAGGCAGTTGAAAGCGATCCGGTGCGGATAGACCTTTGCGATCGGCTCTTCACCGTTTATCAGGGACTTTGTTTGCAATGAAAGCTCTTCGATCGCCTTTTTACCGGTGCCGGACACGGCCTGGTAGGTGGAAACGACGATCCTCTTGATCCGAACCGCATCGTGAATCGGTTTGAGGGCCACGACCATTTGTATCGTCGAGCAGTTCGGATTCGCGATGATGCGGCGGTTTTTGTATTGTGAAATCGCCTCAGGATTCACCTCCGGCACGACGAGCGGAATCTCGGGGACCATACGGAAGGCGTTCGTATTATCAATCACGATGCACCCCGCTGCGGCCGCAACGGGCGCAAACTTTTCACTGATCCCTCCCCCTGCCGAGAAAAGACCGATTTCGATCCCGGCAAAGGCATTTTCATCCAGAAGCTGCACCGGGAGGGCCTTCCCCCGAAAGGGGAGCTCTTTCCCGACGGACCTTTCCGAGGCCAGCAGGATCAGCTTTGCGACCGGAAACCGGCGTTCCTCCAGGATCTTGATCATCTCATTGCCCACGGCCCCCGTGGCGCCCACTACGGCAACGCTGTACCTTCTCATACACACCTCATCCCAAATTTTCTAAAATCTGTCTCAGGCGGACCGCCCTGTTTTTTTCTACAACCTGTTTTCCTGGCATTGCGTCTTTTTGCCCTGGATGTCCGCCCATATCTTTTTCCCCAGCCTGAAAAGCGCCCAAACCGGCCCGGACAGGCTGTATCCGAAGGCAAACGTAAAGAGCATGATTTGGGGCTCTGCCACAACAATCACCAAGATCACGACAATCATGACAAAGGACATAAAGGGCTTCCGCATGAAATAATTCAGATCCTTGAAACTGTAATACTTGATGCTGCTGGCCATGCAGAGCGCAACGGCGACGGTTCCCGCCATCATCAGTACATGGAGGAATCGTCCCTCGCCTCCAAGATAATAAAAAATCAGCACACCGGTGGCGACGACGGCGGCACCGCCGGGTATCGGCAAACCGTTGAAGAACCGACTGTCGACCACGCCGATCTGCACATTGAACCGGGCCAGACGGAGTGCTCCGCAAACGACGAACAGAAACGCGGCAAGCCATCCCCATTTTCCATAGGACATCAGAGACCAGTTGTAGAGGAGAACGGCCGGTGCGACGCCGAAGGTTACCAGATCGCAAAGAGAATCATATTCCGCCCCGAATTTGCTGGTCGTATGGGTCAGGCGGGCAATACGTCCGTCCATGCCGTCCAGAACGACCGCGATGAGGAGCGTTATCGCCGCGACTTCATACATCTCTTTCATGGCCGCGATCGTCGAATAAAAACCGCAAAAAAGATTGGCCGTGGTCACAAGATTCGGGAGGACATAGATTCCTTTCTTCATGCGGTCCCTTCTCAACGATCCCGATCTGTTCATATCAATTCTCCTATCGGCGTTTCACCTGCTCGAACCCTGTCTCCCACCTCAACCAGGATAGCGGAACCGAGCGGCAGAAAAACCTCCAAGCGTGAACCGAAACGGATCAGACCGAATCGATCCCCTTTTCGCACTTGCATGCCTTCCCTCAGCCAACATACGATCCTCCGGGCAATCAGGCCGGCGATTTGAACGGTGATGATCTCCTTTCCGTCATCCGTCTGAACCATAACCGTGTTTCTTTCGTTCAGGGCCGATGCCTTGTCCAGATTGGCCGAAAGGAATTTCCCCGGTCGGTAGCGGATGAACCGGACACGGCCCGAATAGGGAATCCGGTTGACATGAACGTTAAAGATGTTCATGAAAATACTGACTCTTAAAAAGGTTTTCCCTGGTTGTTCCTCGCTGGCCGTCTCTTCGATTCGGATGACCTTGCCGTCCGCAGGGGAAATGACCAGATTCTCCTTTTCCGGCGTTTTTCGTTGTGGATTGCGGAAGAACCAGAGAACAAAAAGGGTCAAAAGCAGCAGTACCAGGCCCAATCCCCTGTATCCGGCCACAAGCGCCAGCAATGTCGCTCCGGCGAGAGGGAGGATCATGGGCAGTCCTTCGACGGCGATGAATTGATCGTGTTTCATAACGGCTGCAATCTACCGCAAAATTAACCGGATGTCAATTCTGGCCTGTCCCTCGGCCTGTCTCTCCTGTCTGTTGAACCGTTGCTGCCTCTTGCGCCTGTAAAACGGCCTCCGACCCAATCCCGGGCGGCCGGAGATATTTCGGCATCAAAGTCAGTGCATCGTCCCGGCGTCCCCCGGAACAATCACGGACACCGAGAAGGCCGACGGCGCCGGCGCGGACACGGTGTCTGGGGTCCCAGGCCGGAAGGCAGCGTGCCCGCGGGGATTCCCGAATACGGTCGCGGTAACGAACCGCTCCATCCCCGATACATTCGAAATCAGCTTCCGGAAGCTCCGAGATCCACTGTTCGATGTTGATCAACCGGTCCGGCGCAAGGCTTTCCGGAAGGCCATCCCGGCCCATCCGATACGACCCGACATAGACCTGGCCCCTGCGTGCGTCCAAAACCGGGCAGATCACATCCCGGTGCGGCAGCGCGTTCATGGCCAATGCCTCCAGCGTCGAAACCCCGACAATGGGTTTTGCGATGGCCAGGGCGATTCCCTTGGCCGTGCTTGCCCCCATTCTGACTCCCGTAAATGAACCCGGTCCAACGGTGCAGGCCAGCAGATCGATGTCCGAGATGCGAATCCCGGTCAGACCCAGAAGTTTGTCCAGCGCGGGCAACAGCACCTCGGCGTGGTGTTTTCCGGTACAGAGATCCATTTCGGCCACAAGGGTCTCTCCGTCCAACAAGGCCACCGCCACCGTATTCGTCGCACAATCCATCCCCAGCGTGATCATCTTTTTTATTCCGTAAATATCCTGATCAAATCGTTGACCCATGTAAGGTTGAGCCGTTCAATATCCATCATGAAGACAAAAATCATCAGCAAAATCAGCAGGACAAAACCGACCTGCTGGGCCATTTCGCGCCAGCGGACATTGATCTCGCGCCCTGTCAGAATTTCAATCCCATAAAACAACAGATGACCACCGTCCAAAACCGGGATGGGCAAGAGGTTCAGGATCGCCAGATTGATGCTCAACAACGCCATGAAGAGCAGAAAGTTGATCACCCCCTCTTTTGCCTGGGCTCCTGCGATCTGGGCGATCAGGATGGGTCCCCCGAGGGTTTTCGGGGAAACCACTCCCTGGAACATCTTGTATAGGCTGATGACGGTGAGTTTCATCACCTGCCAAGTCTGGCGTACCGCCTGGCCGACGGCCGAGAAAGGGTTGCGCCTTTCGATAAAGGTTCTCTGTGACGGGCTGATGCCGATCTTGAAGGATTCAACCTCTTCTCCGAAGAGGTTTTTGACTTTCATCGGGCGGGGAATTGCGGTCATCTCCAGGCCGGAACCAGCCCGGAGAATCCTGATCCGGAGGGGCCGTTCCCGACCGGCAGTGACAACTTCGGAGATTTCATCCCATTTGTGGACGGCCCTGTCGTTCAGGGCGACAATCGTGTCTCCTACCCTCAATCCGGCTTCCATCGCCGCGGAATCCGGTTGTACGAAACCGACTTCCGGCGCCAGCACGGGAAGCCCGACCATATTGACCCCGGTAAAGATCAGAAGCGCCAGCAACAGATTGAAGATGGGCCCAGCCGCCACAATGGAGATCCGTTTCCAAACCGACTGTTTCAGGAAGGATCTCCTGGCCTCGTCCTCCGGAAGTTCATCGTCGGGCGATTCTCCGAGGAGTTTCACGTAGCCGCCCAGCGGAATAAGCGATAGAAGATATTCCGTCTCCCCGACCTTCTTGGCAAGGATCCGCGGACCAAACCCGAGGGAAAACTTCAGAACGCCGACACCCGCCCTCTTGGCCATCAGAAAATGGCCGAACTCATGGGCGAAGATCAGGACCCCCAAAAGGATAATCACCGATACAATGCTGATTCCGATCAATTTTTCATTCCTTCAATCGTTCGTGCTGCCTCCCGCCTCGCCCAAAGGTCCGCCAGGAGGATCTCTTCGATGCCCGGATCGGTTTGAACGAGATGCTTGGAGAGAACTTCTTCCACCACAGGGACAATCCTGTCGAATTTGATTTTTTCTTCCAAAAAAGCCTCCACGGCTTCTTCGTTTGCGCCGCTGAGGACGGCCGGCAGCGTCCCGCCGGTCTTGACCGCCTGATAGGCCATCCGGATTGCCGGGAAACGATCCGGATCGGGGTTCAAAAAAGTCAGGGCACCAACCCGTCCCAGGTTGAGGAACGGCCCCTTCCCGACCAGCCGTTTCGGATAAGAAAGGGCGTAGGCGATGGGAAGCCGCATATCCGGGACGCCCATCTGGGCGATCACGCTCCCATCCTGGAACTCCACCAGGGAATGAACAACGCTTTGGGGGTGAATCAGCACGTCGATCGCCGTTTCCAAAATGCCGAACAGCCACCGGGCCTCGATGATTTCCAGCCCTTTGTTCATCATCGTCGCCGAGTCAATGGTGATTTTTTTCCCCATCGCCCAATTGGGGTGCCGCAGGGCCTGTGCGGGCGTCACTGCCGCCATTTCTTCCCTGGAGGCGTGGAGGAAAGGACCACCGGAAGCCGTCAGGATGATCCTTTTAACCTCTTCCGTCCGGGACCCCTCGATACACTGGAAAATCGCACTATGTTCCGAGTCCACCGGGAGAATCCTTACGCCCCTTTCGGCGGCACGGTGCAAAACGATCTTTCCGGCCATCACCAGGGTCTCCTTGTTCGCCAGCGCGATATCTTTTCCCGCTTCGATCGCCTTCAGGGTCGGAAGAAGACCGGCCGCACCGACCATGGCGGAGACGACCAGATCGGCATCCGACAGAATCGCCGTTTCCCGATATCCCTCCTCTCCAAACAGAACTTCCGTCCGGGATCCGGACCCCAAACGTTCGCGAAGCTTACCGGCATGGTCTTCGTCCACAACGGCCGCCAACCTCGGCCGGAACCTTTCAATTTGCTTCTCCAGCAAGGCGATGTTTCGTCCCGCCGCCAACGCCTTGACGCTGAAACGATGGGGATGTGCCGCAATGACATCCAGCGTACTGACACCGATCGAACCGGTTGAACCGAGTATGGAGATCCCCTTCATGAAAGCACGTATCCCTGATAATGGTAAACCAATGGGACAATGAACATCAGGCAGTCCAGCCGGTCCAGGATCCCGCCGTGACCGGGCAGCAGCATCCCGGAATCCTTGACGCCGGCCCCCCTCTTTAGGGCAGACTCACACAGATCCCCGAGCTGGCCGGCGATGCTTCCCACCAGCCCCAGAAGGACGACATGAACCACCGGCACTGCGGGGAAAAAGAAAAAACGGAAGAGGAGACAACCGGCAATGCTCCCGGCGATCAAACCCAATGTTCCCTCAACGGTCTTGCCCGGACTGACCTCCGCCAACAGCTTTCTCTTTCCGAATTTTCGCCCGACATAGAATGCCGCTATGTCCCCGGAAAAAGCCAGAACCAGAATGAAAAAGACCCACAGAACGCCTGAAGGGGTTTGGCGGATCAGGATGAAATGGGCCATCAGCAGCGGAATGTAAAGAATCCCTAAAACGACGCGTCCGGCAGGGGCGATGTCGATCCCCGTTCTCCTCGCCCGAAGCAGGTTCAGCATCAGCGCAACCATGACGGAAAAGGTCAGGCAGGTCAACAGCAGCCGAAGGTTCCCGAAGAAGGCCGACAGAAGGATGAAAAGGGCGATAATCAGTGTTTCCGTCTTCTCCAGGGTAAAACCCTGTCGGAAGGACATCCGGTTGTATTCCTGCATGCCCATCAACGAAGCCAGAACGATCAGGATGGAAAAAAGGATTTCACCGCCGAATGCGATGATTCCAAAGAGGATCGGAACAGCGATGACCCCGGTCAGCCATCTTTTCATGTGGGGTGTCATTTCCCACCTCCTGTGAAACGCCGCGGGTTACACCGAGACATCCCGGATTGAACGGCGGCGCTCCCGTTGCAGGCACGGCATGGTTTCAGGATCGCCTGTCGATCTGATCGCTGGTCATTCCGAACCTCCGCTCGCGCTGCTGGTATTCGGCGATCGCCTTGAGGAGATCGGGTTCACGAAAATCAGGCCATAGGACATCGATAAAAAAGAATTCAGTGTAGGCCATCTGCCAGAGAAGAAAATTACTGATTCGATATTCCCCCCCCGTGCGGATCAGCAAATCCGGATCGGGCATCCCGGCGGTCTGCAGATAACGGCCCAAAAACTCCTTGGTTACATCAGGTGCGCTGATTCTACCCGCAAGCGCGTCATCGACCATACGTTTTGCCGCTTCCGTGATTTCGTCACGTCCGCCATAGCTCAGGGCCAAAGTCAAAATCATCCCCTCATTGTCCGCCGTCATCTCGATCGTTTCCCTGAGTTTCGCGAGCACGGAGGGGCCAAGGGCCCCCAGGTTGCCGATGGCCCTCAGTCGGATCCCCTTTTCCATCATCTTCCGGGATTCTTTCTCGAGGTATTTTCGAAGAAGGTCCATCAGCGCGTTGACTTCCGCCTTCGGGCGAAGCCAGTTTTCCGTGGAAAAGGCGTACAGCGTCAGGAAGCGGATGCCGATCCGGCGGCATGTGGTCACCACTGTGCGGACGGAATCGGCGCCCTTTCTGTGACCCGCGATTCTGCCCAGGGCATGGCGTTCGGCCCATCGCCCGTTGCCGTCCATAATGATGGCGATATGGTTTGGAAGCCTGGCCGGATCGATGTTTTCCATGATTTCCTTTTCAATGTGGCATGGGCGGCCACGATTATGCGACTAACATATCCACGGCATTTTTTCAAGGCGTATGAAAAAAACGGGGAGCCTTTCGGCTCCCCGTTTTCAATCCTGGTCCGGCAACGGGATTAAATCTCCATGATCTCCTTCTCTTTCGCCTTGAGAACCATATCGGTCTTTTCGATGAATCGATCGGTCAACTTCTGCACCTCCTCCTGGAGGGCATAAAGTTCATCTTCGGAGATTTCGTTGTCCTTCTTCAGGGCCTTGAGTTGTTCGTTGGCGTCTCTTCGGGCATTGCGCTGTTTGACCTTTCCCTCTTCCGCCATCTTGCGGACAACCTTGACCAGTTCCCTGCGCCTCTCCTCCGTCAGCGCCGGAATCGCCAGACGGATCAATTTCCCGTCATTGGTGGGCATCAATCCCAGATCAGACCGCTGGATCGCTTTCTCGATGGCCCCGAGGACGGAACTGTCCCACGGGGAGATTACGATCAGGCGACTTTCGGGAACGGACAGTGAAGCAAGCTGGTTCAATGGCGTCAGCGTACCGTAATATTCGACGCGGATGCCGTCCAGCAATGCCAGGGAGGCCCTTCCCGTCCTGACCTTGCTGAAGGATCTCTCCAGCGCCTGCAGGGCCTTCTCCATCCCTTCGCGAAGTTCCTCAAAGATCAGATCCTTCATCATTTCAGCCATGATTTCAGCCTCCGACCCTGGTTCCCACTTTTTCTCCGCAGACGACCCGCTTGATGTTTCCCGCCTTTTGGAGATTGAAGACGATCAGAGGCAGCTCGTTATCCCGACAGAGGGAAATGGCAGCTGCATCCATTACTTTAAGATTCTTCGTCAATACATCAGTATAACTTACTTTTTTGTACATGACTGCGTTTTTATTTTGAAGAGGATCCTTGTCATAAACGCCGTCCACTTTCGTCGCCTTCAGAAGGATATCCGCCTTGATTTCAACAGCGCGAAGGGTCGCCGCCGTATCGGTGGTAAAATAGGGATTGCCCGTTCCGGCCGCGAAGATCACCACACGACCCTTCTCGAGATGGCGTATCGCCCTTCTCTGAATGAACGGTTCGGCCACCTCTCTCATTTCGATGGCCGTCTGAACCCTGGTGGGGACACCCTCGCCTTCCAGTACGCTCTGCAGGGCCAGTCCGTTGATGACCGTGGCCAGCATTCCCATATAATCGGCGGAGACCCGGTCCATCCCCTTCTCGCTGGCAGCCATTCCCCGGAAGATGTTTCCGCCGCCGATCACGACACCGATCTGAACCCCGAGCGATGCCACCTCCCGAATCTCGGCTGCAATGCTGCCCACCATCGCAGGATCAATGCCGAAGGCCTGCTTCCCCATGAGAGTCTCGCCGCTCAATTTCAGCAGAATCCTCTTATAGACGGGCCGGTCCGACATCCCTACCCCAGCTCCTCACCCAGTTGGAAACGTGCAAATCGTCTGACGATGATATTTTCACCCGTTTTCGCCATCATGTTGGTGACCAGGGTTCCGACCGAGATATCCGTATTCTTGATGAACTTCTGATTCAGAAGACAGACCTCTTCATAATACTTGTTCAGTTTGCCCTCGATGATTTTGTCCCAGATCTTTTCCGGTTTTTTCTCCGCGATCAGCTGGCTGCGATAGATCTCCTTCTCCCTCTCCAGATCGGCCGTTGGGATCTCCTCCGGACGAACATAGCGCGGATTCGACGCCGCGACATGCATTGCCAGATCTCTGGCCATGGCCTGAAAATCATCCGTCTTTGCAACGAAATCGGTTTCGCAGTTCACTTCAACCAAAACGCCGATCCTTCCTCCCATGTGGATGTAAGAGGCGATGGTGCCTTCCTTGGCCGCCTTGGAGGAACGTTTCGTGGCTGCCGACATTCCCTTTTTCCGAAGGTAGTCGATCGCTTTTTCCGGATTGCCGTTCTCAGCCTTCAGCGCCTCCTTGCAGTCCATCATCCCTGCGCCCGTTTTCAACCGTAATGCCTTCACCATCTCTGATGTGATATCCAATTTATTCCCCTCCCTCCGACGGATTTTTCACTTCGTCGGATTCCGAACCTTTGGTTTCGATGCTTTCCGGAACATCCAATTCTGCGCCGTCGGCTCCGGAAACCGCTGCAGAGGTCTGGCTCGCCTTATCGCTCTCCGCCTGAATTCTCTCCTCAAACCTCTTTTTCCCCTCCAGGACGGCATCCGCCATCTTTGCGGAAAAGAGTTTGATCGCCCGGATGGCATCGTCATTGCCGGGAATAATGTAGTCGATCAGATCGGGATCGCAGTTCGTGTCCACCATGGCGACAATCGGGATCCTCATTTTCCTGGCTTCGGTCACCGCGATCATCTCCCGCTTCGGATCAACGATGAAAATTCCCTTGGGAACGCCCTTGATGGCCCGGATCCCTCCCAAAACCTTGGTCAATTTTTCCCGATCCTTCTGCAGCCCCAAAATCTCTTTTTTGGGGAATGCCTTGATGCTGTCATCGGCAAACATCCGGTCGAGCTCATTCAAACGGTCGATGCTTTTCTTGATGGTCACGAAATTGGTCAACATCCCTCCCAGCCAGCGCTGATTGACGTAAGGCATGGCGCACCGTTCGGACTCCTCGCGGACCGACTCCTGGGATTGTTTCTTGGTGCCCACAAAAAGGACCTCGCCTCCCTGGGCGACCGTATCGACAACGAACTGATAGGCCGTCTGAAAAAGACCGACCGTCTGCTGGAGATCAATGATATAGATCCCGTTTCGCGCGCCGAAGATGTAGGGTTTCATTTTGGGGTTCCATTTATTCGTCTGGTGACCGAAGTGGACCCCCGCCTCAAGCAGCAACTTCATTGAAATACTGGCCATACTGGACTCCTCTCTTTGGTTTTTACCTCCATCCCCATCCTCTTGAACGGAAACCGGTCTTTCGGACAGGCAACCTCCGTCAATCCGGGAATGTGCGATGTGGCGAGGCTGATAACATAAAGAATTCAAAGAATCAAGCGAAAATGGGGGCTACGTATGATAGTGGGCATTGATCTTCACATAATCGAATGACAGATCGGATGCACAGACGGTCCAGGATCGACATCCCATCCCCAAACGGAGACGCACCCGGATTTCCGGGCGTTTCATGATCGCCGCAAGTTCTGCCTCTTGTCCGCCGACTCCCTTGCCGGCCACATAAATCGGAACATCCTCCAGGAAAAGGGAAACCCGGTCTGTGGGAAGATCGATTCCGACCGACCCGGCGGCGGACACGACCCTTCCCCAATTTGGGTCCTCTCCGAAAAAAGCCGTCTTGACCAGGTTGGAATTGGCGACGGCATAGGCAATCCGCTGCGCCTCCCTGCGCGTTCGGGCCTCCGTTACCGTGATCTCGATCACCTTGGTGGCCCCCTCGCCGTCGCGGACCAGCCCCCGGGCAAGTTCGGCCAGCAGATCCGAAAGCAACTCACGAAACCGCGTCACGTTTGCCGAGCCCCGTCTCAGCAAGGGATTCCCGGCAACGCCGTTGGAAAGGATCAGGGCCGTATCGTTCGTGCTCATACAGCCGTCCACGCTGATCGCGTTGAAGCTGCCCGCGATGGACCGCCGAAACACTTGATCCAGAAGGTTTGTTTCGATCGCGGCGTCGGTCATGACAAAGGCCAGCATGGTTGCCATATTCGGCTGAATCATCCCCGCACCCTTGGCAATGCCGCACAGGGTGACCTCTTTCCCGCCAATGCTTCCTTTCCTGACGGCGATTTTGGGAAACCGGTCCGTCGTCATAATGCCGGCCTCGGCATCGGGGATCCCGTCCTTGTGGAGTCCCGCTACCAGCCCCTTGATCCCCGTTTCGATTTTATGAACCGGCAGACGGTGCCCGATTACCCCCGTCGACGCCACCAAAACCAGATCGTCTGCAATGCCGAGCGCGGCGGAGGTGAAACGGGACATGGCGCGCGCATCCGCAAGGCCTTCCGGTCCGGTTGCGGCATTCGCAACGCCGCTGTTTGCGATCACAGCCTGCGCCGCTCCGGATCGAATTCTCTGCTGATCGAGAAGCACAGGGGCCGCCTTGAAGCAGTTCGTCGTAAACACCCCTGCCGCCGCCGCCGGATGGGTCGAGAAGATCAGCGAAAGGTCCTTGCCGCCATCCGTCTTGATTCCCGTGTGGACACTGTTGGCCGTGAATCCGGGCACCCGATAATTTTCCGCAATCCGCATCGTCCCCTCCGAAGTGTGTCACACCGAACCGATTTCATCCGGCCCGGACGCCTACGCCCCGCAGCATTTTTTGTATTTTTTGCCGCTGCCGCAGGGACAGGGTTCATTTCTGCCGACTTTGGCCGTATCTCTTTTCACCGTCTTCGCCGCCGGAGTATCCTCCCCCCTGGACAGGATGTAATCCTGCCTCTGTTTCTCCTCAATACGCTCTACCTCTTCCTCGCGCCGGATCTGCACGATGCAGAGCTTTTCCACGCTGTCCTGCTTGATGCGGCGGATCATGTCCATAAACATGTCATAGCCTTCTTTTTGATACTCCCGAACCGGATCCTTCTGACCGTATCCTCGCAAACCGATCCCCTCCTTGAGATGGTCCATCGCAAGGAGATGCTCCTTCCATTGCGTATCGATCGATTGCAGCATGATCACCTTCATCAGGTAATCCATCAGCGGCTTTCCATACTCGATCTCTTTTTGGCGCAGCAGCGCCTTTGCCCCGTCAACGATCCGTTCGCAAATGGCCTCCGGCCCGAGTTCCCGACCCGTCCGCTCCAGCTCCGACTTCAGCGTGAAATGCCTGGAAACCGTCTCATCCAGTCCTTTGAGATCCCACTCTTCCGGATGTCGTTTCTCGTCGACATACTCCGGGAGCATCTCTTCGACCATCTCTTCGATCATCTCGTCCACATCGTCCCACAGCGCTTCACCCTTGAGAACCTTTTTTCGCTGTTCGTAAATCACCTGCCGCTGGCGGTTCATGACATCGTCATATTCCAGGAGATGCTTGCGGATATCAAAATTCTGCCCCTCGACCCGTTTCTGAGCATTTTCGATCGCCTTCGAAATCAGCCGATGCTCAATGGGTTGTCCCTCCTCCATACCGATCCGGTCCATGACGGCGGAAATCCGCTCCGCACCGAAGATCCTTAGCAGGTCGTCCTCCAGGGAGAGGTAAAAACGGGACGACCCCATGTCTCCCTGTCGGCCGGAACGCCCGCGAAGCTGGTTGTCGATCCGGCGGCTCTCGTGCCGCTCCGTTCCGAGGATGTGCAGGCCGCCGAGTTCGGCCACACCTTCCCCCAGCTTGATATCCGTACCGCGGCCGGCCATGTTGGTCGAAATGGTGACCTGGCCGGGCTGGCCCGCCTGGGCGACGATATCCGCCTCCTTCTCATGGTTCTTTGCATTCAATACGTGGTGTTTGACGCCCGCCCGGGTCAGATATCTGCTGAGCAGCTCCGATTTTTCGATGGAAATGGTCCCCACGAGGACCGGCCGCCCGGCTTCATGAAGTTCCTTGATTTCGGCAATCACCGCCGCAAATTTTTCTTTTTCGGTCTTGTAGATGACATCCGGATGATCTTTACGGATCATCGGCATGTTGGTCGGAACGACCAGGACCTCCAGCTTGTAAATTTTCCCGAACTCCTCCGCCTCGGTGTCGGCCGTGCCGGTCATCCCCGCCAGTTTGGCGTACATCCGGAAATAATTCTGGAAGGTAATCGATGCCAGGGTCTGATTTTCCTGTTCGACCTTGACATGTTCCTTCGCCTCGAGGGCCTGGTGGAGGCCGTCACTGTACCGTCTCCCGGGCATGACCCTTCCGGTGAATTCATCCACGATGATGACCTTCCCTTCCTTAACGAGATAGTCGACATCGCGTTTGAAGAGGGTATGCGCCCGTAGCGCCTGATTGACATGGTGAAGGAGATCGATGTTTTGCGGTTCATAAAGATTCTTCACCTTCAGGTAGCCCTCGACCCTCGCCACCCCCTCCTCCGTGAGTGCGACGGTCCGGCTCTTCTCCTCGACCGTATAATCTTTATCCTTGCGCAGATTCGGGATCACCTGGTTGACCCGATTGTATTTGTCGGTCGATTCCTCGGATGGGCCGGATATGATCAGCGGCGTCCTCGCTTCGTCGATGAGGATGCTGTCGACCTCATCCACGATGGCATAATGGAAGTCCCGCTGAACATAATCATCGAGGTTGAATTTCATGTTGTCGCGCAGATAATCGAAACCGAATTCATTGTTGGTCCCGTAGGTGATGTCGCTGTGATAGGCCGCGCGCCGTTCGTTGTCATCCATCCCGTGAACGATCACGCCGACGTTCATGCCGAGAAATTGGTAGATGGGACCCATCCATTCGGCGTCTCTTTTCGCCAAATAGTCATTAACCGTCACAAGATGAGCTCCCCTTCCCATCAGTGCGTTGAGGTATAGGGGCATCGTTGCGGCCAGGGTCTTCCCCTCGCCCGTTTTCATTTCAGCAATTTTCCCTTCATGAAGCACCAGACCGCCCAGGATCTGCACGTCAAAAGGCCTCATTTGGACCGTTCGCCGGGCAGCCTCACGAACGACGGCAAAAGCCTCGGCCAGGATGTCATCAGGTTCGGCGCCGCCTTGCAACTGATTTCGAAAATAAGGGGTCTTCGACCTGAGCTCTTCATCCGTCATCGCGCTCACAGAAGGCTCCAGCCGGTTGATCTCATGGAGAATCAGGGAAAGGCGCTTCATTTCCCGGTCGTTTTTGCTTCCAAACACCTTTTTCAGAATTAAGCCAAACATAAAATTCCTCAAAAAAAAACCGGCGCCATGACCGGTGGATGCATTCCTGAACGGGCGGAGATTTTGTTTCCCAGCTCGGGAAATTAATTCAGATATTTCCTTGGGTTGACTTCAACACCGTTCAACATCACCGCATAGTGAAGATGGGACCCGGTGCTCCGGCCCGTGTTCCCCACCTGGCCGATCCGGTCCCCTTTGCGGACCGTCGACCCGACGCGGACAGCCGTCCTCGAGAGGTGTCCATAAACGGTTGTCATCCCGTGCCCGTGGTGGATCCGGACCATCTGTCCCAGGTCATGCCTATAGCCAACCTCTGCAACGATCCCGTCCGCCGGGGCATGAACCGGCTGACCCGTTCGCGTGGCAATGTCGATCCCCTTATGAAATTCAGGCTCACTGCCGAATGGGGATAACCGCCTGCCGAATTCGGATGTCACCCATCCCGAAACGGGCCATGTGGAAGGGGTGGAGTCGAGAATCGATTTCTTCTGCTGGAGGTATGCAAGCAGGTCTGCAAAACTCTTTTCCCTCAGAGCGGCATCCTCCATCAGACGATCCACCTGGCGGCCGATCGCGGCAACCATCCCGCTGTCGTCCGCAACGATCTTCGATCGCAGGCGATTCTCCTCGCTGACCGGGCCGCCGATGCCGAGAAGCTGATCCCTGTCTTTGCCTACGACATGTTTTGCCATGATTCTGATCTTCTTATCGGCTTGTCTCAGTTCGTCCATTTTCACGGCAAACTGATCGACCTTGGAGGCCAGCACGTCGATTTGACGTCGCTGTTCCGCTGTTTGTTGTTTCAGCCGCTTCAGTTCGGCCTGTTCCCTCCGGATATGGATATAATCATACGAGAGATAGGTCATGAACAAGACCAGGCCCGTCACGGACAGGGCAATGCCCCAGATCAGCGTTCCGGACAAGCCGATTCTCTTTGCCGCTCTGTCTCTCTTTGGAAGAATCAGGAGTGTGTAGAAATTCTTCGGCATCAATGCCCCTATTTCCCGTCGGTCGGCAGATCGCAATGCAAAAGGCGATGGAAAAATATCATAATCTTTTTAAAAGTCAAGTATCGATTTTGTATCCGATTTTACCCTTTGATTTCATCCTATTTTTGTCTTGACTTTGAAGCGACGGTTACGCTAAAGAGCTCAGGCACATCGAATATCGTCCCTGGGGATCAGAAAGGAGCTTTCATGTCAAAATATGAAACAAAATCGATAAGAAATCTGGCTGTCATCGGACACGGGGGAACGGGAAAAACCTCCCTGTGCGAATCTTTTCTCCACCTGTCGGGCAAGACGGACCGCCCGGGGCGCGTGGACGACGGAACGTCCTCCCTGGACTACGAACCGGAAGAGCAGAAGAGACACATCTCCATCAGTGCAGCCACAAGCAACGTCGATTGGGATAAACACCGCATCAATATCATCGACACCCCGGGCGATTCCAATTTCACCTTTGACACGAAGAGTTGTCTCCGAATTGTGGATGGAACGGTGGTTCTTGTCGATGCCGTCGCCGGCGTCGAGTTCCAGACGGAAAAGGTCTGGGAGTATGCCGATGAATTCCATCTTCCCCGTCTGCTGTTTGTCAGCCGCATGGACCGTGAACGGGCGGACTTTGAAAAGGCGGTCGCAAGCATTCGGGATCGCCTCGGCAGAAAGGTCACCCTCTTCTCGCTGCCGATCGGAGCCGAAAACGGATTCAGCGGCGTCGTTGATCTGACCTCGATGAAAGCCTTTGCGTTCGACGAGCAGAAAAGAACGGAGAAGATCATCGACATCCCGGCCGATATGGCTGAAATCGTTCAAAAATACCGTGATATCCTGGTTGAAGATATCGCCGAGACCGATGACGAGTTGATGAACAAATACCTCGAAAACAGCGAACTGAGTCCGGAAGACCTGCAGGCCGGTCTCCGCAAGGGTATTTTATCCGCTGCCCTGATCCCGGTGCTCTGCGGGTCGGCCCTGAAGAACCTCGGCATCCATCCGTTGCTGAACACGATTGTCCGCTACTTCCCCTCTCCCGAGGACATCGGCGCCGTCACCGGCACGAAACCCGGTACCGATGAGGTGGAAACCCGTTTGCCGGACGAATCGGCGCCTTTTTCAGCGCTGGTCTTCAAGACCATTGCGGATCCCTTTGCAGGTCGCCTCACCCTGTTTCGCATTTATTCGGGCACGCTGAAGGCCGAACAGGGGCTCTACAATGCCTCCCGCAAACTCAATGAACGGATCGGAACCCTCTTTTTCCTGGAGGGAAAGGTCCAGAAACCGGTAGAGATGCTGATCCCTGGGGACATCGCGGCCATTGCCAAACTCAAAGAAACGGCGACCGGGGATACCCTGAGTTCCGAAAAGGCGCCGATCGCCTATCCCAAGTGCCAGGTGCCGCCGGCGATCATCTCCTTCGCGGTGGAGGCCAAGACGCGAGGAGATGAAGACAAACTGGTAACCTCCATCAACCGCCTGATTGACGAGGACCCCACCATCGTCTTCCACCGCGACGACCAGACCCGCGAGATGATCCTTTCAGGACTCGGTCAGATCCACATCGAGGTGACCGTAGAAAAGATGAAACGGAAGTTCGGACTCGAGGTCAATCTCAAGACCCCGAAGGTTCCCTACAAGGAGACCATCAAGGGCAAGACGACCGTCCAGGGACGTTACAAGAAACAGTCCGGGGGACGCGGGCAGTTCGGAGACACCTGGCTGGATATTGAGCCCCTTCCGCGGGGGGGTGGTTTCGAGTTCGTAGACAAGATCGTCGGCGGGGTCATTCCGCAGCAGTACCGTCCTGCCGTCGAGAAGGGAATCGTGGAGGCAATGGCGGAGGGTGTTCTTGCGGGATATCCGGTTGTCGATCTCCGTGTTTCTCTGACGGATGGGTCTTACCATACCGTCGATTCGTCGGAAATGGCCTTCAAGATCGCCGGCTCCCTCGGCTTCAAGAAGGGCGTCCTGGAATGTCAACCGACCCTGCTTGAACCGATTGTGAATATCATGATTGAAATTCCCGACGAGTACATGGGGGACGTCATCGGCGATCTGAACAGCCGCCGGGGCAAGGTGCTCGGAATGGATTCGGTGGGTCATCACCAGATCATCAAGGGTCAGGTGCCGCTGGCGGAGATCCTCAAATACGCACCCGACCTTCGTTCGATGACCAGCGGCCGCGGAACCTTCACTTTCGAGCATTCTCATTACGAGGAGGTTCCCGCCTACATCGCGGAAAAGATCATCGCCGAATCCAAGAAAGACGGGGCATAAGATGGGATTCAGGGCTGTCGTCATCACGGTGAGCGACCGGGGCGCCCGCGGCGAGCGCGAGGACGGCAGCGGTCCGAAGATCGCCGGAATGCTGGATGCTGCGGGCATAGAGGTGATCCGCAGACAGATCATTCCCGACGAAAAAGCGGTCATTTGCCGCGCCCTTCTGGAGTGCAGCGATCATGAAAGGCCGGATCTGATCCTGACGACCGGCGGCACCGGTGTCAGCCCTCGGGATGTGACGCCCGATGCGACGCGCGAGGTCATCGAACGGGAAATTCCCGGGATGGCGGAAGAGATGCGCCGACGCAGCGCCGCTGTCACACCCCATGCAATGATCTCGCGTGCCCTGGCCGGTATCCGGGGAAGCACGCTGATCATCAATCTCCCGGGAAGCCCGAAAGCCGCAACCGAAAATCTGTCCGTTCTGCTTCCCGCCATCCCGCACGCGATCGAAAAGATCAAAGGCGACGAATCGGAATGCGCATGATGGAGAGCCGGACCCAAACGGCGCATTCTACGCGGCCGATCCAAAGCGATTCATGGTAAAGCGGCCGTTGTCATAGAAGAGAAAGGAATCATGAACGATCCAGTCGCCGAGCAGCGCAAAGGTTCTCAATCGTCCGTCGATTGTTTCCTGACGGAGAACCGCCCGGTGACAGTGGCCGAGAATGACGGCATCCAAGCCTTCTCGGTACTTGTCGGCCGCGAAACGGTGCATCGCAGCCTCCAGCCTCTCCTGCGCCGTCGTTGACATTTCCTGACTCATCTCCGAGCCGAACCGTGCAATCCTCCAGAGCAGCTTCAAGGGAAGATGCTTATGGAGGACATAGATGAACGGACTCCTGAGAAACCGGCGCAGCGCAAGATAACGCCGGTTTTCCTTGTCCACGGTATCGCCGTGTGAAACAAAAGCCCGCCTCCCGTCCAGGTCGAATTCCGCATCCCCCGGATAAACCTCGAACCCGGACTTGCCGGTGAAATAATCGGCAAGATAAAAGTCGTGATTCCCCTCGCAAAGACAAATCCGGATTCCCTCCCGTTTCAATTGAAACAGCCTTTCGATCACAGGTTCAAAAGCCGGATAGATCCGTCCTTCTTTTGCAAACCAGAAGTCGAAGAAATCCCCGGCAATGACCAGGAGATCGCAAACTTCCTCATCATCCGGACCGGTTTTTCGCGTGCCCGGGCCCCGCAGCGATCGCAGGAAACGCAGGCATTTCCGATATCCGGGGTCATTCGAGCTCTTCAGGTGGGCATCGGATATAAAGACCGCCCTCATTCCCGCGTCCCCCCGCAGAGGTTCCGCAAGCCATCGCGGTTCGTAGCGTAGGCAAGCCTTTGATTCATGGCCCGCGTCTATCAGAATTGACCGATTCGTTCAAGAAGAGAAATGATTCTATCGGCCCAAAAATAAATGGGCATTCGCGATCATATATTCATTGACAACCGTTCTCTTCTTCCGTTAGAAGGGCGCACAAAATGAAGGTTTGCAAAGGCGATGGCATAAAGGAGATAAAAGGAAAGAGCTCACGGATGAAAAAATCGAACTTGCTCCTCGACTTGATCGGCCGCTTGTCGGCCCTTGTGATTCTGGTTCTGACATTGGGTTCCCCTTTTCAGCCGGCTCCGGCTCATTCAGCGGATCTCCCCGCATCGGCAAGTGCGGCAGTCATGAAGCTCGTGCAGTTTTGCAACAACCCCGCTACCGGGTTTGATGTTCAAGCTGCATCGACCCTGCTGGACAGCGTTCTGGCATCCAAGTCGAAACGCGAAGCCGCCCTCCCTCAGCTTATGGATTGCACCGGAGCCTATTATGAATTCGATACGATGATCAAGTTCCAGAATTTTCTGGAGTATTCCTATAATCCGCAAATCCCGTCGGCACTCACAAGGCCGACGTCCCTCCGATATTCTCTATGGACCGGACCCGGTGGGGAGTGGAACAAAATGCCGGATATTTCGAAATTGGCCCCTCCGGCAAGCGGCCAGACCATCGTTCATGGATTTCAGCATGATTCGAATACGCCGGACCTCACGACAGGGGTCTACCATGAGTACGATCTGAAAAGATCGATGATCCTGACCCACCACAAGGGACAGCGGGCGCTGATCTCCATTTCAAAACAGATCCGTCCGTCCAATGTCGGCAAAAAAGGGGCCATCCTGGGAATCGATGACCAATGGCACTACTATTACTCGGGGGAACCGGGATCTCAGATGAGCGGTCTCGGCTGGGTGAAATCCTATATTTATGATTATTTTTCCATCATTGTGTATCTCGACTCCGGCACCTCACCGGAAAGGGTCAAAACAGGCATTTTTCAGTGGCTCCGCGCCGGCTGGTCCGGAATCAATTTTGTCAGGACCCGGCATATCCTCGAGGGGTTGAAAAGGTTTGCACGCGGATCCAAATCGATCCTGGAATCCCCGAGCCTTCCTGCTCCCTCTCAGATGGCCTCTGCCTGCCAAACTTTTTTATCGCTGCCGCAATCCGACTTGCTTGAAAAATATACCGCCCTCCGGATGGCTCAGCAGTCCTCGGCCCTTCTGGCCGGTAAAATCACACCCGGGGAAATCAAGAAGATGGATTTCTTCGCGAACATTTCCAGGGAACAAATGGTTGAAGAGCTGATGCTGGAATATCTCAAGTCGACTCTCGGCATGCGTTCCGGAACGGTCTCATGACCGGATCCCAAGGCTACGGACCATGAGTACCCCAACTTCGTGCAACGACAGGCCGTAAAATCGGCGTCGGGAAAAGGGTTCAACTCCGAAGGCGCCGCTCGCCGAAACGCATGGGGATCCATACCGCCAGAAGGCTGAGAAGCAGCACAAGCGAAAAAGAGATGACCATCCATATCCATTGCCCCACGGCAAGGCCTCTTCCACGAAAATCGGCCATGAAGAGCTGATAGACCGGTCCCGCTTCGAGAACAATGACCGCAGCAATAAATACGGCCGCCAGCAACATGAACAAAAGACCTCCGAAACTGGTTACGGCCTGAGCCGGATTTTCCGAACGGAAATCGGGATAGGCCGCCCCCAGCCCGATCCCGAGAGCCACCACGCCCGGCGTCGTCAGCAAAACGGTCACGACCGACAAAATCATCATGAACGGCTTGACCTGCAGAAGGATATTGGAACTCACGATCAATATTTCAGCCAGGATCAACAGCGGAAAACCGTAAACGATGAATTTCACCCAGAGAAAGGTACGGAGTGAGATGGGTGCCGCTCTGACGATCCAGAAGGCTTCCCCCTCAAAACTGACCGCGGGGTAGACAAAGCGAGCCGCGATCGCCGTCAGCACAAACGAAGCCAGTCCCATGTTGAGGAAAGAAAAGATATTTTGCAGATAGATCGTCCGGGTCTGAGATTCCCCCAGCGGCAATACGGAAAAGTTGTAGAGATAGATCACGATCAACGCCGCAATCAGGAAAAGCTGCGGCCATTGGGTCTGATCCCGGAAAAAGGTCCGCATTTCCTTGACGGCAAATGCCCAGGCCGGTCCTTCGAATCTGAAGAAAAAAAGATGGATCTTCGCGCGCTGACCGTTCCTGTGCGGGAATAGCTTTTCCGTCGTGGTCTGTGCCTTCGTGTAGCCCGGGAAATAGAGCGCCTCCGCTGTCCAGGTCGCGATGAAGATCAGCGCAAGCGCACAGCTCCAGGCCAGCGCCAGATGAAAAAGGGGTTCGCAGCTCTGTCCGGACAACGCCGACTGGAGGCTGTCGAAAGCCCATGTCGTCGGGAGAAACGGCGAGCCGGGCGTTGCCATCTCCCGCAGGTAGAGCACCAATGTGGAAAAGGTTTCCGGGTTGACAAGCCGCTCCGGTCTCATCAGGCGGAATGCGAATATCAGCGCCAGGATCAGGAGCAGGCCGAAGAAAACGAAGACTGTCCGGATCCTGCCTGCCGGAAGCAGGGCGGCAGCGACAATGACCACCAGCACGCTAAGCGCCGATGCGATCAGACAAAGCGAAAGGATCGCCATCCCGGCCGTAAGGTAGAAAAAAGGGCCCGCTTCATAGACGATGCCGTAGGACAGAAAGACGGGAAGACTGAACAGGATCACCATCCAGGAGCTGTCCAGCGTGCTTTCCAGCCAGCGTGCCAGAAAGATCCTGCCTCGCGGCACCGGCATCGAATGGACCAGCGGCAGATCCCGGCTCAGGTAGAGTTTGGAAAGTGAAGCGATGATTGCGCTGAAGGCCAGCAGGGAGAAAAAGGTCAGCAGGACCATCGAGAGGAGCTTCCCGGCAAGGATGTCTCCGAACTCCTCGATCCCTTGAAAATAGTGCAGTACCCGATAGAAGACCCAAAACGCCCCGAGCCAGAAGGCCAGACCGATTGCAGTGAAAAGGAGAATCCGGATTCGGCGGTTGCCTGCGCTTAGGGAGTTTCCGGCATTTTTGAAGGAAAGGAGCCGCGGCCGCAAAAGGGCGGTCAGTTCATTCATGGAGCCTCCTTGCCTGTCAGCCGCAGAAAGACGTCCTCCAGGTCGCCTTCCCGAAGCTGTGCCGTCCCGCGAAGATCTCCTGTACTGCCCAATGCCACCAATCTCCCATGGTGAATGACTCCGATACGGTTACAGAGATCTTCGGCAATCTCCAGCGTATGGGTGGACATGAAGATGGTCGTTCCGCCTTCGGCCAGTTCACGGAGAAGGTCCTTGACCATTCGGATTCCGGCCGGATCGAGACCGACCATCGGTTCATCGACAATGATCACCCTGGGTTCGTGCAGCAGCGCCGAGGCAATGATCAGCCGCTGTTTCATGCCGTGGGAATAGGCTTCGATCAGGTGGTCGGACCAGTCGTACAGGGAAAATCGGATCAGCAGTTCCTCAGCCCTCTTGCGGAACAGGCCATCCGTAAAACCGTACAGGTCGGACACGAAACGCAGAAACTCCATGCCCGTCAGCTTCTCGTAGAGAAAGGGCCTGTCCGGAATGAAGCCGATGAGCCGCTTGGCCGCCTCCGGCTCCGAATCCATGTCGATGCCGGAAATCCGCACCGTTCCCGCCGTCGGCCCCAGGACGCCCGCCATCATTCGGATGGTTGTTGTTTTTCCGGCGCCGTTGGGCCCGATAAATCCAAAGATCTCCCCCTTCTCCACGGAGAGACTCAGCCGGTCCACCGCGAGCGTGCTCCCGTACCTCTTGGTCAGGTCATTCAGTTCGATCATCTTTCCATCTCCAGAACCTCCAACTTCAGCCGGCCGATGAGCCCTGCAAGATCGAGCTGGCGATCGGCCCCGCCGCGGATGAAACGGATGTGGGTCACGTCGGCCGGCATCTCTCCCAGCACCGCGTCGGCCGTCACCCACCCTCCGCGGTCGCTGAGGTAGAGTATGTTCCATGCATGGTACAGGAAGCGACCGCGCATATAGACTATGCCCGTTTCCACATCCGCCGGAATGCCCGCGGCCCGAGAGAATGCCGCGAGCAGCACCGCATGTTCATTGCAGTCTCCGATACGATTCGCCAGTGTTTCGAGTGCATTCGGAACCGACAGAACCGGTCGTTTCTCCACGTTCGTGTATACCCAACGGACGATCTTTTGGGCTTTTACAACGTCGGGCTCTTCCGGACGGAGGATCTCCGCCAATTTCCGCCTGATGTCCGGATGGTCGGACTGAATGAACGGCGAAGACCGAAGAAACACCGAAAGCTCGCCCGGATCATTTCCCGTCGGTGAAGTTGAAGCTGCAAAGGGTTCCCGCTGAACGGTCAATACGCCGCCTCGATAGACCTGTCGCCCCCCGTCAAGATCGAAAGAGTCGGCAGGGACACCGGAAATACGGATCTTCAACCGCCTCAGCGCGGCAGGATCCCCAATCGGTGTTGAAACGGGAACGGCGGCAATCTCCGTCAGATCCGCACTGACCGCCCCTTCCATGCCGGCAAGCGCCTCTTCTCTGGAAACCCGTTCCAGTGCAATTCCGAGGATTCCCTCCTCACGGAGCACCGCGCCGCTCGGATCGACCCAGGCGATCTGCTTCATCCCCATAAAATCCACCGACAGCTTCCTCGCCTGCCGGCTTTCCCCCATGACCCTCAGCGTTTCATCGCCGAGAAGGGTTACCTGAACCGGCCTCTGACCGAGAGACGCCGGATCGAAGACCGGATAGCTTCTCTCTTCTCCGGTGCGGAGATCGGCCGCCCCCAAGGATTCGAGGATGCCTGTGCCCAGGTAGGGAGCTTCGGAAATTTCGATGACGCTCACCTTCTCTTCACCCGGCCCGCCGATTCGAACGGTCAGTTTTTTTCCTGAAAGGGATCCCTGTGCTGTGAACCGAAACAGGTTGGACCCGAGTTCGAATTGAAAGCCGGCAAGCGTCCGGTCCGGCTTCAGGTCAGCATCCGTTCGGACCGTCAGCGGCTGGACGATCCCCATGGTATTGATCCTCATGAAGATCCGCTCGGAGAAGTGAAAGCCGTTTTCCGTCCGGATGTGATTGCGGTGCGCATAGCCGATTTTTCGATTCTGTTGGGTGATTTTCATCCAGCTCTCCCCCTCAGTAGGGAGGCTCGGTATGGGCGCAAGGGCCCGCTCCTTTTCGACCATCATTTTTTCCGGGATGCCGAAGCGAAAAAGCAGCAGAACAAAGAAGAGGAGAATCATCCCTCCACCGGCCAACCGACAACCGTACCTTCCCATTCCCGACATCGCCCAACGCATGAGAACGATTTTCCCGCACATTCATGACCCGATCGGAATCGGATCGGCTGAATTTCAGAGTCCTTCGGAAATCAAACTCACCCCATGAGAATCAAAATCCCCATCCGAAGCACCGAGGCATTTTATGGGGCAGCCCATCCGTCTGCATCGAACCTTACACGCAATCAAACTCGGATAAATCCAAGATTTTCGTGGATTATAGAAAATGGCCACAGGTGTGTCAATCCAAATGCAGGTAAGTCGGAGCAGCCTTCACATATTCAGGAGATAGAATTCCGGGACCGGAATTCAGGACAGAAATTCCGGCTTGTCAGACTGGCCGATTTCTGATAGCGTCCCGCCCACGAAATGTGACATGAATCCCCGAAGACAGGTCCATTGAAATTGACGGAAAAGGTTTTCTCATGAATCATACCGATTCCATCCGGCAGGCAAAGGAAGTTTTGCGGCTCGAGGCGGAAAGCATCCTTCAACTGATCGACCGTGTCGGTGAAGAATTAGCGCAGGCGGTGGAATTGATCTACCGCTGCAAAGGGCGGGTCATTATCACCGGCATTGGAAAATCCGGCCTGATCGGCAGGAAGATTGTTGCAACACTGACCAGCACGGGCACACAGGCCCTTTTTCTCCATCCCGTAGAGGGTCTCCACGGCGATCTTGGGATTGTGACGAAAGATGACATCCTGATCGCCATTTCCCATGGCGGAGAAACCGCCGAACTGAACATGATTGTCGACAGCATCCGTCGCATCGGTGTGCCGCGCATCGCATTCACCGGCAACCTGACTTCGACGCTGGCCAGGTATTGCGACATCGTCATCGATGTCGGGGTGGCCAGGGAGGCCTGTCCCTTCGGCCTTGCGCCGACATCCAGCTCGACCGCCGCCCTTGCGATGGGGGACGCCCTTGCCGTGGCGCTGATCCATCGGAATCGCTTTCAGGAAAAGGACTTTTTCAAGTTTCATCCCGGGGGAAGCCTCGGGGTCCGGCTTCGCGCAAGGGTGGCCGATGTGATGATCCGCGGCAGGCAAATTCCGCGCGTTTATCCCGATACGCCTGTTCTGGATGCCATCCGAAAGATGGATGAAAAAAACAAGGGATTCGTCATTGTCGTAGACCGAAAGGGAACTCTCCTGGGCATCCTGACCGACGGCGATGTGAGACGCCTTGTCCGTCGTCAGCAGAATTTTCTCGGTGAGAAAATCGACGCCTTCATGACCCGCTCGCCCAAAACCATCCAAGAGGAAACCTCAATCGCCCAGGCAATCGAATACATGCAGCAACAAGAGATCACCACGCTGGTTGTAACCGACGAGCGATCCCGTCTGAAGGGCTACATTCATCTCCATGATATTCTTGGACGCGGCGGCACATTGAAGATCACGCTTTCCGAATAGAAATGCCCGCGGTCAGCGGCACGCGCCGCACATTCCTCATGGTAAAAAAGGCTGCGGGATGTCCCGCAGCCCCGGATATTCATGGTAGGCGGTACTGGGATTGAACCAGTGACTTCTACCGTGTGAAGGTAGTCCAGTGCAGGTACATACATATAAAATCAGCTACTTATCCATTTCCTGGGTGCACTTTTAGCCTCATTTTTGCCCCTATTTGAAGGAAAAGTGCACCCAAAAGGTGCACCCACCTTAATAGATCGGAAACCGTCGAATCATCCAGCCTCAGTGTCACAACACGATGCTTCCGAAAAACAAGTTTTTTCGGGTTAGGAAGGAAACGTTCACCCTGACCGCATGGTCCAGATCGACATCTGACGGTTCATCCGTGGATATGGCTTTCTTTTTCATAGTGCTTCTTTCCCTTCCGCCCAAAAGCCGCTCCGAAAATCCTGATCTTCCCACCACGATACTCGAACCGGACCGTCATGATATTGCTGCTGACTTTGCAAAGGTAAAATACCGTTTCAAACCGTAGGTTGGAGTTTTATGCAGCTAAATAATAAAACTTGCATATATCCGTGTATGCGGATATATATAGCCCATGAAACACACCGCAGCCTTATTCAAATCGTTGGAAGACGAAACTCGCCTGCGCATTATAGGCCTCCTCCTTGGCGTCAAAGAGCTTTGTGTGTGCCACATTATAGATGTGTTGCAGCTTCCCCAGTCTACGATTTCCCGCCATTTAGCAACATTAAAAAATGCAGGCTGGTTAAAGGATCGGCGGGCCGGTGTTTGGATTCACTATTCAATAAACCCAGATTTAAGCCCGACTCATGTAATCTTAATTAAAACATTGGGCGATGTCTTAAAGCAAAGTGACACGGCTCGGAAGGATAAGAAGCGTTTATCGAAACTTGGTCCTAAAGATTGCTGCACGTGATTTTTTTATTTTGATACATCCGTAAAGCAGGATAATAGGGAAGAATAACTTTAGGGGAAGCGTTTTCCATGGCAACGGACATCAGTAAAAAGCTCTCATTTATTGATCGTTATCTTACCATCTGGATATTTTCGGCAATGGCGTTTGGCGTTGCTCTGGGATATTTCTTTCCCGGAGTTGAACAGTTCATCAACCGGTTTCAGGTCGGGACTACGAACATTCCCATTGCCATCGGGCTTATCCTGATGATGTACCCTCCTTTCGCCAAGGTAAAGTACGAAGAAATGCCTGAGGTTTTCCACAACAAGAAAGTCCTGGGGCTCTCCCTGATACAGAACTGGCTCATTGGGCCAGTGCTCATGTTTATCCTGGCAATTGCTTTCTTGCCTGATAAACCGGAATACATGATCGGGCTCATCATGATCGGTCTTGCCCGCTGCATTGCCATGGTCATCGTATGGAATGAGCTGGCCAAAGGAAATACAGAGTACGCCGCAGGGCTCGTGGCCTTTAACAGCATATTTCAGGTGCTCTTCTTTAGCGTCTATGCCTGGTTCTTCATTACTGTTCTGCCCCCCATATTCGGCCTTTCCGGAAGCATCGTGGAGATCAGCATAAGACAGATTGCCGAGAGTGTTTTCATCTATCTGGGCATTCCCTGCATCGCGGGAGCGCTTACCCGTTTCATTGGTTTAAAAGTGGTAGGCAAGGAGCGCTATCATAAAAAATTTGTTCCGATCATCAGCCCTATTACTCTAATTGCCCTTCTTTTTACTATTGTGGTTATGTTCAGCCTGAAGGGGAAACTAATCGTCACCATTCCCCTGGATGTGTTACGCATTGCCATACCTTTGGGTATCTACTTTATCGTCATGTTTGTTGTTTCCTTCCTAATGGGGAAAAAGATGGGGGCGGATTATTCCCGGACAGCGACACTCGCTTTTACCGCAGCAAGCAACAACTTTGAGCTTGCGATTGCGGTAGCTGTGGCTGTTTTTGGTCTTGGTTCCGGCGTGGCCTTTACGGCAGTGATCGGCCCTCTTGTGGAGGTGCCGGTGATGATCGGATTGGTTAATGTAGCCTTTTGGTTTCAGAGGAAGATATTCAACTGAGGATTTATCTATGGCAATCGAAGATTTGTGTGCAAATAAAAATGAGCAACTTCCGCTTGCTCCGCTAAGGTATGACAGGGCGACTTTTGGGGATAATCCCCAAAAGCCACCATGCTGAGGCCCCCCAACCTCTGCCGGCGGCGGAGAAATCAGCGAACGTGTCCCTGGTTTCATTGAATGGCTGCAAGTTGGGGCAAGACGGGTGCCGAGAATCTCAACGATCCTCACCTTTACCGATCGTCTCGGCTCATGGAAAGCCAGGTGGGGCATTGACCGTATGAATTATATGGTGCCACCCGGCCTATACGCCATAGGCATTCCAAATCCCGATTCACCGGTTCTGGTCACTGCAAACTACAAAATGAGTTATGACATTGTTCGCAGTGTCATGACGGGGAGGAATTGCTGGTTATTTGTCCTTGAAACTTATGGAATCAATGTTTGGTGCGCGGCTGGTAAAGGAACATTTGGTACAGAAGAACTGGTCCGTCGCATCAATGTTTCAGAGTTGGGCAAGGTGGTTAACCATCGGCATCTCATTCTACCGATACTGGGAGCAACTGGTGTGTCGGCCCATAAAGTCACAAAACAAACCGGTTTCAACATCCATTACGCCACAATCCGCGCAAAGGATATTCCAGCTTATCTTGACAATGGAATGAATACGACCCCAGCAATGAAGGAAGTCTCTTTCACGACCTGGGAGAGAGTTGTGCTTATACCCGTGGAGCTTGTGGAGGCACTGAAGCCAACAGCCATCATTTCAGCAGCGATATATATTATACTGGCAACATTGCAGGACGGCGCCACAGGCCTCATGGCTGTATACGGTTATCTTGGCGCAGTGTTCATGGGTACTGCAATTACACCATTCCTCCTCCCTTGGCTTCCCGGCAGGAGCTTCGCTTTCAAAGGGGTCTTAACGGGATTGGTCTGGAGCATTGTTTTCTTTACACTTGCAGGAAGCAGCGGATGGAGTCTATTCGTGACCATTCCTGCCTGCCTGACTATCCCCGCTGTAAGCGCATTCTATTCTCTTAATTTCACAGGATGCACACCTTTTACATCACGTTCCGGAGTCAAGAAGGAGATGCGGATTGCATTGCCAGCTATGGGATGTGCGGTACTTACGAGTCTTTTTATCGTCGTGATAGGGAAATTCCTATGAAGAATTAGGTGGACACATGGAAGGTTTCAAATATTTACGCAATGTGGCAACGTTGAAGATGAATTCTGATAAATGCATTGGATGCGGCAGGTGTTTAGAGGTTTGCCCACACCAAGTATTTGCCATAAATGATAATAAAGCCAAATTCATCAATTTCGATTCATGCATGGAGTGCGGCGCATGTGCCAAGAACTGCCCCACTGCTGCTCTTCAAGTCGATTCAGGTGTCGGTTGTGCGGCAGGCCTTATAACAGAATGGCTTCGTGATCGCAGGCTTCTTGGGGTAAGTGGACAATGTTGTTGAAGGATTTTTCCCATAATAAAGGCATTTCTTACCTGGTTACCATAATTGGTTCATCCTGAAAAAAGAACTTTTTCAAACATCTTAATGCCGCTGCTTATATGAATACTGAAGCAAGATGAAGGTGATAGGTTCCTCCTGGGAGGAATTCCGGTCACGTCGTCATCGGAAACCGTCGAATCATAAAGCCTCAGTGTCACAAAACGCTCCTTCCGAAAAACAAGTTTTTTCGGGTTAGGAAGGAAACGTTCACCGTGACCACATGGTCCAGATCGACATCTGACGGTTCATCCGTGGATATGGTTTTTTTTAGCTTGCATGCTTCAGGAGAGTGAAAGCCGTTGGGTCTTCCTCTATCCCGATTCATACATCTCCCTTAGCAACTCCAAAATTTTATGTTGGTTGGGAGATGTGGGATCGGTGGCCATGTTGACAGCGTCCCGGGATGTGTAAAAAGCGATTTCATCCAGATCTTCTTTCAGAATGCCGTGGGATGACAGACTGATGGTGATATCCAGCTTCCTGTAAAGTGTCAGGAGGCTTTCCTCAAGATCAACGGAACGGTTCATGAGTTGAGCCATGTCGATGAAAAGCTCCTTGCATGTTTCTTTATTAGCTTTTACAAAGCATAGAAGCCCGAAGATGGCAGCCCTGCCATGAGGTATGTGGTAATGACTCCCCAGGGTATGAATAAGGGCATGCCCAACGCCCAATCCCTTTAAAAACGCCAACCCTCCACAAATGGCCGCCATGCACATATCCGTGCGTGCTGGAATATTATTCCCATCCTTATAGGTAGGAATGAGGCTTCGTCCGATCAGCTTGACTCCGTATAGCGCCATAGCCTCGAAATACGGATGATATGGGGTGGCCAAAGAGACATAACCTTCGATGCAATGGGCGAGTGCATCAATGCCGGATTCGATCGTCAAGCCGGAGGGCATAGATTGGCATATCAAAGGATCAACGACGGCCAATTTAGGGATTAAATGATTGCTCATCAGAATGAACTTCAGATCTCGTTCCTTGTCGGTGAGGACTGCACACGGATTTGCTTCGCTCCCGGTTCCCGATGTGGTCGGGATACAGATGACCGGAGGGAGAATCGGTTTGATTTTGCCGCCGCCACCGACGAGGCTTTCATATTCCCGGAGGTCACCGCCGTGGGTCACCCGCAACCCCAGGGTTTTGGCTGTATCCAGGGAACTGCCGCCACCGAGTCCCACGATTCCGTTGCACCCGCTTCTCTTATAGTATTTTCCTGCGCGTTCAATCAGTTCAATCGGCGGATCTGGCTCGACCTCGGGAAAGATAACCGTTTTGATGCCGCTTTCCTCAAGAATCTTTTGAATTTCCTGTGCCTTCCCACTTTTAAATAAAAATGGGTCGGTGACAAGGAAGGCCTTGGTCACATTGAGTCGCCATATCCGTTGGCCCATAGTCCGGGCCACCCCTGCACCCAGCATCACATCCGGTAGGGGCGGGATACGGACCTCCCATACCTTTTCCTTCTCCTTGAATGAATTCAGACCATCCCAGAGATTTTGTACATCAGCGTCGTCAACATCGAAGACGGAATCCGTCGGCCTAATCGTCTCCTCTCGAAGAAAGGCAGGCATTTTTAGATCCATTTTACTGAACTCCGCTTTTTCATTGAAAGAGAGCTGGTCCCGAAGGGTCTGCTTGCCGATTTCCATGATATTATCCGGTGTCAGACGGAGACCGTATCTGGCATTCATGAGGTCGGCAAAAAAAGGATATACGGATCGGCTGCCGGGAATGGAATTCAGGCAATAGCCGAAAGCATCGCATGTGGCAGCCTGGATCTGGGATCTCAGAGAATTTTCCGATTGTTGGTTCTTATTCTTGGGGATACGATAGGTCAACCCGGCTGTATGATCAGCCCCCATGGGGCTCGTGAAATACGTCATGCCCGTGCCCTTGACCGATCGGGGGTCATGGGCGGGGATGGCCTGCCCCTTATAGGCTGGTACACGATTAATGTTGAGATAATTGGCGGTGGCAACCACACCGTTTCCTAATGCAATTCCTATGGGTGTCTCCTTTTCGATCTCCCCCAAAAGACTGATTGCAGCTTTCGGGTCACCCCAAGACATTTTCCCCGCCTCAGCGGCCAATCCCAGACTGCTTCCCGCCTCCACGGCATCGATTCCAAGATCATCACACATATATTTAAGTTTGGCAATGGCATCATTATCCGTAATGCCCAGATTGGTTCCCAGCATGGCGATCGTTTCATATTCGTAGGCTGCACAGAGCTTTTTACCATCTTTAGCCGGATAAATGATGGAGCATCGGACAAGACAGCCCGGCATGCAGCCGTGCATCTTGCCGCTCCGCGCAAAGAGAATTTTCTGGATGCTGTTGCCGCTGACGGCGATGAAGTTTTCTGGTCGGCCCGAACGGTAATTTTTAGCCGGAAGGGTGCCGTGACTGGCGGAGTTGTTAATCGCAAAGGGGGTGCCGAATCGAGAAAAGAGGCTGCAACTGATATCGTGCTTGAGGACATCAGCCCATGATCTGACAACTGTCCGGAATGTCGCTGGATCGGCAATATCGACCGGAATTGTCCCTGCCGGATCGAGGATAATAGCCTTTAACCCCTTCGACCCCATGACCGCTCCCAAGCCGCCTCGGGCGGCGTTTCGAGACGGATCGCCGAAAATATCAGTCAAGGAAACCGAGGCTGCTTTGCACATTCTTTCCCCGGCAATGCCGATGGAAATGACGGCGATCTTCTCACCATATTTTTTCTTTAGGAGTGCAACTAATTCATAATTCTTTATGCCGCGGTACTCATCGGCGGGAATTAGTTCTGCCTGATCCCTGGACACGAGAAGGGTGAATAGCCGCTTATCCTGAGGTGTCCCCTGAACAATAATGGTGCGAATTCTAAGCCTGTCGAGAATTTGCCCGGCCGGGCCTCCCGCATTGGCCTCTTTAATACCCAGCGTGAGCGGACTCTTAGCGCCCATGGAGATCCGCCCCATTTGCGGAGCTCTTGTGCCTGCCATGGGGCCGCTCGCTATAATAAAATGATTTTCAGGACCAAGCGGATCGGCCATCGGCGGGACTTCGCTGTTCATGATCTTAGCAATGAGTGCACTGCCACCAAGGTATTGCCAGTCCTCTGCCAGATTTTCGAAGGAAGTCTTTTGATGGTCCATCCGGACCCTGAGTATTTTCATCATAAGTCTCCTCAGTTCATCCTCTCACACCGACACCCTATATAAAATCATGATCAACCCCTGGATAAAATATAGGCATTGCGCAGATTTAATAGACATACTTACTAACCAGAGCATAAAATAGGTTGCAATAATGTTTTTTTCATGCTATATGAATAGGCATGAAGATTAAAGACGCACGATCCCTTCCCGCGATTGCCCAAGAGGATCTTCGCCGCAAGGCTGTAAAAGCAGTGAAGGGAGGCAGGACTCAAGAGGAAGCGGCCCAATTGTTCGGTGTGG
>JAXDCM010000144.1:0-5760 GCA_034677965.1 Syntrophales bacterium
CAGGGGAAGTCGGGGACGGCAAGATTTTCGTCCTGGATCTGGCCGAGTGCATCCGGATCAGCTCGGGAGAGCGAGGAGGGCTCGCCATCGGCTGAGGCATAGAACATGGCATCTTCCAAATCGGCAACCAGCGGTCTTGCGGCGCTGGATCAGGTGCTCCAGAGTCTCCGCTTGGGCGACAATGTCGTCTGGCAGGTGGATACCCTGGACGATTACCGCCATTTTGCGGAGCCTTTCGCCCGACAGGCGATCCGGGACGGTCGGCGATGCATCTACTTCCGATTCGCCCCGCATCCGCCGATCCTTCCCGAGATCGATGGGCTCCATACGATTGCCCTCAATCCGCAGGCGGGGTTCGATTCGTTCAGCACCACGTTGCACCAGATCATCGAAGCGGAGGGTCACGGGGTCTTCTATGTGTTCGACAGCCTTTCGGCGCTTGTCGTCGAATGGGCCACCGACGAACTCCTGGCCAATTTCTTTCAGGTGACCTGTCCGTTCCTTTTCGAACTCGATACGATTGCCTACTTTGCCCTCACCCGAGGCCGGCACAGCCACGGCGCCGTCGCCCGGATACGGGACACCACGCAACTGCTTCTCGACGTCTACCGGGTCGAGGGAAACCTGTATCTCCATCCGCTCAAGGTCTGGGATCGCTACTCGCCGCAGATGTTCCTTCCGCATACGCTGTCCGACGGGCAGTGGCTGCCGGTGTTCGGCAGCGGGGATGCCGCCGCGGTGTCGGCATCCGCGAGCCGACACCCGCTGCAGAGGAGGGCCCAATCGCTTGCGCCGTGGGAGAGCGTGTATCGCAGGCTCATGCGGTATCAGGAGTCGGGCAAGCCGCTCGATGAGAAAATGCCGGAAATTGCCGCTCTCAAACAGGAGCTCTCCCGGATGATGATCGGGGACCACCCCGAATTCAACCGCCTGGTGGACGCTTACGTGAGGCTGGACGACCTTTTCGGCATCCGGGACCGCCTCATCGGTTCCGGACAGATCGGCGGGAAGGCTGCGGGCATGCTCATCGCCCGGCGAATCCTGCTGTCGGAAAAGGGGCAGACGAACTTTGCCGAAGTCCTCGAGGAGCACGACTCCTTTTATATCGGCTCGGACGTTTTTTTCACGTTTCTGGTGAACAACGACCTCTTCCGTCTGCGGCTCCAGCTCTCCCGCGCCACCGCCATCCCGCACGAGGAGTTTGCGGAGGTGGAAAAACGCTTCCTGGCCGGGAGTTTTTCACCGACGGTCATGGAGCAGTTCCGGGACATGCTGGCCTACTTCGGCCAGGCGCCGATCATCGCCCGCTCTTCCAGCCTGCTGGAGGACAACTTCGGGAATGCCTTTGCCGGCAAGTACCGCAGCGAGTATTGCGCGAACCAAGGGACGCCGGAGGAGAGGCTTGAGGCGTTTCTGCGGGCCGTGAAACTCGTCTATGCCAGCGCCCTGAATCCGGACGCCATCGCTTACCGCCGGGCCCGCGGGCTCGGCGAAAGCGACGAACAGATGGCGATCCTCGTCCAGCGCGTTTCGGGGACGCCATACAAAAAATTTTTCTTCCCGAGCCTGGCCGGCGTCGCCTTTTCCAGGAACCTCTATGCGTGGACGGATCGGATCGATCCCGCCCGGGGCATGATCCGGCTCGTGTTCGGCCTGGGGACACGGGCCGTGAACCGGGTTGGAAATGACTACCCCCGGATGATCGCCGTGAGCCATCCCCGGTTGCGGCCCGAGTCCGGCGCCAAGATCGCCAAATACTCGCAGTGGGAGGTCGACCTCATCGATCTCGAGAACAATGTCTTCACGACCAGGCCGGTTGAAGACGTGCTGGAGGGCCGCGACTACCCGCAGCTACACCTCCTCGTGTCCCTGATGAAGGACGGACAGCCGACGGATCCGTGGACCCATCGCCTGGAAACCACGACCGAAGAGATGGTCCTGACTTTCAATCATCTGCTGGATCAAACCGGTTTTGTCCGCGTCATCGGCGAGATGCTGGAACGACTGGAAAAGGTGTACGACCAGCCTGTCGACACGGAATTCACCGCCGCCGTGGATTCCGGGGGCCGTTTGCGGATCAATCTACTGCAGTGTAGGCCGATGAGGCTTCCCGGCGCCGTGGGTCCGGTCCGGCTTCCCGAGGGCATCCCCGCCGATCGCATGATCTTCCGGTCGGTCCGCGCGATCAGCGGCGGCGTGACACCGCCCATGCGCTACCTCCTCTACATCGATCCGGAGCGGTACGGCGCGATCGATTCGCCGGAGGTGAAAAAGTCGCTGGGTCGCTTCGTCGGCAGGATCAACGGGCATCCCGAAGTGGTCCGGGGGCGAATTCTGATGATGGGGCCGGGGCGGTGGGGCAGCAGCAATATCAACCTCGGCGTCAACGTGACCTATTCCGACATCAACCACACGACCGTCCTGGTGGAAATGGCGCGGGAGGAAGCGGGACAAGTGCCGGAGGTGTCCTACGGGACCCATTTCTTTCTGGATCTTGTCGAGGCGAGGATCATCTACCTGCCGGTCTATCCGAACGATCCGGAGGCGGAGTTCAATCGGCATGCCTTCGAAGGCCTTCCGAATGTTCTGACGGAACTGCTTCCCGATGCGGAACGTTTCCGGGGGATCATCCAAGTCTTCGATCTGCCGGCGGCCACCGGAGGTCTCTATGCGCATGTCGTAGCCGATCCGCAGAGCCGGAAGGCGGTCTGTTATCTGGCCGCGTCCGAGACAACCGACCAGTGAGTCTCTCCCGGCAGGAGCCGGGGGAATCTTTGGACTACACACGCAAATCTGCTTGAGCCCTCCGGGCTGCCGCACCATTTCCAGCCGGGAGTCCGGAGTTTTATGCGGCTGAATAAAGCCCCTTCCCCTTATCGTTATAGGGAAGCCAGTCTCTTCCATCGCTCAAACATTTCTATTTACAATAAAACCATCCTATGATGAATTTCAGACGGCCGCCGATCGGTTTCCTATGCCGGCCTGTCGGCGGCAGAAAGATCCAAAGACCGTTTCGATAATGTCTGCGTCATGCAAGGATGAAGGGATGGAACCTGCGTTAAAGGCATCCAGGGAATTTCAGATCTTCGCAAAGCCGGCAGGGGCGCTCTGCAACCTGGATTGCCGCTACTGCTACTACCTGCAAAAAGAGCGGCTGTACCCGCAGACCAAGTCGCCGCGGATGTCCGACGACCTGCTGGAGAATTATATCATCCAGCAGATCCGGATTGCCCCGGAGACGGAAATCAATTTTTCCTGGCACGGCGGCGAACCGACGATTCTCGGCCCGGACTTTTTTCACCGGATCGTGGAGCTTCAGCGAAAACATCTGCCGGAGGGCAGGCGCATCGTCAACAGCATCCAGACGAACGGCGTTCTGTTGACGGAGGAGTGGTGCCGTTTTTTTGCCGCCGAGCATTTTGCCGTCGGCCTGAGCATCGACGGACCGGCGGCATTGCACGATGCCTATCGCATGACCAAAGACCGGAAGGCCACCCACCGGCAGGTGATTCGCGGCTATCGCCTGCTGCAGCAGCACAAGATTCCGGTCGACCTTTTATGTGTGGTCCATGCGAAAAACGTCCGGCGCCCTCTCGAGGTCTATCACTTTTTCAAAGAGATCAAGGCTCAGTATCTGAGCTTCATTCCTCTCGTTGAACCGCAGTCCGAATCCCCGATCGGCGTGAGCGAGCGCACGGCGCCGGCGGAGGCCTTCGGCGCCTTCCTCTGCGACATCTTCGATGAATGGGTCCGGCAGGACATTGGGCAAATCATCGTCCAGAGCTTTGAAGAGGCCGCCAGGCCGGCGTATGGCCAGAATCATTCGCTGTGCGTCTTCCGGCCCACCTGCGGGGATGTTCCGGTTGTCGAGCACAATGGCGATTTTTATCAATGCGATCACTTCGTCACCCCGGAGCACCGCCTGGGGAACATCCGCGAGACGCCGCTGCTCGATCTGCTGGAAAGCCCGGCCCAAAAGGCCTTCGGACAGGCCAAGCAGGAATCGCTGCCGCGCTATTGCCGCGAATGTGAGGTGCTGGACATGTGCCACGGAGGTTGCCCGAAGGATCGCATTATCCGGACGCCTGACGGAGAACCGGGACTGAACTACCTTTGTGCCGGCTACCGAACGTTCTTCATTCACTGTCGCCCCTATACGGCACAGATGGCGGCGCTGCGCTGGGCGGGGCAGCCGCCGGAGAAACTGATGCTTCAGCTTCAGGCGGAAACAGGAAAGGCCTTTCCGAAAGCAGGGCGCAACGACCCCTGCCCCTGTGGAAGCGGCCGCAAATACAAGCATTGCTGCCTGAAGGCCGAAAACAAAGCCTGAAATTGCGTGTCAAAACGCCATTACCAAAACGCAGGTGCACAAAACGCAAGAGCCATTTGACAGGCCATTCGGACATTGGTATCCTTATCCTCTCAAAAAACGTCCACCAGCGGAAATGACAATGAACGTGTCGATGCCATTTGGAACATTCAGCCTACCAAGAGGAGAAGCCATCATGAATTCAAAAGAGAGAAAACGGATAGGCGTCACTCGAAGGGATTTCATCAAAGGAACCGCGGCGGGGGCGGTCGGAGGATGGGTGGTCGGCGCGGCAGGCCCGGTGCTGTCGGCAGGCTCAACCTCTAAGCCCCAGACTCGGGGGTCTGCCGGAAGGGGATTCTATCGTGGCCTATCGGCCGAGATTGTGCAGATGCGGGGCCATGAGGGCGATATGATCGAGGCGTATCTGGCCCATCCTGCGGGATCCGGCTCCTATCCGGGGGTCGTGGTGATCCATCATATGCCCGGCTGGGACGAGGCGACCATGGAGATCACCCGCAAGTTTGCCCATTACGGCTATGTGGCCATCTGCCCCGATCTTCAATTCCGCGAGGGCAAGGCGACGCCCGCGGCAAACAGCGCCAGCGTCAGGGAGGCCGGCGGCATGCCGGACAACCGCTGCATGGGGGATGTCGAGGGCGGCATCCGCCATCTGCGCACCCTTCCTTATCTCAACGGCAAGGTGGGCATCATCGGGTACTGCTCCGGGGGTCGGCAGGTCTACCTGGCCGCCTGTACGCTCAAGGGGATCGATGCCGCGGTGGCCTGCTATCCGGGGGGCGTTGGGGCGGGCTCCGTGGGACTGACGCCCCGGCAGCCGGTGGACCCTCTGGACTTTACGAAAGACCTGAGCTGCCCGCTGCTTGGATTCTTCGGCAAGGAGGACAAGCGTCCCTCGCCGGAGCATATGGCAAAGACCGAGGCGGAACTCAAGAAATGGGGAAAAACCTACGAGTTCCACGCCTACGACAACGCCGGGCATGCCTTCTTTGCGGTGGACCGCCCGAGCTATCGGCCGGAGGCGGCGGTGGACGGCTGGAAGAAGGTCTTTGCGTGGTATGAGAAATACCTCCGATGAGTCACACAAAAAGGCTCTGAAAAGGGGAACGAGATATTTATGGAGAACCTCCTCCGCGAGGACCCAAATCTTGCGGAGGAGGCCATGGCCCTTGAAAAGAAACCGCAGCATCTGCCCGATTTCATCTCTCGACTTTACGTCATTCCCAATGTTGTTTGCCTTCCTCTGCCCTTCCCGGGGCTTTGAAAACCCCGATCCCCTCCGATAAGGGTTCGTTTCGATCCCTTCCCCGGATCGGAAGGGAAGCATTCGACATTTCATTCAGCGATTTGGAAAGATCCGTTTAAAAAAGATTGTGCCGGTGATGAACGGATGCCGTCCGGCCAAACCGGATTCCCAGTATAATAGATAA
>JAXDCM010000145.1:0-4267 GCA_034677965.1 Syntrophales bacterium
GTTCATCCCTTCCCTCAATATAGGATTGACCCTCTTGTTGGGCAGCACGCCGGCTCACTTGCCGCCCGGAGGCTACACGTCTCCTCGGGAATAGTCAACGATCGATTTGCCGCACCGCATTTGCCGGAAAAATGGAGGTGAAAAACAGTGGGCGGACGCGCGGAAAATGGCGACAGGTTTTCTTGACAAATGCGCGGCCGAATGTTAGGGACCATCAGCATTCAACAGAACCGCAAACCGTTCCCAAAAACGTTGTGACAACTTGCCGTCGGTACCGCCGGGAAAACCGGACCATGGGGTGATCGTCGGATGCAGATTGAGCTGAACGACATATCCAAAGCCTGGGGCCAGGTCAAGGCGGTGGATCGCGTAAGCTGTACCGCCGATGCGAGCGAGCTGCTGGTGATGCTCGGCCCTTCCGGCTGCGGAAAATCCACCATCCTGCGCCTGATTGCCGGTCTCGAAACCCTGTCGGGGGGCGCCATCCGCATCGGCGGGCGGGATGTCTCCCGGTTGCCGCCCGCCGAACGCAACGTCTCCATGGTTTTCCAGTCTTACGCCCTGTTCCCCCATCTGAACGTCGAGGAAAACATTGTTTTCGGACTCAAGGTGCGAAAGCTCGAGCCGGCGGAGCGGAAACGCCGGATGGACCGCGTCGCGGAACTCCTTGGACTGGGAGAGTTGCTGCGCCGCAAACCCGCGGAGCTGTCCGGGGGCCAGCGGCAACGCGTCGCGCTGGGCCGGGCCATCGTCAGTGAAGCGCCGGTCTGCCTGATGGACGAGCCCCTTTCCAATCTGGATGCCAAACTCCGTCACGAGATGCGCCGCGAGATCCGCTCGCTCCAGCAGCGCCTCGGGATCACGATGATCTACGTCACGCACGATCAGATCGAGGCGATGACCATGGCCGACAAGATCGTCCTGCTCAACGCCGGCCGCGTCGAGCAGATCGCGGCTCCCGAAGAGCTCTACTCCCGTCCGGCGACCCGATTCACGGCCGGGTTCATCGGCACGCCGCCGATGAACCTGCTCTCCCTTCGCGATGCCGATGTGGCGGACTGGTTCCGGACCCGCCTGGCGTCAGGACTGAAAGAGGATTCCCCTCCGTCGCTGACGCTGGGGGTACGTCCGGAAATGATGCGCCCGGCCGAGGAGGGCATCCCGGCCGAGGTGCTGGGTTTTGAATACCTTGGGGCGGACAGCCTCATCAGTTGCAGGATCGGCGGGTCCGAATGCATCGTTCGCCAGGAAGGCAAGGTGAACCTTGCCGCGGGGGATCGGATCCGCGTCGACTGGCCGGCCTCCGAAACCCATTTTTTCGAGACCGAAACCGGTCGGCGTTGGGAGTCGCCCCATGCCGCAAACGGCTGATCCGGCGAACCGGATCGAATGGAAACGACCAAAAGGAGGTGTTCAATGAAAAGATTTTTTTCCGGAAGGGTCCTGATGCTGTGCAGTCTGGCAATTTTGCTGCTGGGCGTCGCCCCGGCCCAGGCGGCCGTCAACCTCAACATGTATTACCCGGTGGCCGTCGGCGGGCCGATCACCAAGGTCATCGACGACATGATCGCCGATTTCGAGAAAGCCAACCCCGACATCAAGGTCAAGGCCGTCTACGCCGGCAACTATGACGACACCCGCGTGAAGGCGCTGGCTGCGCTCAAGGCGAACCAGCCGGTCCAGCTCAGCGTGCTCTTCTCCATCGATGTTTTCGAGCTGATCGACCAGGGCGTCATCGTCCCCTTCGATGATTTCGCCACCACCGCGGAGGACAAGAAGTGGCTCGCCTCCTTTTACCCGGCCCTGATGGCGAACTCCAAAGCCAAGGGCAAGACCTGGGGAATCCCTTTCCAGCGCTCCACGATCGTGATGTACCACAACAAGGATGCCTTCAAGGAAGTGGGGCTGGACCCGAACAAACCGCCTACGACCTGGAACGAGATGGTCGCCGTGGCCCAGAAACTGACCAAGAAGGACGCCGCGGGCAATGTGTCTCGATGGGGCCTCCACATCCCCTCTACGGGCTATGCCTACTGGATGTTCCAGGCGCTGTGCATCCAGAACGGTGAGGAGCTGATGAACCAGGACGGTAACAAGACTTACTTCGACAAGCCGGCGGTGATCGAGGCCATGCAGTTCTGGCGTGACCTGGCCGTGAAGCACAAGGTGATGCCCGAGGGGACCATCGACTGGGGCACGTTGCGTCAGAAGTTCCTCGAGGGCGCCACGGCCATGATGTGGCACACCACGGGCAACCTCACAGCGGTCCGTGACGGCGCAAAATTCAACTTCGGTGTGAGCATGCTGCCCGCCTCCAAGCGACTGGGCTCCCCCACCGGCGGCGGCAATTTCTACATTTTCAAAAACGCCACCGCCGAGGAGCGCAAGGCCGCGCTGAAGTTCATCAAGTTCATGACCGAACCGGAGCTGACGGCCAAATGGTCCATCGCCACGGGTTACACGGCCACCCGCGCCGATGCCTATGAAACCAATGTGCTCAAGAAGTACGTGGCCGATTTCCCCGCGGCGGCGGTGGCGCGCGACCAGTTCAAATACGCGGTCGCCGAGTTTGCCACCCACGAGAATGCCCGGAACAAGAAGTTCCTCGACGACGCGATTCAGAGCGTTCTGACCGGCAACAAGGGAGCCAAAGAAGCCCTGACGGGCGCCCAGGCTCAGGCCGAGCGGGTTCTGAAGGGCTATCGTTAAACGCAAGGCAGGCCGCCGCGCCGGCGCATGGGCGCGGCTGCCTCTTTTCGTGTTTAGGGATCGTATGAAACGGAAGCGTCCTATTTCCGTCCAGGTGTATGCCTGGCTCCTCCTCCTGCCGGCATTGGTCCTGATGGTCGCCTTCACCCACTATCCGATCGTGGGCGGATTCATCGCCAGTTTCTTCTCCACGGGCCGGGAGGGGCGCGCTTCCAAGTTCATCGGGCTGGAAAACTACAGCAGCATGATCGCCGATCCCGTTTTCTGGCAGGTTCTCCAGAACAACCTCATCTACGCGCTGGGGGTGATCCCGATCAGCGTCATCCTGGCCATCTTCATGGCGGTCTGCGTCAACGGCCGTCTCCCGGGACGCAGCATCGTCCGGACGGCCTACTTCACGCCCACCATCCTGCCGATGATCGCCGTGGCGAACATCTGGCTCTTCTTCTACACGCCGCAGATCGGCCTCCTGGACCAGATCCGCGGGCTGTTCAACATCCCGAGCCACAGTTGGCTGGGCGACACGAGCACCGCCCTGGGGTGCATGATGGTTCTGGCCATCTGGAAGGACGCGGGGTTTTTCATGATCTTTTTCCTGGCCGCGCTGCAGGGCATTCCGCCCGAACTGGAGGAGGCGGCCCTGATCGAGGGGGCCGGCCGCTGGTACTACTTCCGCCGGGTGACGTTGCCGCTTTTGATGCCGACGATGCTTTTCGTCCTGGTCAACGCGACGATCAACTCCTTCAAGCTTGTCGACCATATCTTCATCCTGACCAAGGGCGGGCCGGACAATGCCTCCTCGCTGTTGCTGTACTACATCTGGGAGGTGGCCTTCGGCTTCTGGGATACGGCCTACGCCTCGACGCTGACGGTGGTGCTGCTGGTCATTCTGTGCCTGGCGGCGATTACGCAGTTCCGTTACATGGAAAAGAGGGTTCACTACCAGTGATCAACCGCGGCTCGGACTGGATGCAAAAGGTGGAGGTTCTGGCGGCCTGGCTGCTGGCCTTTTTGTGGGCGGCGCCGCTGCTCTATGCCGTCTGGGCGGCCTTCCATCCCATGGACTTCGTCAGCCGCTTCGTCCTGACGGCGCCGCTGACGCTGGACAATTTCCGCAGCGCCTGGAAGGTTGCGCCCTTCGCCCGTTACTTCTTCAACACCTTCGTGCTGGTCAGCATCACGCTGGCGGGACAGTTCATCCTCTGCACCATGGCCGCGTATGCGTTCGCCCGGTTCGAATTTCCCGGCAAGGAGATCGTCTTTCTGCTGGTGCTCGTGCAGATCATGATCATGCCGGACGTTCTGATCGTGCAGAACTACAAAACCGTTAGCCAACTGGGACTGGTGGACACGATCCTGGGGATCGGCCTGCCCTATATGGCCTCCGCCTTCGGCATTTTTTTGCTGCGGCAGGCCTTCAAGCAAGTGCCGAAGGAGCTGGTGGAGGCGGCCCGGGTGGAGGGGGCAGGATGGCTGTCGGTCCTCTGGAAGGTCTACATTCCGCTTGCCAAGCCGACCTACCTGGCTTACGGCCTGGTCTCCGTGAGTTATCACTGGA
>JAXDCM010000146.1:0-2827 GCA_034677965.1 Syntrophales bacterium
ATGCTCACCACTCCCTTGAATCTGACGATGCTCGCAGGCTTTGGTATAGGTATCCTTTGCGGGCTGAGTTATCTTTTAGGATACAACCTGACCGCCATTCTCCTTTTCACGGGTATTTTTCTTCTCCAGAATCTGAGATCGCCCATGAGCGTAGCCTACGTGTGCGACACGGTCCCATACGAAATTCTCGCGACATCCCTCTCCGTTCGCTCCCTGGTGACCGCATGCTATACCGCCATAATGGCTTTCGCGGTCGGCGTCCTGGCAGACCATTTTGGTTTAGGTGAGGCCCTGATGATTCTCGCCCTGGGATTAACATTGCTTACACCGCTGTATTGGCTCAAGACAGGAAAAGGTCGCCCCTGTGAGCCCTTGGGCATTTCCGGGTCAGGAAGCGGAACAGGATAAAAGAGGGTCTATGAGGAAGAATCTGTTATGGCTTTCCGTGATGTTCTTGCCTCTCATCTACGGGTACGGATTTTCGGAGGATTCCATCGAAGCTTCCAAAATCCAATATCTGATCGGATCGATAGAAGCCCTGCAGGAAGTGACGTTTCTCAGAAACGGAGTCGAATATCAGGCCACTCAAGCAGCGGAACACTTACGCCTCAAACTCAATATGGCAGGGAATCGTGTAAAAACCGCCGAAGACTTCATCAGGCTGTGTGGTTCGAAATCGTCAACGACAGGCGAGGCATATCGAATGAGGTTTCCCGACGGGACGATCCTGGATACAGAAGTATTCTTTCGCAAGAAGATGAAAGAGTTCATGGCGGGCAAGCCATCTCAGCCCTGACGCTGATCAACGTGAAATATTCAGAGATTCGACAAAGACCATCCTCTCTCCCACGATTTTTCTTGACATATTTGTCCTGAGAGGGTATGGAACGCCCCGAGTTTGCGAAGGTATCTGTCCCCGGAGCCCGAAGGCTGTCGGGGATTTTTTCATACAGTGATCCCGCACCCGAACATGGAGTCGGACCGGGGTGTCGGCAAACCGGTTATCGGACGGACAAAGAAACGATATGGATACACAAACAGCCACGGCCACGGTGCCGGGCGATACGAAACAGCGGGAGGTTTTCCGGGTGGACCGACGCCGGCGGCAGGAAATCGAGCAGCGGCGGACCTTCGGCATCATCAGCCACCCGGATGCCGGGAAGACGACGCTGACCGAGAAGCTGCTCCTGTTCGGCGGCGCGATCCAGCTTGCCGGCGCGGTGAAGGCCCGCAAGGCCGGACGCCACGCCACAAGCGACTGGATGGCGATCGAAAAGGAGCGGGGGATCTCCGTCACCACCTCCGTGATGAAGTTCCACTATCGGGATTTCGAGATCAACCTGCTGGACACCCCGGGCCACCAGGACTTCTCCGAGGACACCTACCGGGTTCTCACGGCCGTGGACAGCGCGCTGATGGTCATCGACAGCGGGAAGGGGGTCGAGCCGCAGACGGAGAAGCTCATGGAGGTCTGCCGGATGCGCAACACCCCGATCATGACCTTCATCAACAAGCTCGACCGGGACGGGATGGAGCCGATGGAGATCCTCGCCAACATCGAGGACAAGCTCCAGATCGAGTGCGCGCCTCTCTCCTGGCCCATCGGGATGGGAAAGGATTTCAAGGGGGTCTACAACCTCTACGCCGGGACGCTTCACCTGTTCACGCCGGGGAAGGACAGCCGGAAAGAGAGGGGGATCACGATCACGGATCTGGATGACCCGCAGCTCGACGGGCTTCTGGGGAGCCAGGCGGAGAAGCTCCGCGAAGAGATCGCGCTGATCGCGGGGGCGGCCGGCCCGTTCTCCCATGAGGAATATCTCAAGGGAAACCAGACCCCGGTCTTCTTCGGAAGCGCAATCAACAATTTCGGCGTCCGTGAACTGCTGGACGCGTTCGTCGAGATGGCCCCCGCCCCCGGCCCGCGGCCGACGACCACCCGGATGGTCTCCCCGCTGGAGGAGGAATTTTCCGGCTTCGTCTTCAAGATCCAGGCGAACATGGATCTGGCCCACCGGGACCGGATCGCCTTTTTGCGGATCTGTTCGGGGAAGTTCACCCGCGGGATGAAGGTGATGCACCACCGGATCGGCCGGGAAATCGTGCTGGCCAACGCGACGATCTTCATGGCGCAGGACCGGACGAACGTGGAGGAGGCCTGGCCCGGAGACATCATCGGGATTCACAACCACGGCACGATCCAGACCGGCGACACCTTCACCGAGGGGGAGCCGCTCCACTTCACCGGAATCCCGAACTTCGCCCCGGAGCACTTCCGGCGCGTCCGGGTCAAAAACTCCCTCAAGATCAAACAGCTCCAGAAGGGGCTGGAACAGCTCTCCGAAGAAGGGGCGGTCCAGGTCTTCCGGCCGCTGTTCGGGAACGACTACATCCTCGGCGCGGTCGGCGTGCTGCAGTTCGACGTAACGATGGCCCGCCTGAAAACCGAGTACGGCGTCGAGGCCTCCTATGAGCCGATCGAATACGCCGCGGCCCGCTGGGTCGTCTGCGACGACCGGAAGCGGCTGGCCGAATTCGAGAAGAAGTGCCAGGCAAATCTGGCCCGGGACGCCGACGGCCACCTGACCTACCTGGCCGCCAGCGAGTGGCGCCTCGGCTTTGTGATGGAGGATTGGCCCGACATCGAATTCAGGAAGACCCGGGAGCACCACTGAAATCCGTCGATTTCATCCTTTGAAAAAACGGACGAGCTTCAGATGTAACGGTGCATCATCTCGGAGAGATGTTTCTCCAGAGAACCCTTGCCCATCGCTTCGTAGTGATCGACGATATTTTTCAGCTCACCGTAGGCGCCCTCATCCGACAA
>JAXDCM010000147.1:0-61561 GCA_034677965.1 Syntrophales bacterium
CGGATCAGTGAGCTCGGATCGTGACGGAGCGGACCCGAATAACCGACCGGTGATGAAAAGACATTGAACGTGAAACGGCAACCGGCGGACGCGAGCCCATCGGCGATTTCGGCCGCCTCACCGACATTCTCCCGGGTGAAGGTATAGACGAACACGGCCCTCGGGTCTCCGCGGTAATTTTCAATCTGGCGGTCGAGGAGCCTGTCGGCCTTTCGCACGCGGAGGCTGGTGGCGTCATTCCCCCAGACGGAGATATGGATCTTGTATCCGACGGAAGGATCGATCCGCCGGACGCCGTTGGTGGCAATGCAGCCCAGCGGCATCTCGGCAAAACAGGCTTTCAGCAGCTCCGGAACCAGCGAAGGCTCCGCGCCGGCCAATACGACATAGGTGATCCCGCGCTTCTTTTCCGCCTGCATGAGCGCACGCCACGCCTCGGGGTCCCGGTTTTCTTCGGCAAACTGCTTTTCCCCCTCATAGTAGTAGCAGCCGTCGCAGCACAGATTGCAGCGGTTGCTCATGTCATAGGTGGATTCCCTCAGAAAAAAGTATTTCCGGACCTTCTCCCAGCGGACCTTCACTTCCGGGTCCGACAGCAGCTCAGAAAATTTCCATCGCCCATGACGCGGATTCATTTCGGAGCCGCCGTGCCGGGACGGCTCCATCCGCGGTTCTATCGCCGTCTTTGCCATCATGGTCTGATTTCCGTCATCCCGCATCCTTTTTTTCAGGGTCTCCATCCATTGTGCAACTTTCGACATCTTCAGGAATCACGATCCTTGCGTCCTTGGAGGCGGGATTGCACATATTCTGCAATCAGCCGGACGGTCTTCAGCTTGGGATAGTCGTCCTCGTCGATGAAGACGCCGTACTCGTCCTGCAGCACCAAAGCCACGGTCGCCAGGTCCATGCTGTCCACTCCGAGTTCATCCACCAGGTCCATGTCGGGATCAAACGACTCCGGCGTGATGTCCTCCAGCTTCAGCTCCTCAATGATAATCTCGGCAATCCGGATCATCCGTTCCCGGATTTCTTTGCTCTCCGGCATGATTCAACCTCCCCGTGCAAAAGAAATATCCGCCCCGATACCCCTGGGCGGCGTATTGCACGCGGGTACTTTCGTAAATATTCCTCCGGCTTGTCAAGGAATTTTTGTTCCAACTCTCAACACACCGCTGCAAACCGCTTCTCCTCTTAAAGAAATCGTGAAGGCATAGGACGGTTCTTCCCGACCGGAGCTCCTCTTCACCTCCAGTTCAACCTCGTCGTCCGGCCTGACGGGCAGTCGGAAACGGACCCGACGGACCCCCATGATCGTGACGGATCTCCCTTGATTCCGTTCCCAAGTCGTCACGGCCTCCTGAACCATTGCAATCAGCGCGATCCCCGGCACGATCGGGTGGCCCGGGAAATGGCCTGAAAACCATTCCGAATCGCGTGGAAACCGCACCGCGGCTTCGACACGTTGCGCCGTTCCTGAAAACCGGATCCATTCATAACGAAAATGCGCGTCCATCCCTTCCTCCCGTTCGCGGATGGATTTTGGATTGCGCCATCCGGCATGATCCTCGGATCGCACCTTCATCCCCGTTCAGGGTTCCCGAAACCCGCAAACCGGCGGTCACGATGTTCCTTGCGCGGATCGTCCCCGCTTTTCGTAACGTCTCCGTTCACCGGAGCAGCAATTCCCAGAGGGGACCGGTTCGACCGCGCGCGTACATCCGGGTCACAATCCTCTCCGTCTCTTCTCCGCCGTCTCCATAGACCCAGTTGATCCGGCCGCGTGCCTGTCTTTTGACCCTGTCGATGACCGCCTCAGCCGTGATGCCTTTCGACCGGTAGAAGATCGGCGAGAGCAAGTTCTGATCCGTCCCGATCTGCCCCTCCTTCAAGGCGAGATCGTACAGTGCGGTGTGCGGAAAGATCCGGACGCCGCACATGAGGAAGAATGCCGCCTTCCCCAGCGCCTCCATGCGGTTCAGGGTTTCGTCCAGGGTTTCGGCATCTTCCCCGGGTCCCCCCAGAAGGAAATAGTGGGCAATGTATGCCCCCGTTCTCCGGGCGCTCTCGTGTGCAGTCAGGATGTCTTTCACGCCAAACGGCTTCCCGTATCGCTTCAACTGGGGATCACAGAGGGATTCCGTCCCGAACTCGGCGTGGGTCCATCCGGCTTCGGCGAGGGTGTCGTAATAACCGTCAGGCATGCGCATCGGGGCCAGAAAGGCCCCCCAGGGAACGACGAGCCCCTCGCTGCGGAAGGCTCTGGCCACGGCCAGGCTGTGTCCGACATCGGCATTGAATGCCGAATCGGTGATGAAAAGAAATCTGGCCCCCATCTCCTGAAGTTCCCGCGCCTCCCGTGCGACCTCCCCGGGAGGAACCAACCGCATCCGGTGCCCCTCCATGTAGGGATAGGTGCAGTAGATGCATCGGAAGGGGCATCCCCTCTTCGTCTGCAGGTTCAAGATTCCCCCATGCTCCAGGTAGAACCGCCGTATATCGTCGGCAGGTCGCATCCGCCTGGTTACGGCGCCCGTCCAGGAAACAGGCTCCCTGACGGCTCCGCCCCGGACCAGGATCCCCGGCAGAGCGGACGGATCGTCTCCTTTTTCGAGGGCATCGAGCAGGCAAACCGTATGTTCCCCTTCCCCGACGACCCCGAAATCGGCATCCAGCAGGGACATCAACTCCCCCGGAAAAATGGAAAATCCGCTCCCTCCGAGCAGGATCGGAGCCTCTGTGCAGCGCCTGAGGAGACGGGCGATCCGTTCATATCCCGGAACGAAATTTTTCACGGCCAGCGTGTCCACATTATCGATATTCCGGATGGACAAACCGACCACCTCCGGATGAAAATCCCTCACGGCCGCCTGTATCCTCTGCTCTCCGCCAGCCTCGTTCACATCCAAAAGGTGAACCTCGTGCCGCGGCGTCAAGGCCCCGACAAGATAATCGAGGCCCAACGGATAGACAGGGTGCGGGGTGCGGGTCGCATTGGCGGAAATCAAAAGCACTCGCATCGATTGGAAACTCCGATCCCGATCACGGGCTCCCCGTTTAAAACGGATGTATTGCATAACCCAAAAGAGCTTTCCACGCCACTAAATTCAAGGTCGCCGAATCACGATCTCCGTCCGATTGTGCGGGTCGGAACGTTCGAATCCGGCGGCTCCCCGATTCCGATTGACACAAAACCCTCCCTCTCCTATATTCAGACCGTGTTGAACGATCATCGGGAGATTCGCCATGGACAAGATTTCAGGATGGATTCCAAAAGCGATCGGCTTCATTCGGCGGGACATCTGGAGAATCCGCCGAACCAACCTGCCGCCGGGAAAATCCTTCTTCCTCCAGTTGCTGCGGGTGCTGATCCTTTCGATCCGCGGATTCGATGAAGACAAATGTCAGCTCCGGGCATCGGCGATCACCTTTTACTCCCTGATCTCCGTCGTTCCGGTGGCCGCCATGGCCTTCGGCATCGCCAAGGGATTCGGCTTCGAAAAGATGCTGGAGGCGCAGTTGCGCAGCAAACTGGCCGGGCACGAAGAAATCCTCGACAAGGTCATTCAGTTTTCGCATTCGCTGCTGGAAAGCACCAAAGGGGGATTGCTCGCGGGCATCGGCCTGATCGTTCTTTTCTGGTCCGTGATCAAGGTTCTGGGGCAAATTGAAGACTCCCTCAACGATATCTGGGGGATCAAGGAACGGCGCTCGCTGGGACGGAAATTCGCCGACTACCTGTCGCTCATGCTGATCTGCCCGATCCTCATCATCCTCTCCAGCAGCGTGACCATCTTCATCACCACCCAGATCACCCTGATCCTGGAAAAAATCACATTTCTGGGCGCCTTCAGCTCGGCGGTCCTTTTTCTTGTTGAACTGTTGCCGTATGTTCTTTTGTGGGGGCTGTTTACGTTCCTGTACATCTTCATGCCGAACACCAAGGTGCGCTTCGGCTCCGGCCTGCTGGCCGGGATCATCACCGGCACCATCTTTCAAATCGTTCAATGGGCCTACATCACCTTTCAGATCGGGGCGACGCAATACAACGCCATCTACGGCAGTTTCGCCGCTTTTCCACTTTTCCTGGTCTGGCTGCAGATCAGTTGGCTGATTGTCCTCTTCGGGGCCGAGCTCTCCTTTGCCCATCAGAACGTGGATACCTATGAGTTCGAACCGGACGCCCTCCAGGCGAGTCACCGTCTCAAAAAACTGCTTTCCCTTCAAATTGCGCAACATGTCATCCGGAGCTTCGCCCGGGGAGGAAACCCGTCGACCGCGCCGCAGATATCCCATAAGCTGGAAATTCCGATCCGTCTCGTCAATGAAATCCTCTTCACCCTGGTTAAAAGCGGCATCTTTTCGACATGCGGGGCCGAGGGAGAGGGAGAACGGGGATTCCAGCCGGCCCGTGACATTCATCTTCTGACCATCCACTCGGTCATCGAGGCGATCGAGCTTTGCGGAATCAACACGATCCCCTTTGCCCATACCCCCGAGTTTTCCACGCTGTCCGAGACGGTGGCGACTTTCGAGAAGGCAATTGAACATCTTCCCGAAAACAGGTTGCTGAAGGACGTTTGACCCGCAGACCCCGACCGATTAAAATCCATGTCCCGTGATGCTGCCGAACCGCAACCACTGAAGACGGAAAACCAGAGCGACTTGGCCTGGCTTGCACGGGTCTGCATAGGGCGCATTTTCTTTGCATGGATCTTCACCAGTTACTCGGCGGCGCTGCCTTTGCTGAAAACCGATTGGGACATGTCGGCCGGCCAGGCCGGCCTGGTGCAATCGGCCTGGCATGCCGGTTATCTGATATCATTGTTCGCGGTTGGATTCGCCGCCGACCGCCACGGCGCCAAAAAAACCTATCTGGTTGGAAGCGTGCTGGCCGGCTTCAGCGCGCTGATGTTCGCTTTTTTCGCAAACGGCTTTACCTCCGGTCTGATCCTGTACGGGTTCACCGGATTGTGTTCAGGGGCATCATACACGCCGGGCTTGACGCTCGTTGCGGAACGCTTCACCTCCCGTCATCGGGGCCGCGCCATGGGGTGGTTTCTCGCCGCAGCCTCGCTCGGTTATGGTCTGTCGCTGCTCCTGAGCGGATTCCTGATGCCGCATCTCGGGTGGCGCGGCTCGTTCATCGCGACCGCGTCCGGACCGTTCGTCGGAATGCTCATCTCCTTCTGGACGCTCCGGAAGACCCCCAATGTGGTTCATCCCCATGACCACCAGTTCGCCGGCATCCTCACCCTGCGAGAGGTCTGGCGGAACCGTCCGGCCATGCTCCTGATCTGGGCGTATGTGTTCCATGTATGGGAACTGCTGGGATTATGGGCATGGCTGCCGGCTTATCTGGCGGCATCGATCGCACAGAAGGGCGCCTTGACGATACAGGCTGCCGGCGCCGGCGCCCTTCTGACGGCGCTTACATACATCACCAGCATGGGCGGAAGCATTGGCGGCGGCGCCATGTCGGATCGCTGGGGACGAACCCGGACCATCCTCTGGGGAGCATGCCTGAGCCTTGTCTGCTCCCTCCTGTTCGGCTGGATGATGACGCTTCCGCTGTGGTTTCTGGTCACTGTCGCCGCGATCTACAACCTGACGGCCATCGCCGATTCGTCCATCTATTCGACGGCGCTCACGGAACTGGTCCCGCCTCACTGTCTGGGCGCAGCATATGCACTACGCTCAGTCCTTGGCTTCGGCGCCGGCATCATCAGTCCCTGGGCATTCGGGCTCGTCCTCGACTGGGTGCAAGGCGAAACGCTCCGCTCGACGACGATGGCCTGGGGTCTGGCATGGACGGCGCTCGGCGTCGGGGCAGGGTTTGGGCCGCTGATGACGGTTCTGTTGCGCGGAAGGCCCGAGGCGGAAAAGATGGCCGGCGGGAGAAGATAGACGGACGCGCAATTTCCCGAAGAGGCCGAAAAGCATTCCGTCATGGCGTGCCGTTCATTCTGCGGCCCGTTCAGCGGAATCATGAAGATGTACCATCACCGATCGATCGATCAGATCCGACAGCGGAAGGATCTCGTATTCCTTGTTCGTCAGGCCCGAAAGGATCCGCTCGATCTCCGCGATCCATCTTTCGGCTCCATCCCCTCCCCTCGGCACGACATCGTGCAGCAAAATGATATCCCCGGGGCGGACCTTCTCCAGGATGATCTCCGCCAAACCCCCAATCCGCCGGTTGCCGAAGTCAAGGGCACGGCAGCTGAAGTTCACACAATCCATGCCGAGCTCCTTCAAGACCCCCGGCAGCTTGGGATTCGTGATCCCGACGGGAGGCCGAAAGGTCAACGGACGGATGCCGTAAGCCGCAAGCGCATCCTGAGCCAATGCGATTTCGTTGCGGAGCGTTGCCCGTGAACGCAGCATCAGCAGGGGGTCGTGATGATAGGAGTGATTCCCTATGGTGTGTCCGTGAGAGAGGATTCCCCGGATCAGCTCCGGATATCGTTCCGCCTTTGCGCCGGCCACAAAAAACGTCGCGGGCACGCCATGACACCGCAAAAGCTCCAGCAGCCGAGGGGAAATCTCCGGATCCGGCCCGTCATCGAAGGTCAGGGCGACCGACCTTCCCTCTTTTTTCCCCCGGCTGATCACGGGAAGGAAGAATCCGAATCCGGGGAGAAAGGGGGCAACCATACAGGCGAGAACGAATAAGGCCAACGGGATCATTGCCAGCTTCGGCCGGATCAGCAGCAGCAGGCCGGCGAGGAGAAAAGCCGTCGCCCCGGCAATCATGGCCGGCGAAGGCGCTCCCCGTATGCCGGCCGCAAACGGGCTGCTTCTCATCCGGCCGGACTTCTCCTTCGGGAAAGACGTCGCGAAGACCTTCGGCGGGTTACCTTCGGACGATGAGGCTTCCAGGCGTTTCACCAGACGCCTCGCCGCCCATTGCAGCAACGGCCTGATATAAGGGGTGCCGGCACAGTACAATCCGATCCAGAAAACGACATGAGACAGTCCATAGGTCACCGGACCGCCCGCAACAACAATCAGTGGCTCCCTCAGATGGTAGGAGATCCAGGCCAGCAGCCCCACAGCCGGCCAGCCGATGATATAACTCAAGCCGATGAGCCCCAAGCCCATCCAGACCCTCGACGTCGGTTTTGAAGTGATCGTCGCGGGATCTTCCTCTTTCGCCAGTGCATCACGGACAAAACGGCTGGTCGCCAGCCTGGCCATGAGTCCTTGAACGATCGATTTCCCCGACATCCTCACCTTCTTTCGCTTCGAATGGGGTCGCCACGATTCTTTTTGTATTGATACACGCATTGTTTTGTATTATCAATCCAATATGAAGATCATCCTCCAGTTCGACTCTTACCGGTCGATTGCCATATGCGGGAACCGGCCGCGTTTTGCCGTCCGCCGGTAAAATGACCCATGAACGCGAATCCATCCCGTGATCCCGATAGCCCGGAAACGGAACATCCCTGGCGGCAAACCCTCTACATCCTGTTCGTCGCGCAGTTCCTGTCGATGATCGGTTTCGCGTTCGTGCTTCCCTTTCTGCCCTTTTACGTCCGCGAGCTGGGGATAACCGACGAACGGATGGTCCCTGTTTGGGCAGGGGTTCTGGTCGCCTCCGGCAGTCTCGTCATGGCCTTTTTCTCGCCCCTCTGGGGGTGGCTGTCCGACCGGTACGGCCGAAAGATCATGGTGGAACGCGCCATGTTCGGCGGTGCCGTCATCACCTTCGCGATGGGGCTTGTCATCGACGTCTGGCAGCTCCTCTTCCTCCGTATCCTTTCCGGCGCGACGACCGGCACGATCTCGGCCTCCATTGCGCTGGTCTCATCGGTGGTCCCCAGACAGAGACTGGGATATGCACTGGGGCTTATGCAGGTAGCGGTTTTTCTCGGTATGACGCTCGGACCGTGGATCGGGGGGATCCTGGCCGATCTCGCCGGATACCGGCTCACCTTCATGGCGGGCGGCGTTATTTTACTCCTGGGTGGAACCCTCGTTCTTTTCGGAACCCGGGAGCGGTTCGTTCGGCCGTCGGTGGAGAAACTGGCAAAAGACGACCGGATGCTCTCCCTGCTGGCTTACAGCGGTTTTCCCGCCATGCTCGCCCTTTTCTTTTTCTTCAATTTCACGGTGCATTTCGTCGCCCCGATCCTGCCGCTCTTCATCGAAACGATGTGCGACCCGGCGATGGGCGGCGTCGCTTCAACGACAGGTCTGCTGTTCGCAATCAGCGGCGGAGCGGCGGCGATGGCCGCCGGCGGTGTCGGCTATCTCGGCGACCGGATCGGCCACCGAAGGATCCTGCTGTGTCATCTCCTGCTGACCGCCGTGATCATCCTGCTGCACGGGGCGGCGCAGGGGATCCTGCATCTGGTTCTGCTTCGGGCACTCTACGGCTTGGCGGCCGGCGGAATCCTGCCGACAATGAACGCCCTGGTCGGACGACTGATCCCGCAAGAGAGCTACGGAAAAGCCTACGGTCTGACCTCTTCCATGATCAGCCTGGGAATGGCGGCCGGCCCTTTCTTCGGCGGGATGATGGCCTCCTATTGGGGGTACCGCTGGCCCTTTGTCCTCGTCGGTGCGATGATGATTGTCGTCGCAGTGCCCGCGATGATCCGTCTCCGCTCCCGCTGATCGCAAAGCAACTGAACATTCTGCTTGACAATAGAACGCTTGTTCTATAAAAGGAGGCGCATGAAAGAAAAACGCACCCTCCGATCCGTCCGGAAGATTCTCCTCGTTTTCTACCGGGAAAAACGGCGGATGCCCTCCTATGCCGAGATGATCGGCCTGTTGGGGGTCCGCTCGAAGAGTGTCGTCCACTTCTGGGTCGAAAAACTGATCACCGCCGGTCTGCTTGCACGGGACGATACGGGCCACCTGAGCCTGACGAAACGCCCCTTTGCCGTCCCCCGCCTCGGATCCATTCGGGCCGGCTTTCCCTCCCCGGAGGAAGAGGCCCTATGCGACATTCTCTCCATGGACGAGTATCTGATCACACGGCCGGAGGCCTCCTTCTTGCTCCAGGTCAGCGGGGATTCGATGAACGGGGCGGGAATCATGGAGGGGGATCTCGTCGTTGTGGAACGGGGGAGGGATCCCAAGGGAGGCGATATTGTAATCGCCGAGGTGGACGGGGAGTGGACGATGAAGCACTTCCGGCGGGAGGGGAAGACGGTGGTCCTGGAGGCAGCCAATCCGAGGTATCCCCCGATTCGTCCGAAGGAGGAGCTTAAAATCGGGGGGGTCGTTACGGCCGTCATCCGGAAATATCTCTGACGATGGCTCTTTCGTCATAAAGATCCGCAGCAGGATAGAGACAAACCATCCCGTGCCGAAACAAAAAAAGAGCACCGCAAAAATCCGTTCCTGCAAATCATTTTCAGCCATCTTATGGGGATCCGGATCGGAGTGTTGGCACTCCGTTCCGCACCGTTTCGTCTAAACAAGATTGAAAAAGCAATGGAATGTCCATGAAAAAAGTGATACGAAGGAACCGTCATCCATCCATCTTGATTGAATCTGGGAGGATCCATTTGATGAAAATTTTTTTCGGCAAGAGGGCTGTCATCCTGTCCGTCTTTTTGTCGCTTTTGATTCTCGGACCCTACGGGGATAGCCGTGTCTCGGCGATCGATCGCACCACCTACAAGGGTCTCAAGACCTTCAGCGAGGTCCTGGACATGGTGGATAAGAATTATGTGGAACCCGTGGAAACAGACAAGCTGTTGCAGGGAGCCATCAACGGCATGATCAAATCCCTCGACCCCCACAGCAGTTTTATGACCGCCGAGATGTACAAGGAACTGGAGGTGGAGACACGGGGAAGCTTTGGCGGGATTGGAATTGAAATCACCCTGCTGAAGGATGTTTTGACCGTGGTTTCCCCGATCGAGGATACGCCCGCATACAACGCCGGGGTGAAGGCCGGCGACCAGATTATCCGGATCAATGGAAAATCAACCAAGGACATCACTGTCCTGGATGCGGTCAAACAGCTTCGCGGTCCGAAGGATACGAAGGTGAACATCACCATCCTTCGCGAGGGGATGGCCAAGCCGAAGGATATCGAGCTCATCCGCAGCATCATTTCGATCAAGAGCGTCAAGTCGAAGGTTTTTGACGACCACATCGGCTACATCCGAATTTCCGCCTTTCAGGAGCGGACGGGAGACGACCTGAAGAAGATCCTCCGGGAGATTGAATCCAAGGCGCATCCGCTAAAAGGGATTGTTCTGGACATGAGGAACAACCCCGGTGGACTGCTGCACCAATCCGTGGAAGTGTCGGACGCCTTTTTGAAGTCGGGAAGTATCGTCTCCACTCGCGGCCGTGCCAAAAGCATGGAGAGCCAGACGTCGGCAAAGGACAACGGGGATGAGCCGACCTGCCCGATGGTCGTTCTGGTCAATGAAGGAACCGCCAGCGCCGCGGAAATCGTCTCCGGCGCGCTGCAGGACAACGGGCGGGCCGTGATCATCGGAACCCAGACCTTCGGCAAGGGCTCGGTTCAGACGATCATTCCCCTTGAGGACGGTGCGGCCCTGAAACTCACAACGGCCAGATACTATACCCCCAAGGGTCGGTCCATCCAGGCGGAAGGAATTACACCGGACATTGTGGTCAAACGGACCCGGCCGGCAGATGAAAAGGAGGATGCCGACAACGCCCAGGTCCGCGAGAAGGATCTGAAGGGACACATCAAATCGCCGAAAGAGAACGACGCCAGGATGCTGGAAGCCCGGAAAGATGAGGATCACATCGATCAGGACAATCAGTTGAAAAACGCGATCGATATCCTGAAAAGCTGGGACATTCTGAAAAAGAATTCCAAAGAGTAAACGGAACCGGCAAAACGGAGAATGGGACAGGTCATCAGAAAACGTGAAACGATTTCCGTTCCGGGCGGTCGTGATCATCGCCGCTCTTATCGCGGCGGTTGTTCTTTTCGCCGAAAGGGTGGTTCAACGTCCGGAGGACTTGACCTCCCACAGAAGCCTCGAAAAGGAAACGCCGACATCGAAGGATGAAACGATAGGGCCGGAGACCGAGGCCCCCGTCCAGTCACAGCCGATCGCAATCATTATCGACGACATCGGTTTCGATCTCCAGATCGTTCGGAAACTGGCGAGCCTTCCTCTGCCTGTCTCCTTTGCCATTCTTCCGTATACTCCCCACGCTGTGGAGGCGGCGCGGCTTTTGCGTGCGGCGGGGAAAGAGATCCTTCTCCATTTTCCCATGGAATCCGTCGGTTATCCGGACGTATTTCCAGGGGAAGGGGCGCTGACGACGGATATGACCGCGGGAGAGATTCGAAGCCGTGTGCGTGAGGCCGTCGCGGCGGTGCCGTTCATTTCGGGAGTGAACAACCACATGGGCTCGCGTTTCATGGAGGACGGGGCACGGCTCGCCGTTGTCATGGAGGAACTGAAGGCAAAAAATCTTTTTTTTATAGACAGCCTGACGACCGAATCTTCCCGGGGGAGGGAGTCGGCCAAACGTGCAGGCGTTCGTTTTGCCGCAAGGGATATCTTTATTGATCATGTCCCCGGCCGGGATGCCGCCCTGAAGAACCTGACCGGCATGGTTCAAAAGGAACGGACGAACGGATGGCCGATCCTGATGATCGGCCATCCTCGCCGGGAAACGGAACAGGCGATCCGCGCGGCGATACCGATCTGGCAGGCCGAGGGAATCCAGGTGATCAGTGTTTCAGCCTGCCTCGGGGATCCGCGCGGGGAGAAAAGCGAGACGCGCCGGCAACAACAGGCTGAACCATGAATCGCCTTCGAAAGGAACCTGATCAATGATCCGGATGTTTCTCCGCACGATCGGATGGGGAGTTTTCGTGGTGCTGCTGGTCGGCTGCAGCGTCTTCCCTTTGCGAAAAGAGAGTTCATCCGCAGCGTCCCGCATCGCGCATTCCCGTTCCGCCGCCTATCATTACAGCCTCGGGATTCTCCATGCCCTGAATGAGAATCCGGACGAGGCCATCCGAGAGATGGATGAAGCCCTTCGCATCGATCCCGATTCCGCATACCTGGCCGGGGAGTTGGCATCGCTCTATATGGAACGGGGGGATGCCGAAAAAGCCCTCGCGATCTGCCTCAGGACGCTGGAGAAGCATCCGAACGACGGGGACATTCGTCTGCTGCTGGGCGGCTTCTATCTGAACGGGAAAGACTACGCAAGCGCGGCAGCGGAATACCGACGGGTCGTCGATCTGCAGCCGAAAAATGCCACAGCCCTATTCTACCTGGGAACCAGCCTGGCAGAATTGAAGCGGTTCGATGAGGCAATCGCCGCCTTCCGTGAGCTTCTGGCAATCGATCCCGAGCACTTCATGGGGAACTACTACCTGGCCCGGCTGCTGTCCGATATGAAACGGTACGACGAGGCCGCGACGGGATTTAAAAAAGTCCTATCCGTTCGTCCCGAGTTCGAACCGGCCATGATCGACCTCGCAATCCTCTATGAAAAGCAGAGGAAAATCCCTGAGGCGATCGAAGTGTATCGGAACACCGTCGATCTTTTCCCCGCCAGGATCCAGGCGCGGATCAAACTGGGGGAACTGTACCTTCGGGAACAGCGTTACGACGAGGCGGAGGAAGCGTTCCGGGAGGTCTTAAATTTGGACGCCGGCAACCGGGAGGTGAGGATGACCCTGGCGCTCATCTCCCTGGAACGGGGCAAGAATGAACAAGCCATCGGGATGCTGACGGCTCTGTTGCGCGAATACCCGACCGAATACCGAATCATGTATCTTCTCGGCACAACGTATGAGGATATCCGGGCCGATGACGCGGCCCTGGACGTTCTGCAGGGCATTCCTGCATCGTCGGAGTATTTCGGCAGTGCCCAGATCCGGATCGGAATGATGTTGAAAAAAAGGCACGAAGTGGACAAGGCCGTCGATTCGCTTCGCCGGGCCATCGCAAAGAAAAAGGACATCCCGGGTCTGTATGCATACCTTGCCTCTCTCTATGAGGAGGGGGAAAAATATTCCGAGGCGGAGGAGCTCCTCCGGGAAGGGTTGCGGCTGAGCCCCGAAAGCGTCGATCTGCACTTCGGCCTCGGGGTTCTCTTCGAAAAGACGGATCGTTTCGAGGAAAGCGTCCTGTCCATGAGAACCGTTTTAAGGCTCGAACCGGATCATGCCGAGGCGCTCAACTTCATCGGCTATATGTATGCGGATCGGGGGATCCATCTGGAAGAAGCAGAGAAGATGATCCGGAGGGCGCTCGAACTGAAACCGGGGAACGGCTATATGATCGACTCGCTGGGCTGGGTCTGCTTTCGACAGAACCGTATGGAGGAGGCCATTCGGTATCTGAAAGAGGCTTCCGAAATTCTCCCGGAAGATGCGGCCATTCTGGAACATCTCGGAGACGTCTATCTCCAATCCGGACACCTCGTGGAGGCGGCCGAAGCTTATGACAAAGCGATCCGCTACAATCCCGGAAGCGATCTGCTGCGGAAAAAACGGGACAGCCTCCGTCAGGGGAACGCCCCCTGATTCGAATCTTGCGCATGCGAAAGCACCGGCCATGAATCGGGTGGGATGTTTTTCGCAGCTTGGAGAATGAATGCAAGCGACCCGCGGACAGATACGTCATGCCCGTTCGTTGCTCTGGATGGTGCTCATCGGCCTTTCAGTCGCCGGCTGCGCCGGTCGCGCGCCTTTCGTTCCTCCCGCATTCTACGACTCTCCCGAGGCAGCGCTCCGGATTCTTACGGCAAACTTCCCCAGCGGACAGACGGTCACGGCTGCGGCTCGCATTGAAATCGATCACCAAGACAAGCGATATCTGTTGAGGGCCGCCGTAATGATGAAAAGACCGGATCTGCTTCGCGTAGAATCCATTCCTTTGCTGGGCCCCCCGGATTTCTTCCTTTCTGCCGCCAACGGCGAACTCCGTGTCTTTCTGCCCATGAAGAACGCGTTCTATCGGGGCCCGGACACTCCCGATAACGTTTCTCGCTTTTTCCCCATTTCCATCTCGGTCTCCGACATGGTGTCTATACTGATGGGCATTCCTCCCGATGGCACCGATCAGGCGACTGCATATCGGGGAATCCGGGAAGAAGGGCTTTATCGCATGGATCACTTCCCTTCGGGAAGGAGGACGCGCTCCCTGTGGATCGAACCGGAAGCCGGACGGCTCATCCGCTTCCAGAAATTTACGGATGAAGGAACGGTCTTGTATACGGCGGAGTTATCGGAGCATGTCCGTGTCGGGGATGACTATCTGCCACGGAAAGTAATGATCCGGGGAGCGGACATGTCCACACTGACGGTTCGGCAGGACGATCCGCGGCACATCACTGCCGATCCGGAATCCTTCCCGCTGGCGATCCCGGCAGGAACGATTCCGATCTTGCTGAACCCTTGAGACCCGGCACTTCCAAAATCACTTGATTTCGATGAGTTTCGCCCGGGCGATCCGGGCCTGACTGGTGTTCGGATAGTCCTTGATCACCTGTTGGAGAAGGAGCTTTGCGCTCACGTTATCCCCCAGACTCTGGAAAGAGAGACCCTGTTTGAGAAGAGCATGAGGAACCCGATTCCCATCCGGAAAGCTCTTCACCACCTTTTCATATTCGACGATCGCCTTTTCATATTTCTTTTCAAAATAATAGCACTCGCCGATCCAAAACTGCGCATTGTCGGAAAATTCGGTATCGGGGTACTGCTTGAGGAAACTTTCAAATGCCTCTCGTGACTTCTCATACTTCGCCTCCTTGAAAAGTTCATAGGCGGCGTTGTAAAGGGATTCCTTGTCCGTCCTGCCCTTGCCGGGCACCTCTTTCGCAGGTGAAGCCGGAGGCTGTTTCCCGGCCTTCTCCGCAGCGGCTTTTCCTTCCGCCTTCCCGATCCCAAGAAAATTTTCAATGAAGTTGATCTTGAAAGTGAGGTTGTCCAGTTTTTCCCGTAGCGCCTTCTCCTCCTCATCCCGTTTTGCCGTCCTGGCGGATACAGAACCCGTCTCTTTCCGAAGGCCGTCGATTGTCCCGCGAATCTGCTGGAGTTGTTCCCGGAGTTCCGTGATTTCGGCTCGACCTTCCGCCTGACTTGCCCGCAACGGCTGAATGGCTTTTTCCTGGGTATTTGCAACCTCACTGCGGAGACCCGCAATCTCGTCTCGGAGCGGCATTTGTCTCTGCTCGACGGCAATGATTTTTTCGTTGGTCATCTGGATCTGACGGTTCAAATCGGCGCGAACACGGCGCAGATCATCTGTTGTGGCGCAACCGGCAATCGAACAGACAACGAAAAAAAGAACGGGCAGACACTTGCGCAAAACTCTTTCCTCCATGATGGTTTCACATTCATCAAAAAATGAGACGAGTGTAAGATCAGTCAGCCAAATACAAGAGTCCTGTGAGTCACATTTCCGATCGCAACTCACAGGACCGCTCATACCACCGGGACGATCGTCGCACTCCCGAACCGAATTTCCTCAACCGCATCCGCTTTAATGCACCATCGGCAAGCTTCCCTGCGGACACCGTTCGGTCAGGTTAAACCTATGCCTCTAACTTTACTTTACAGGCGGGAAAACGACGAAATGGGCCCTTCTGTTTTTTGCCCAGGCCGCTTCGTCATGGCCCTTATCCAACGGCATCTCCTTGCCGTAGCTGATCGTCCTGATTCTTTCCTTTTCAATTCCCAGATTCACCAGATACTTCGCGGCTTCCATCGCCCGTTTCTCACCGAGCGCCAGGTTGTATTCGGCGGTTCCCCGTTCGTCGCAATGGCCTTCAACCACAAGCTTGTAATCCCGGTATTTCAAATACGCAGGCGCTCCTTTTTTCAAAATTTCCTGAGCGTCCGGTCGGAGGTTGTACTTGTCGAAATCAAAGTGGATGTCGGCAATCTTCAATTCCTGCAGAATCGCCGCGGCTTTGGCCGCCGCCTCTTTCTTTGCCTTTTCAGCCGCCTCCCTGGCCGCCTTTTCAGCCGCCTCTCGCTCGGCCTTCTCCCTCAGTTCTTTTTCACGCAACGCCCTTTCCCGCGCCGCCGCATCATCCTGCGCCGCCGTGGTTCCAGCTGAAACCGCTTTCTGCTCCTGGGCGGCTCCGGCCAGACCTGCCCCCTCCTTTAGCGCCGCTTTCTTGGCACAACCGGTCAGGAATGCAACAGAGACGCATAAAACGATTGCAATCAGCCCAACCCACACCAAATTTCTTTTCATCCTGATTCTCCTTTCTTGAATCATCAGTATTTCAATGCCTTACTAAATTTTTATTGATGTACTTAACCACTTCCGGTGATAAAAATCAACTAAAAAATGGAAAATTGTGCAACTCACCGCAATCGCGGAGACCAGAACGGGCTCTGACAGGATTCACCAGCCTCATTCAGAATCCTCACATTCTGTCCGCCGGAATTCATGATTGCAATCCGGCTCCGGCCACCCACCCGGATGCTGAACGCCAAATATCTCCCGTCCGGCGACCACGACGGCGATTCATGATCGCCGCTTTCAAACGTCAACTGCTGCGGGTCCCCCCCTTCAGCGTCAATGGTGAAGATTTGAAAACGACCGTTCACGGAACCCTCATAGGCGATTTTTTTCCCCTTCGGAGACCAGGCCGGAGAGGTGTTGTAATTCCCTTGATAGGTCAACCGCCTTACATTGCCTCCGTCCGCATCCATGACATAGATCTGCGGAGAACCGCTGCGGTTGGAAACAAAGGCGATGCTCTTTTCATCCGGGGAGCGCACGGGAGAAACATCGATGGCAAAATCCCTTGTGAGACGTTGGAGGAGCAGGCTGCCCACATTCATCTCGTAGATCTCCTGATTCCCGTCCCGGCTGAGGGTGACCAGCAGTCTGGCGCCGTCCCGGGACCAGGAGCCAGGCAGGTTCAATCCGGAATAGAAGGAGAGTTTCTTGGTCGAACCGTTCGCCAGATCCCGGAGGTAAATATCCGGGTTGCCGTCCCGATAGGAGGTAAACGCAAGAAATCGGTTATCGGGGGACCAGCGCGGCGCGATGGTCAGCGATTTATAGTCCGTGATCCGGCGAAGGTCCGAGCCGTCGAAGTTGACCGTGTAAATATCGGCGGACTCGCCTCCTTTTCTGACAAAGGCGAGTCTCGTGTCAAACACACCCGCTTCACCGGTCAGGGCCAGAAGAATCTCGTCTACAAACTGCATCACCATCCGGTTGCGGTCTTCAGGTCTCCCTGTATATCTCTTTCCAACGACCAGCTCTCCCCGCACCACATCAAACAGGCGCATCTCGGCCACCAGCTCGCGCCCGTCCGTCTGAAATCCCCCCTTGACCAGATACTCGGCGCCGATCACCGTCCAATCTTCGAAACGGATCGCCTCCGCCGTGATCCCCGATTGCTTCGGATCCTCCAGAAAGGCCCTCCGGTCCAGAACGTTGAAGTAGCCCGTGATCGTCAGGTCACGGGAAAGGCTGTCGGAAAACCAGACAGACAGGCCACCCGCGTCCGGAACGGACCGAAGGGGTTTGAAATCGGCAACGGCAATGGGAAACTTCTGAAAGGTCGGAGAATCAATGTCAATGTACACCTTCCCGTAAACCCAACCCGCAGGGAACAGAAAAAGCAGCGTCAGAGCCAAAAACAATGTTTTCCGCAGATCATGCATTCCGATTTTCCTTTCAAAATCGTTCGCTCAGGCCCGCAGCTCAGACGAGAGAAACCGTATCCCGACATCCAGACTTCCCCCACCGATTCCTGCCGGCAAGGGCGGAAACGGGCTGGCTTTTTGAATTGCCTTCAGGGCCGAATCATCGAAATATCGGTTGCCGGACCGTTTCTCAAAATTGATTCCCGTAACCGCTCCGCTGCGGAGGATCGTCACATGAATCACCGTTTCCCAGGAATCTCCCGGCTGAAGCCCCGGAAACACCCATTGACCTTTGATTCGGGACCAGATCGCCGAATAGTAAGGTCCCATTTTATCGTTGACATCCCCGCCCCCAGAGGAAGCCGGAGACGGAGGTCCGTCTTTCATCTCCGGGGAAGCCCGCTCCGACGTTTTGGGTGTGGCGGTACTCGCAGAAGCCCTCTTCCGGATCTCCTCCATCGCCTTCTCCAGGTCCTGGTCCGGTTTCTTGCGACTCTCCAGGCTACGGATGGGAACAATCGGCTCCGGATCCAACCGCTTCTTCAGAACGGTTTCGGAGCGAGTGCCCTCCATGAGCTCCTTCGCCGCAGCCGTCGCGCTCCTCCGTTCCATCATGCTCCCCGAAAAGTTGACCAGAGAGACGGTGTAGACCGGTCCGAAAGTCAGTTTTGGTGAAGGAAACGAAGGGGTAAAGAAGAGGAGGAGGAGAATCACGGCGTGGAAAAGCATGGAAAGGAGGATCATGCCCTTCAGGCGACTCCGCTCTTGTCTGTCTCTTTCAATCCATTCCAACATTACCTGCGTTCCTCAGGCGGCTCGGTGATCATCCCCAATTTGTCCACGCCCGCCTTTCTGACCTCGGCCATCACCTCGACCACGAATCCGTAAGGGACGTTCCGGTCCGCCCGCAGATAAATCTCACGGTCAATCCGTGACTTGAAGATGTACCCCAGTTTTGTACCGAGTTCGCGAAGAGGAATCCTGCTCTTGTTGAGAAAAATATCCTTGGCGCCGTTGATGGTCAGTACGAGTTTTTCCTCCGCAACATCCACGCTTTTCGCCTTGACGCGGGGAAGATCGACGTCGATCCCCATTTGAAGCATCGGCGCCGTCACCATGAAGATGATCAGCAAAACCAGCATCACGTCCACGAGAGGGGTGACGTTGATCTCGGCCATGGGTCGGTTTTCGTTCGCACTACCGCGTCTTCTATATTTCATGGCCACTATGATTTCTTCACGTAAAACCGCTCAACGATATTGAGGAGCTCCGACGCAAAATGATCCATTTCCAGTGTCATCCCTTTGATCCGGTTCAGATAGTAATTGTAAAAAATAACCGCCGGGATAGCGGCGGCAAGGCCCGCCGCTGTTGCAATGAGCGCCTCCGAGATCCCCGGCGCCACGACGGCCAGCGTCGCCGAACCGCGTGCGCCGATCCCCTTGAATGTATCCATGATCCCCCAAACGGTCCCGAAAAGACCGATGAACGGGCTGGCGCTGCCGGTCGTTGCGAGAAATCCGAGGGTCGCCTCCAGCTTGGTCGTTTCCATCCCGCAAGCCCGGTTCAGCGCCCTTTCCACATTGTCAATCCCGCTGATCTCCGGCACCGAACCGGGCGCCTCTGCGACGTCCCGTCCAGCGGTCGTTCCACGAACCGCCCGGCTGATTTTCACGAGTTCCGTATAACCGCCTCGGAAGACCTCCGCGAGCGTCGAGTTCCGGAATCTTTTCGCCTCGGGCAGGATCTCGGAAAGTTTCGTGCTTTTCATGTAAGCACTAAGGAATTCCTCGTTCTCTTTGCCGGTTTTCCGAATGCTGAAGTATTTCATCAGAATGATCGCCCAGGAAACGACGGAGAAAATCAGAAGAAGCAACAGGACCAGTTGAACGACAAATCCCGCGTTAACCACCATATCGAAAAGGCTGCCATGAAAATTTCCGCCCAGATTCGCCGCGGCCACGGATGTAACTTCCTTCACGTCCAGACTCCTTTAGGATCGAAGTAGATAAAGATGTGCGTACATGTAATGGAAAAGTCGGGACTTGTCAAGAACGGATAGCGCAACGGATTGCGCAAAACCGGCGAGACGGAATCGACCAGTCCACACTTCCCGGAAAGAAACCGATGAACGGAAGCCATGCGCCTCTCCCGTCTGCAAACGATCCAAAGAAGTGATCCTGTCAAAGGGACTCGGGCGGAAAGGCGACCACCTCTTCGATTCGGGATTTGTCTGCAAAAAGCATGACGAGACGATCCAAGCCGAGGGCAATCCCGGCCGAGGGAGGCATTCGAGGCAAAGCGGAGAGAAAGGGCTCCGGCATAGGATAGGAAAGGCCGTCACGGAATGCACATTCCGAGACTGCCTGCTCAAAACGCCGACGCTGTTCGTTCATGTCGGTGAGCTCGGAAAAGGCATTGGCCAACTCCAATCCGGCCACGTACAATTCGAAGCGTTCGGCGACGCCGGGATCATCCGCCTTCACACGTGCCAAGGAACCCAGTTCTGCCGGATATTCGTATAGAAATAGCGGCTCCTCCACACCGAGACGGGATTCGATATCACAGGAGAGGATCTCGTCGAATCGATCCATCCGCAGCGCGTCGGTCTCGGTCATTGTTGCGTATCGCTTGAAGGCCTCGCGGACAGTGATTCTCTCCCAGGGAGGCTCCAGACGGATCGTCCGGTCCTGCCGAGGAATGGTTTTGCCGAAACCGAGATCCGCGGCCACATCTAAAATCAGAGACTCACAATCGCTCATCAGGGTCCGGTAATCCGTCCCCGCGCGGTACCACTCGAGCATTGTAAATTCAGGCAGATGGCGGTCGCCCCGTTCGGCTGCGCGGAAACATTTGCAGATCTGGAAGATTCTCGGATAGTCCGCCGCCAGGAGTCTCTTCATGCACAACTCCGGCGAGGTTTGCAGGAACCATCCGTCCGAAGGAACGGGACGGATATGGGACTCCGGCGCCGGCGCCGGAATCCGGACGGGTGTTTCAACCTCGAGAAAATGCCTCTTCACAAAGAAATGCCGGACCGCCCGGATGATTCGGGCGCGCAACCGGAGAACATCCGCCCGGACAGCCAGCTTCCAGGAATCGTCTGTATTCATCCTTTGACGCGTGTGAGATATTCACCGCTGCGGGTGTCGATTCGGATCTTTTCTCCCTCTTCAATGAAAGGCGGGACCTGGAGCTGATAGCCGGTCTGCACGGTGACCGGCTTTGTGTTTCCCGATACGGAATCCCCTTTTGCCCAGGGGTCGGCCTTGGTGACAACCACGTCGATGAAATTGGGCAGGCTGATCCCGAGCGGCCGATCCTCGAACAGCAAGACCTCCACTTCGATGTTGTCGAGAAGAAAATTTTTGGCCTCACCGATCTGATCCTCCGTGAGGAATACCTGTTCATAGCTCTGGTTGTCCATGAAACAGTACTTCCCTTCCTCCTGATACAGGTATTGCATTTTCTTCTCCTGCAGATCGGCCGCTTCGAAGACGTCCACAGAACGGAATGTGCGTTCGAACTGGTTCCCGTTGACCATGTTCTTCAGTTTGCAGCGGTACAGCGCCTGTCCTTTCCCGGGTTTGACAAAATTGAATTCGGTAATGATAAACGGATCGTTGTCGATCTTGATCCGCAGTCCCTTCCTGAGATCACTGGCTGTGTACATGGTTTTTCTCTCTCCTTTTCGAATCGCTTCGGCCGATAGAGACGCCCCGCTTCCGTTCCCGTATCCCGAAATCGGGTCCGTATATCTTGTTATATTTTTTAGTCCATTTGTCCTGCATTGTCAAAAAAATGTTTTTCGTCCCTTGCTTCTTCAGAGACAGAGAATATGTCTGTAGCGGGACCTTTCCGTACCCTCCCGGACAATCGAGCACATAACGGGGAATGCAGAGTCCGGAGACATTGCGCCAAAGCCTCTCCATGATCTCCATGCCCGTCCGGATCTCCGTTCGGAAATGGTCGGTCCCCCGGACCGGATCACACTGGAACAGATAGTAGGGTCGGACTGAGATCCGCTCCAGTCCGTACAGCAGATCCCGCATCGATTCATAGTCGTCATTGACCCCCTTGAGCAGAACCGACTGGTTCCCGACCGGGATCCCCGCCGTCAACAGCATCTCGCAAGCCCTGGCGGATTCTTCCGTGATCTCCCTGGCGTGGTTGAACTGCGTATTGAACCAGAGCGGCCGGTGCCGCTTCAGCATGGCACAGAGTTGCCGCGTAATCCGCATCGGCATTGTGACCGGCACCCGGCTCCCGATGCGAAGAACCTCCAGATGGGGAATCTCACGGAGGGCCCCCAAAAACCGATCCAGAAGGGGTTCGGGGATCATCAAGGGATCGCCACCCGAGACGATCACTTCCCTCAGGGAGGGCGTCCGGGCAACGAAATCCACCATCCTCTTCAGTTTTCCCCATCCCGTCCCGGATTTTTCAGCGAGCCACAACCGTTTGCGGTTGCAGTGTCGACAATAGAGGGCACAGGTCCCCGTAACCATCGCCAGACAGCGGTCGGAATAGCGGCGGATCAGGCCCGGCAAAGGCATGAACCGCTCCTCGTCCAACGGATCCGGGACCCCCCCCAGAGAGAAGGTGACTTCCCGGGGATCGGGAAAACACTGTCTGCGCAGGGGATCTTTTTCATCCGTGGAATCGAGAAGGGAGAGGTAATAGGGCGTGATCGCAACCGGGTAAGTCCTGAGGACGGGCTCACAGGAAGCCAAATCCGAAACCGGACACCCCTGAAGCGCAGCCAGTTGTCTTAGAGAGCGGATGCGGTTCCGGAACTGCCACTTCCAGTCATTCCACTCCACCTCAGCAACCTCTTTTCTGAAAACGGCATTGCCCCTGCTGCCGGATATCGTCATGATCCACCTTATTTTTTGCCACGATCTTCTCTTTGTTCCAAATCCCCATGCCGAAAATCTTCGAGACATGCGCCCATCGACCGCTATCCTTCGGTAAACGCGGGGAAAAGGGACGATGAAGGGATGCGTGTTTATCATAATTCACAGGCCTGCGCAAAGAGGAATGTCACTGGACCCTTCTGCCGGACATGAGCCGGACGCCGTCAAACCGTTGGATATTTAGAATGACTTGAAATAACGACGTTTTTTAGAATGTGGCCCGGGCGGAACCCTTGACTTGCCGCTTTTTCCCGCCGATAAGAAATGAGTTGCTTTGTCCAGTCGAATTATATATCTTTTGAGTAACGGGATTCTATTCCCTTCCGGGACTTTTTTAAGGGGAGAGGGATGAATCTCCTCTCAAATAACCTTTGCGGATCATCTTCTGTGAACCCCACTTCGGGAGGTTTCAAACCAGAGAAGAGAAGGGAGACGGCCGAATGAACGTATTATCGCAGGAAGAATGGAAGGCTTTGCTGGCGAAACACCAGGGATGGTGCATCTCGATTTTCATGCCGACCTTCCGCACCGGCGCGGAGAGTCAGCAAAACCAGATCCGGCTCAGAAACCTGCTCCGGAAGGCGGAGGAAAAGCTGCTGGCTGGGGGTCTGCGTCCCCAGGAAATCAAGACCCTGATGGAACCCGCACAGGCCCTTCCGGGAAATATCCTGTTCTGGCGGAAACAAAGCGATGGTCTGGCGCTGTTCCTTTCCATGGATTTCTTCCGTTCCTTTTGCCTCCCCGAGGCCTTTGCCGAGCAGGTTACTGTGGCCGACCGTTTTCACATCAGGCCGCTGCTGCCGCTCCTGGAGGGCGACAGGCGCTTCCATATTCTCGCCCTTAGCCAGAATGAGGTCCGATTTTTCGAAGGAACGGTTCGAAATATCAGAGAAATCGAGTTGGAATCGGTGCCGAAAAATCTGCAGGAAGCGCTGGGATACGACGAGTTCGGGAAACAGGTCCGATTCCGTTCCGGCACAGGGGGAGGAGGCGACCGCTATGCGATGATCTCCGGACACGGTGCCGAGCCCGACGATACCAAGGACAACCTTTTAAGGTACTTCCGCCTGATCGACCGGGGCCTTCGCGACCTGCTCCGGAATGAGGGAACGCCGCTGGTTCTGGCCGGTGTCGATTATCTGTTCCCCATTTATCGCGAGGCAAATACTCACCCTCGATTGATCGCGGAGGGTATCCCCGGCAATCCGCAGGGGATCAGCCCGGATGTCCTTCACCGATCTGCGTTGAAGATCGTCGGCCCATACTTTCGGAAGGCCGAGCAGGATGCCGTAGCGCAGTACCGTCAATCTTCGGGAACCGGCTTGACATCGACCGATCTCCGGGAGATTGTTCCTGCCGCCGTTCATGGACGGGTCGGCACCTTGTTTGCCGCCTCGGATCGGCAGCAATGGGGATTCTTCCATCGGGAAACCGGCAACATCGAGTGCCATGAACAGATGGAAGCGGGCAGTGAAGATCTTCTGGAGTTGGCGGCGGTTCAGACATTCCTGAATGGAGGTTCGGTGTTTATCCTGCCTCCCGAAAGGATGCCGGACAAAGGTGACCTGAACGCCGTTTTCCGCTATTGAACGGACAGATTTCAGATCCCATGATCCCCGCCGGAATCATCGGATTCCTCAAACGCGTCCGTTTTGTCTTGTTTCCGTCCTTTGTAGAGATAGCGGTCTAAGAGCCGGTGGTAGGGCGTCCAGTCCGATTCCTCGTCGCGTGCCTCTTGTATGGTCCCCTGGAAAGCGTTCACCTTGGCATCCAGATCATCGATCGAATACACGATCAGGGCCTCAGGCGTTTTGGGCCGCTTGGGCGAGCCGTATTCGAGAACACCGTGGTGACTCAGGATGAGGTGGCGCAGTTCCATGGCCGTCTGTTCCGGAAAATCAGGAATCGCCGCGATCCTCGCATCGACCATTTCCACCCCCATGACGATGTGTCCGATCAGACGTCCCTGGTCGCTGTACTCCACAATCCGGTCAAAGGAAAATTCGTAGATCTTCCCGATGTCGTGAAGGATCCCGCCGGTGATCAGCAGATCCCGGTTGATCCCCGCATAATGACCGGCCGTGAAGTCCAGAAGACGGACAACGGAGAGGGTATGTTCGAGAAGGCCGCCGATGTAGTTGTGGTGAAATCCTTTGGCCGCCGGCGCCCTCCGGAACAACTCCGCGATCTTTTCGTCCCGAAAGAATGCCCTCAGGAGTTCGGAAAGGCAAGGGGTCTTTACCTGTCCGCAGTATGACAGAATCTCGGAAAACATCGCCGAACGATCCCCCTTTGCGACCGGAAAGTAATCCTCGAGTTCAACCTCTGCGTCCTCCACCTTTCGCAGGTCGACGATCGACAGCTGGATCGCGTTCTTGAAGCTGAGCGCCCTTGCCTGGATGCGGACCAGATCTCCCTTCTTGAACGCCTTTTCCCAAGTCAGCGCGTTCTCCCAGACCTTGCCGTCCACCTCCCCGGTGCGATCTCTCAGCCGAATATTGAGGTAGGGAGACCCCTTCTGCGAGTAGGCCAACTTCTTATCGCCCGCCAGAAAAACATCGTTCACCCGGTCGCCCGTTCTGATATCCTTGACATAGATCGTTTTTTCCGTCACATCCCCACCCGTCCTTCCCCGGCATAGATTTTCATGCGGCCCCGCCGCACCGCACCGATCAAAGTTATCCCTGCTTCCCGCGCCATCTCTATGGCCTGCGTCGTTGGAACGGATAGCGAGCAGAACACCCTTACATCCATCTGCTGAATCTTTTGAACAATCTCCGAGGAGACGCGGCCGGTCCGGAGAATGACGGCATCACGGCAGTCCAGCTGATGCAGCAACGCATAGCCGCCCAGCATGTCGATGGTGTTGTGCCTTCCGATGTCTTCCCGGACGACCAGAATCTTTCCGTTTTGGGCCAGGGCCGCGGCATGGGTTCCGCCGGTTTTTTCATGGAGACGGGCCTTGGATAGAAAGCGGTCCATCAAGCCGAGAAGTTCCACGGGTTTAAAGGACAGAAGGTCCGGCAACCGCTTCTCCCGGAACTCCATCCTCGGTCGGATGAAACCGAAGCATCCTCCGGAACCCAGCGTCTCTTCCCTCTCCTCCGCGGGAATGTGCCATCCCGGCGCCGTCCGTATCTTCACGAGAGCCCCGTCGGGATGGACTTCAACGGCCCGAATATCGCTTCTGTTCCGGAGAAAACCTTGGGATCGGAGGAAACCCACGGCCAGTTCGTCCACGCAGATCCCGGCACAGGCGATTGTGATGATCTTCCGGTCATTGAGATAGATTTCAAGCGGAATCTCACGAATGATTTTCTCCCGTTTTACCGAAAACCCCCGCCCATCATAGACAGAAATTCGGAAACACTCGCCATTCCCGTTTTCGGATGTCATTTTTCGGGCCTTTCCCGGAGGATCCGGTGGTCACCCGCACGCATCGTCAGCTTGGTCATATCGAAATATTCCATTAATGGAATGATAAATTTCCGCGAAAGTCCGGTCAATTCCTTGAAGCTTGCGGGGGTCGCCTGTCCGTCGCTAACCAGTATCCGCCTGTAGTCCTCACGAAGCCTCTCCAGCGCATCCCCATGGAAATTCAGATCCTCGCTGATCCGGACCAGGATCCCATCTCGGATCATCACCCGGATCAGGTTTTCGACCTCTTTTTTCCGGTCGGAGAAACGCTCGAGGATTTCGCGGACCGTCGGCGGAGTGAGCCCCGCCTCCCGGTAGATCTGAGAAAGGTCTTTCCGCAGTCCCTCCATCTCATCCTTCAGACGAACATGATGTCCCGTCAAACGAACCATCTCTTTTTCAGAAATAATTTTCCCTTTTTTTTCAAGATCCCGAAGGGACATCGCAAAGACCTTCTGGCCAACCCCTTCTCCCCTTTCCAGCGTGGTCCTGAGTTCTTCCCGTGATATCCCCTCCCGGAGAGGATAGGCATCGTGGTATTTCTGAAGCTCCTGTAGGAGTTTCGCCTGAAAGGCCTCGTATACCGGATGCGAAATCACCCGCATCTCGTCCCGATCGACGAAGACGGCCCTTTTCGAAGAGAACATGCCCTCAAGGCACTTCCTGAGCATCCGGCTCCGGATGCCTGTCCGAACGACCAACTGATTCTCCGTGATCCCGGATAGGCCGGCCCGATCGAGGATGACGGCTGTCTTCTCCTCATCCTCGCCGTCGGCCAGGCGTCTGAATTCCTCGAGAACACCGGCCGACGAACGTTTGTGTTTCGCGGGCAGCGGATCGACGATCAGGCCGCCGCCGATTGTTGTCACCGGGGAATAACTGCGAACGACGAACCGGTCGCCGGCCATCAGAGCCTGGGGCGTTTCCAGCAAAACCTGAACAAAGCACTCGTCTCCCGGCTCCAGTTCATCGCGGTCGAGCAGAATCATCCGGGCAATGGTTTCGCTGGTACCCGCATGGAAGCGGACAAGGGTCCGGTTTTTCAATGGCCGGCCGGAGCCGCCCAGATGGCGGTACAGGCAATCGAGTCTGTCCCATGCCGTCAGGGCCGCAGGCCCGGTCAGGACGTGCCCCCGTTCGATCATCTCGCGGTCGATCCCCTGAAGGTTGATGGCCGTTCTTTGGCCCGCCTCGGCCGTTTCGACGGTCCGGTTGTGGACCTGGATTCCCCGCACCCGGCAACGGATGCCGACCGGAGAGATTTCCACCTCCTCGCCTATCGCCACCTTCCCGGAAATCAGCGTTCCCGTGACGACGGTTCCAAATCCCTTCATCGTGAAGACCCGATCCACCGGCAGCCGGAAGATACCGGGATCGATACCCTCGTGTACCTCGTCCGCCGTTTTGCTGATGGTCGAAAGCAATTCAGGGAAACCGGCACCGGTCAGCGAGGAAACCGGAACCACCGGCGCACCTTCCAGAAAGGTCCCCCGGAGAAACGCGTGGACGTCCTCCCGAACCAGATTCAACCACTCCTGATCGATCATGTCGATCTTGGTCAACGCGATAAATCCCCTTTGAATCCCGAGAAGCGTGCAGATATGCAAATGTTCCCGCGTCTGCGGCATGATCCCTTCATCGGCGGCAACAACCAGGACCACGAGATCGATACCGGCCGCTCCGGCCACCATGTTCCGAACGAACCGCTCGTGGCCGGGAACATCGACAACCCCGAGGGTCCTGCCGTCCGGAAGGCACAGGGAGGCAAATCCGAGTTCGATCGTGATTCCCCTCTCTTTTTCCTCCCTGAGGCGGTCGGTGTCCACGCCGGTGAGTCTTTTGATCAGAGCCGTTTTGCCGTGGTCCACATGGCCGGCCGTTCCCATCACAAGGTGCTTCATGATCTGAAAAATAGCAGACTGACCCGCTTTTCACAACAGCAAATATGAATGCCTTCATGATGCCGAACGACCGGCAGAGGCCTTCCGCCCTGTTAAAAAAGATGGACAGATCCATTGCGCATGGTTTAGAAAAACGCCGTATCTTGGAGGAACAGCGAGTGAGGATTCTGGGTCTGGATTGCGGAAGCCGGAGAATCGGGGTTGCGGTGAGCGACGAGCTCGGGATGACGGCGCAAGGGATAACGACGCTGGTTCGGAAAAATCGCGAGGCGGACTTGGCCGCGATTGCCGAACTGGTCAAACGGTGCAGGATCGAGCGGATTGTCGTCGGTTACCCACTCCGGCTGGACGGCAGCGAAGGAATTCAGTGTGAAAAGGTCAACCGGTTCATCCGGCGATTGGAGGCCCGGTTGTCGCTGCCCGTCGAACGCTGGGACGAAACCCTGTCTACGAAGGAAGCGGACAGGCTTCTCCGCGATCGAGGAATCAGGCCGCAGCAGAGAAAACATCTCGTCGACCGTGTCGCCGCCTCATTGATCCTGCAGGGGTATCTCGACAAGCATTTCGGCCCGGACAAGACCGGACCCAAGACTGAACCGGCGAATGAATAACGTTTGGCCCCATGTTGATGAGTCGTTTAGAAAAATGAAAGTCGTTTCCATCCGCAACCGCTTGAAAATGATCCTTTTGATTGCTCTGGTCCTCTTTTGGACCGGCATTGCCTTCTCCCGTTATACGACCAACCCGGTCCATCCCGGAGTGCCTCCGACCACGGTAAATCTCCCGAAGGGATCCGGTTTCCTGCGGATCACAGATATTCTTCATGACACCGGACTGGTTGAAAACCGGCCCTTTTTCTGGATGATCGCCCTCGTCAAAAAGGCAATCCCGCACATTCAGGCAGGGGAATATGAATTGAACGGCGCCATGTCTCCCAACGAGATTCTCAACAAACTGGTCCGCGGGGAGATCAAGGTTTATAAAGTGGTCCTGCCGGAAAACCTCACCGCAAACGAAGCGGCAAAACGGCTTCTCGCCGACAAACTGATCGACGAGAAAGAATTCACGGCGTTATCTGCCGATCGGTCTTTTCTCTCCTCGCTCGGCGTCGAAGCGGACAGCATCGAGGGATATCTCTATCCCGACACCTATCACTTCAACCGGTCCATGACGACCGAAAAGATCATCCGGACCATCCTGGAAAAATTCTGGAAAGAGGTCACGCCGGAACTGAGAGAAAAGGCCAAAGAGATGGGTCTGACGATGAATGAATGGGTAACCCTGGCCTCCATGATCGGCAAGGAATCCGGAAACCGGGCTGAAAAACCATTGATATCGGCTGTCTTTCACAACCGCTTGAGGATGGGCATGAAACTCCAGAGCGATCCCACCGCCATCTACCACCTTGCGAAAAACGGCCAGCCCGTTCCATCGGTCCGAAAGGAACACCTCCAATCGGACACTCCCTATAATACTTATATTATCAATGGTTTGCCTGCCGGACCCATTGCCAGTCCAGGCATTGATTCCCTTGTGGCGGCTCTCTATCCCGCCTCAGTCGATTACCTCTATTTCGTCGCCAACAATGATGGGGGGCACCACTTCTCCAAAAATCTTTCCGCACACAACCAAGCCGTCTTAAAATATCAGATTCACAATCAAAAAAAGTAAAAAATTTTTCTTGACAAAGACAAAATCCTCCTTTATTGTGGCCTCAAAGTGGGGCAAAGTGGATTATAGTGGAGGAAAAATTCTTTCATGTCCGTCTTCCGGGGTCAATACTACCACACGATCGACGACAAGGGGAGGGTTACCTTCCCCTCGCGGCTCCGTGAAGTCTTTGCCGAAAAATATGACAACCGCCTCGTCATCACCAACTGGGACGGTTACTTGATGGCGTTCCCCTACGACGAATGGCGGGTTATCGAGGAAAAGGTCTCCCACCAATCGTTGCTGCGCAAAGAAGTCCGCGCCTTTCAGCGATTTTTCATGTCCGGCGCGGTCGACTGTTCCCTAGACGGCCAGGGTCGCGTCCTCATCCCCCCCAATCTCAGGGAATTCGCGAAACTGGAAAAGGAAATCGTCCTGGCCGGCATGATCAAGGTCATCGAAATCTGGAGCAAGGAAAGGTTCGAAACCGAGATGAAGAAAAGCGGAGACAACCTGGACGGCTTCAGCGACTACATGGCTGACCTTGGAATATAGAAGGCGCTCTGCAAAATGAGTTTATCGGTTTTTCACAAAGGCACTTTCAAATGGATATTTTCCACAAGCCGATTTTACTCGCAGAGACCATCGCATTCCTTCGATGCAGAGCCGGGGCCGTCTACCTGGACGGTACGCTGGGAGGCGGAGGACATGCCTTTCAAATCTTGAAAAACTCGGCGCCGGATGGCCGGCTGATCGGTATCGACGCCGACGAGGATGCGCTCGGAGAAGCCCGAAAACACTTGGAATCTTTCGGCAACCGGGCCGTCCTGACCAAGGGAAATTTCGCCGACATGAAAAACATGCTGAGCCGGATGAACATTGAAAAGGTGGACGGGATCCTCCTCGATCTGGGCGTTTCCTCTCATCAACTGGACACGGCAGAGCGCGGCTTCAGCTTCACCCTCGACGCCCTGTTGGACATGCGGATGGACCGAAGCCAGGGTCCGAGCGCATGTGATCTCGTCAACACCCTTTCAAGGGAGGCGTTGGAAGAGATTCTCCGGAAGTTCGGCGAGGAACGGCGTGCCGGACGGATTGCCCGGGCGATCGTCCGGCAGAGGGTGCTCTCCCCCATCCGGACAACGGGAAACCTGGCCGCTTTGGTGGTTGGAATATCGGCCAGGGGGAAAACCCCGGGAATCCACCCGGCCACACGGACCTTTCAGGCGCTCCGAATCGCCGTCAATGACGAACTTGCCAACCTGCAGCAGGCCCTGACGGATGGGATGAAACTACTCGCTCCCGGAGGACGCTTTGCGGTCATCTCCTTCCATTCGCTGGAGGACCGAATGGTGAAGAACGCCTTCCTCACCGAAGCCAAAGGCTGCACCTGTCCTCCCGACATTCCCCTCTGCACCTGCGGACGGAAACCGACGGTGAAGGTGATCACGCGAAAACCGGTCATCCCCAGCACAGAAGAGATCCGCGACAACCCGCGGTCGAGAAGTGCAAAGCTTAGAATTGCCGAGAGCATCAAATTATGCAAGCCGTAGAGGTTCTGAAACAGAGGGTTCACCCACAGGAGGATGTCTCCGGCCGGATCGGATATTCGACCTGGATCTTCATCGCCACCGTTTTGATGGCGGTGGCTCTCCTGTACGTATGGAGCCACATCCATATGACGGAGTTGGAGTACCGGATCGCCCGGGAGCTGAGCAGCCAGGAGCAGATTGAGGAAGAACAGAGAAAGCTGAAGGTCGAACTGGCCACATTGAAATCGCCGCAGCGGATCGAGACGATCGCCCGAGAGAAACTGCAGATGACATACCCGGAAAGGCAACAGGTGATCATACTGAAATGACCAGTGAATCCAGAAAATGGATGAGGTTCAGAATCGTCACCTTGCTGGTGTTCTTCCTGGTGCTGTTCATTGCCCTCACGTCGCGCGCTTTTCAGCTGCAGATCCTCTCCGGGAAGGACCTCAAGGCCCTCGCCCAAAAGCAGCATACACAGACCCTTACGCTGCAGCCGGAACGGGGGATCATCTTTGACCGCAACGGCGAAAAGCTGGCCGCGACCGTCATGGTCGATTCCGTCTGCGCCGATCCATCTAAAATCAACCATCCCGGCGAGGTTGCCGGTCGTCTGGCCGCCCTCTTCCAGACAGACAAAACGGTTCTTCGGAAGAAACTGTCCGGCACAAAGAATTTTTGCTGGCTCGCGCGGAGAATCACCCCGGAAGAGGCTAATCTTGTTCAGGAATTGGACATCGACGGGATTTTCATCGTCAAGGAGCCCAAACGGTACTATCCCGGCGGCGAACTGGCCGGCCACTTGGTCGGCTTCGTCGGTCTGGATGCCACCGGCCTGGAAGGGCTCGAGCTGCGCTACGACCGCTATCTGAAAGGCGCCCCTGAAAAACTGATCTGGACCCGAGATGCCAAAGGAAAGCGTCTTTACCCCCGGGTGGAGAGACCCGAAACCGTTCGGAAAGAGAATTATGACCTTCTCCTGACCATCGACAGCCGCATCCAGCATATGGTGGAATCCCATCTGAAGGCAGCGGTCAAAGACAAGGGCGCCCAAGGGGGTTTCGCGATTGTCATGGATCCCCGCACGGGCGAGATTCTCGCACTGGCCAACGAGCTTGGCTTCGACCCCAACCGCTTCTCCGCGGTCAACCCCGCGACCGGTAAAAACAAAGCCATCACCGACAGTTTCGATCCCGGGTCCACCTTCAAGCCGTTTCTGGTCGCTGCCGCATTGGAGGAAGGCGTCATCCGGGAAACGGACCTGTTCAACTGTGAAAACGGCCATTATCGAATTGCCGACCGGGTCTTTCACGAAGCGCAGCGCAAGCGACACGGCACACTGAGCGTGCATGACATCCTGAAGTATTCGAGCAACATCGGCTCCATCAAAATTTCAGAAAAACTCGGCAAGGAGACCTTCTATCAATACATCCGCAAGTTCGGATTCGGCGCCAAAACCGGCATCGATCTTCCGGGTGAGGTGAATGGCCTTCTACGGCCGGTGGAAAAATGGACCCGCGTGGATGCCGCCACAGTCGCTTTCGGCCAGGGCGTTTCGGTCACGGCGATCCAGCTCATCACAGCGCTGTCCAGCATCGCCAATCAGGGAGTCCTGATGAAACCCTTCATCGTACGGGGTCTCATGGATCAAAAGGGAAATCTCGTTCAGGCCTACCATCCGACCGTGGTCCGACGTGTCATCTCTCCCGAGACGGCCAGACGGCTGACGGCCATCCTGACCGATGTGGTCGGCATGGAGGACGGCACCGGTAAAAAGGCCCGCATTATCAATGTCGCCGTTGCCGGCAAGACCGGCACATCGCAAAAATTCGATTTCATCAGGAAGGTCTATTCCACACAGAGGGTCAAGACCTCATTCATGGGATTTTTCCCTGCGGAAAATCCTCAGATCGCGATCCTGGTCATCCTGGACGAACCTCAGAAAGACCGGTGGGGAGGGGTCGCAGCCGCCCCTGTCTTCAAGGGCATCGGGGAACAGCTGCTGACCTGTTTTAGGACAAACATCCGTGAAAACACCGATCCTGAAGAAGAGAAACCCCTCGCAGACGACATGAAAGTCAGGCTGGTCTCCACCCAGGAATTGCTCGTGGACACAGAAGCGGATACGAACGAGACGCTCATGCCGAACTTTCTGGGAATGACGATCCGAGAGGTTTTGAAAAAATCGAAGGAAAAAGGGATGGAGGTCCGTGTGATCGGAAGCGGCTGGGCGATCGCCCAGCAACCGGTGGCGGGAACACTTGTTCCGGCGGATCGCCTCTGCACTGTCACCTTCGGTATGGGTTCATGAGAGGTCCGGATGCGATTTTCAGAGTTGGCGAAGGGAATCGAGATACTCGGGATCTCGGGAAATCCGGACGGCGATATCCGCTCGGTCTGCTACGACTCGCGGCAATGCAAAGCGGACGATCTCTTTGTAGCCGTTCCCGGTTTCCGGACCGACGGTCATGAATTCATCAACGATGCGCTGGCCCGGGGCGCACGTTTCATTCTCCACGAACAGGATTTTCTGCCCCCATCCGGCATTACAGCCGTCCGGGTCCGGGACAGCCGTCACGCACTCGGACGACTCGGGAAAAATTTCTACAGACACCCTTCCGCCCGGCTCTGCCTGATCGCCGTGGTCGGAACGAACGGAAAGACCACGGTCACCTATCTGCTGGAGGCGATTCTCCAAGCGGCCGGCCGTTCCGTCGGCGTCCTGGGAACGGTGAACTACCGATACGACGGAAGGCTTTTCCCCGCACCGAACACCACACCGGAATCCTTCGAAATGCAGAGGATTCTCCGGGAGATGGCCGACCATGGCATCACGCACGTCGTGGCGGAGGTCTCGTCGCACGCCATCGACCTGCGGCGGGTAGACGATTGCGCATTTGATCTGGGGGTTTTTACCAACCTGACGCAGGATCATCTCGACTACCACCATACGATGGAAAATTACTTCCAGGCCAAGAAACGTTTTTTTACGGAATTGCTCCCGGCCGGCGGGAAAAACCGCCCGCAGCAAATGGTCCTCAACGGCGACGACCCCTGGGGACGGCGGATCAGCCTTGAGGCGCCGGGCGGCCGATTCATCTACGGACTTGACAGCCCCTGTGACATCACGGTCGAATCCGCACGGCTCTCCCTCGAGGGAATCGAAGCGAAACTCCGTCTCGTCGATGAAACGTTCGACATTTCCTCCCCGCTGCTGGGAAGGTTTAACCTCCAAAATATCCTGGCCGCGGCGGCCGCGGCCAGGGCCGTCGAGACTCCCAAAGAGGCCATACGCGAAGGAATCGCGGCTCTGTCCCGAATTCCCGGACGCCTGGAGAAGGTGAGCACGGCGGGGCAACCCGCCGTTTTCATTGATTACGCCCATACGGACGACGCGCTGTACCGGGTCCTTGAAAATCTGTCCGCCTTCCGGACGGGAAAGATCATCACGGTTTTCGGGTGCGGCGGGGATCGGGATCGCGGGAAAAGGCCGTTGATGGGTCAAGCCGCAACCGCCGGCAGCGACATCACGGTCGTCACATCCGACAACCCGCGGACGGAGAACCCCCTGGAGATCATCCGGGAAATTGAAAAGGGCATTCGTGTGCCGAAATTCATGGATATGGCGGATCTGAAGCGTCATGCGGGGCAAAGAGGCTACGTCGTTCTTTCCGACCGGAGAGAGGCCATTACCCAGGCTATCGGGATCGCGGAATCCACAGACATGGTCCTCATCGCCGGGAAGGGACACGAGGATTACCAGATCATCGGCACCCGGAAGTTCCCGTTTGACGACCGGGTCATTGCGCGGGAGGCTTTAAAATTGAAATGGAACGGGAGGAACGGATCATGACGAATGAGGCGCTGATCCTTTCCGCCGATGATCTTCTGAAATCCACGAGGGGAAACCTCCTTCGCGGCGGAACAGACTGGTCCTGCCGAGGGATCTCCACCGACACACGCACCCTGAACGCAGGCAACCTCTTCATTGCGCTGAAAGGCGAACATTTCGACGGTCACGACTGCCTGGCCCGCGCCGACGAACGGGGCGCCGCCGCATTTCTGATCCAGGCGAATGCCTCGACAAAACTTGCAGCGGCACCGGAGGGGTTGCCGGTCATCGACGTTCCGGATACCCTGCAGGCCCTTGGCGACATCGCGCGAGAATGGCGCCGCCGCTTCCCGGTCGCAGTCATCGCCATCACCGGAAGTTCCGGGAAAACCTCAACGAAAGAAATGGTCGCAACCATCGCCTCCCGCACGCGGAACGTCCTCAAGACGGAGGGAAATCTGAACAACCGGATCGGCCTCCCGCTGACCCTTCTGCAACTGAACAGGGCACACGAACTGGCCGTCATCGAGATGGGGACCAACTGCCCGGGAGAGATCGCAATGCTCACAGCCATTGCCGAACCCGACATCGGACTCATCACGAACATCGGTCCGGCGCATCTCGAAGGCCTCGGTTCCCTGGAAGGGATCCGGGAGGAAAAAGGATCCCTTTTTGAGACCATGGCCGGATGGGGCCATGTGATCGTCAACCAAGACGACCCGGCGATTGTCCTCCTCGCGGAGCGATGGCGTGGGAAACGGATCCTGTTCGGGCTGAGCGAGGGAGCCGAGGTCACCGCCAGGAACATCGAACCGTTCGGACCGGAGGGGACCCGTTTCGAGCTTCTCATCGGTGGGGTCGGCGTCCCGGTTTTTTTGCATAGCCCCGGGAAACACAATGTGACGAATGCGCTGGCTGCGGCGGCCACGGCATGGTCGGCCGGTTTTGACCGCACGGCGATTGCGGCGGGCCTCACGGCCTTCCGTCCGCTCCCCGGAAGGAACGAGATCCGGCATCTCGAAAACGGCGCCTACCTGATGATCGATGCCTACAATGCAAACCCTTCATCGATGCGCGAGGCTCTGAAAACCCTGCTGGAATTGAGGGGAAACGACCATGCCTATGCGGTCCTGGGCGACATGCTGGAGCTGGGTCCAGAATCGGAGCTGTTTCATGAGGAAATCGGATCGCTTCTTGCGGATACACAGCCGGCCCATATTTTTCTCAAAGGATCGCTGACCAGGTTTCTGGCAGCCGGGGCCATTCGGAGAGGTTTCCCAAAAGAGGAGATCACCTTTTTCGAGAATCCGGAGGATGTGGTCGCTCTTCTGAATTCCCGACTGACTCCGGGCGACTGGATTCTGGTCAAAGGATCGCGGAAGATGAAAATGGAGGCGGTGGCGGAAAAGATCATCGAGGCGTTTGACCTGAAGCCGCAAACGTTGTAGGGTTCACCACACAGAAAACTCCGGTTGCATCGGGAAGGCTGGACAAATGCTTTTTCATCTTTTATATCCGCTACATCAGACCTATTCTTTTTTCAATGTTTTCCGATACATCACATTCCGGACCATCTACGCAGCGATCACGGCGCTCGTGATCTGTTTCATCGTCGGCCCCTGGCTGATCCGCAGGCTCCAGGATCTCAGGATCGGTCAGTCCATCCGGGAGGATGGACCGGGCTCTCACCTCAACAAAAAGGGAACGCCGACGATGGGCGGCATCCTGATCATCTTCGCCGTAACCGTCTCCACACTCCTCTGGGCGAACCTCACCGTCGGCTGTATCTGGCTGGTGGTGATGGTCATGGTCGGCTTCGGCCTGATCGGCTTCCTTGACGACTACCGGAAGCTCACCCATCAAAACAGCCGTGGCTTGCCGGGAGTGTTCCGGCTGACCGCCGAGACCGCGATTGCGCTGTTCGTCGGCATGATCCTTTTTATCAAACCGGATTTCAACGCAAACGTAACCATCCCATTCTTCAAGACGGTTCTCCCGAACATCGGGTGGGGCTATATCCTGCTGTCCACCTTCATCATCGTCGGTGCGGCAAACGCGGTCAATCTCACCGACGGCCTGGACGGCCTCGCCATCGGTCCGGCGATCACCTGTTTTATGACTTATCTGCTGTTTGCCTATTTCTCAGGCAACATCAAGATCGCAACCTACCTCCAAATCCCCTATGTTGCGGGAACGGGGGAGCTGGCGATTTTTTGCGGCGCGGTCGTCGGCGCCGGGATCGGCTTCCTTTGGTACAACACCTATCCCGCACAGGTCTTCATGGGGGACGTGGGCTCCCTATCTCTCGGCGGTTCATTGGGCGCCCTGGCGATCCTGACGAAACAGGAGATTCTGCTGGCCATCGTGGGCGGGATATTCGTCCTGGAGACCTTCTCCGTCATCTTTCAGGTCGGCTGGTTCAAACTCTCCGGCGGGAAGAGGATCTTCAAAATGGCCCCGATCCATCACCATTTCGAACTCAAGGGATGGCCGGAACCGAAGGTGATCGTCCGCTTTTGGATCATTTCCATTCTGCTGGCGCTCGTCGCCATCAGTACGTTGAAACTGAGGTGAAGGGCACCGGATGGATCTGAACGGGAAAAAAGCGGCGGTTCTGGGCGTCGGAAAGACGGGGCTTGCGACAGCCCGATTTCTGGCGGGTCGGGGGGTCCGGATGGCCATCACCGATGCAAAGCCCCAATCGGTCTGGGGAGAGGCCTGGGGCACACTGGAAAATCTGCCCGCGGAATGGACGGCCGCCCCTTACGGACCGGAGGTTCTCGCAGGCACGGATCTGGTCGTTCCATCGCCGGGGATTCCCCCCGCCAATCCGATCCTCATCGAGGCTGTCCGGCGCGGGATCCCGGTGTTGAGCGAACTCGAACTTGCCTCTCGTTTCATCACAACCCCGATCATCGCCATCACCGGCACGAACGGAAAGACGACGGTCACCTCGTTGACCGGTGAGATGCTTCAAACGGCCGGCAGAAAGGTCTGGATCGGCGGGAACATCGGCACGCCGCTGATCGGCTATGCCGACCTTCCGCAGCATGCGGACTGGGCGGTTGTGGAAGTCAGCAGTTTCCAGCTTCAATGGGCGCAAACATTCCATCCGCGGATCGCTGTTCTGCTGAACATCACCGCCGACCATATTGACTACCACGGGAGCTTCTCCGCATACCGAGAGGTCAAGGAAAGGATATTTTCCCGGCAAACCGCCCGAGACCTCGCGATCCTGAACGGGGATGAAAAGGAGTCGGTTACCCTTTGCACGAATCTGAAGGCCCGGACGGAATTCTTTCGCTCCTCGGGACCCGTCGAGTCCGGGATATTCCTGTCGGGACAGAAATTCGTCCGTCCCCTCCATGGGGGAAAAACGGAAGAATACCCGCTGGAGATGGTGCGCCTTCCCGGAAGGCACAATTGCGAAAACGTGATGGCGGCGATCCTCTCGGCCCGAGCCTGCGGTTGTGAACCGCCGGCCATCATCCGGGCGGTGAACGGTTTCCGCGGAATCGCCCACCGGATCGAATACGCCGGGGAGAAAAACGGCATTCATTTTTACGATGATTCCAAGGGAACGAATGTCGGCGCAGTCATGCGTGCGCTGGAGAGCTTTCCGCAGCCGGTCATTCTGCTCCTCGGGGGGCGTGACAAGGAGAGCGATTTTCAAGAGCTTGTTCCATGGATCCGCCGAGGGGTGAAAGAAATGGTTCTGTTCGGCGAGGCCGCCGGAAAAATTCATGGGATGGTCGGCGGGGTGGTCCCGACAACACTTGCCCCTACGCTGAAAGAAGCGGTCGGGAAGGCTTACCGGTCCGCAACCCCCGGCGACATCGTCCTTCTTTCACCGGGATGCGCCAGTTTTGACGAATTCAAAGATTACAGGGAACGTGGAGACCGTTTCCAGGAATGGGTCGGAGAGCTCTCAACATGAAAAGATGGAACGAAAGCGAAAAAAAACCCGACCTGATCCTGCTGCTGGCCACGCTTCTGTTGCTGACCATTGGAACAGTCATGATCTACAGTTCCAGCTCCATTCTGGCGATGGAACGGTTCCGCGACGGCCAATTCTTCCTTAAAAAACAGCTCTTCTTCGTCTGCCTCGGTCTCGGCATCATGGTGTTCGCAACCCGAATCCCCCACTACAAACTCCGGAAGCTGGCCTGGCCGGGCATCATCCTGTCCGCCTTTTTCCTGCTGCTGATCTGGATCCCCCATTTGGGAATCCGCGCCGGAGGCGCCAACCGCTGGCTAAACCTCGGAATCTTCTCCTTCCAGGTTTCCGAAATGGTCAAGGTCGCCCTGATCCTCTTCCTCGCCCATTATCTGACGGACAAAGTCAACTGCATTCGGGATTTTCGCCAGGGGCTCCTGATTCCACTCGCTGTGACAGGGGGTCTGACCGGTTTGATCGTTTTACAACCCGATTTCGGGACGACCGTCATCATCGCAATCATTGCCTTCCTGATGATCTATCTGGCCGGCGGCCGGATCGTTCACATCGCCGGGCTTACAGCGCTGTTTCTGCCGGTGGCTGTCGGGATGCTTCTGTTCAAGAGTTACAGGATCACCCGTCTGATGGCTTTCCTTGATCCCTGGAAGGACCCCCGCCGCTCGGGTTTTCAGATTATCCAGTCGCTGATCTCTTTCGGTTCAGGCGGTCCTTTCGGCGTGGGAATCGGCGACGGAATGCAAAAACTCTTCTATCTCCCCGAGCCCCATACGGACTTCATTCTCGCAGTCATCGCGGAGGAGAGCGGATTCATCGGCGTGGGGCTGATTCTCTTTCTTTACGTCATCCTCATCGTGCGCGGCTTTCAGATTTCCCTGAAGGCACCGGATCTGTTTGGAAATCTCCTTGCGGCGGGACTCACGATGATGATCGCGCTGGAGGCGTTCATCAATATTGCCGGCGTGATGGGGCTCATCCCTCTCAAGGGGCTTGCCCTCCCGTTTCTGAGCTATGGGGGCACATCGTTGATCATGTCCCTCACAGCGGTGGGGATCTTGCTGAATATATCCTCTTATGAGTCGTAACAGAGCCGCGCAGGCATTTGGAAAAAACATGGAAAACAGCCGATCCCACAGATCCTTCATCAACCATCCGCAAACAGGTTTGCCCTCATCCCGGCGGAACGAGGCCGGAACGGAAGAAAACCGGTCCGACCTCGGTCCGGATCGCCGCGGATGCTCGATGGTCATCGCCGGCGGAGGAACGGGCGGCCATCTCTTTCCCGGGATCGCGATTGCCGAAGAGTTTCTACGGCGTCATCCGGGAAATCGAGTTCTGTTTGTCGGAACGGAAAGGGGACTGGAAAAAAAAATCTTGGGCGGTCTGGGGTTCCCCCTCCGGACGCTGAAGGTGGAGGGGCTGAAAGGACGGGGTCCGGTCCGGGTGCTGGCGTCGCTTCTGAAAATACCCGGCAGCCTGATGTCTTCTTTCCGCATCCTCCGCACGTTTCAGCCCTCCATGGTCGTTGGTGTGGGTGGTTATGCCTCGGGACCGGTGGTCCTCACTGCTCATTTCATGGGCATCCCAACGGCGATCGCCGAACAGAATGCGTTCCCGGGCCTGACCAACCGGATTCTCGGCCGCTTTGTGCGCCGAATCTTCGTAACCTTTCCGGAATCCGCAAGATGGTTTCCGACCGATCGCACCCGGGTCACCGGAAACCCGGTCCGTTCGCTTTTTTTCCGTGAGCGGAAGAACACGCTGGAAAGAGATCCGCATTTCACGCTGTTGATCTTCGGCGGAAGCCAGGGGGCCCATGCGATCAACCGGGCGACCATGGATGCGCTTCACCATCTCGAATCCCTGAAAGACGGGCTCCGCTTTATCCATCAGACGGGGGAGAAAGACCTCGAAACCGTTGACCGATTTTACCGGGAACAGGGTTTCGTGGCGGAGGTGCGCCCGTTCATCACGGAGATGGCATCGGCCTATCGGGCAGCCGATCTGCTGGTGTGCCGCGCCGGTGCAACCTCCATTGCAGAAATCACCGGCTGCGGCAAGGCCGCGATCCTGATCCCCTTTCCGTTTGCGGTGAACGACCATCAAACTCAAAACGCCGAACTGCTCGCACGGGCCGGAGCGGCGGCCCTGATTCCGGAGAAGGATCTGGACGGCCCAAGACTGGCCGCGCTCATCGAAAAGCTGTACCATCGGCCGGAGGAGATCGAAAAAATGGAACGGGCATCCGCCTCCCTGGGCAACGTTCATGCGGCGGCGAACATCGTTGACATTTGCCTGGATCTCATCGAAACAGGGCCATCGACGGCATGCCCGGAAGGCTCGACGTAAAAGGCGGCATTGTTCCGTATCTCACAGTTTCCGGGGGCGGATTTCAAACCCGCCCCCTCGTGGGGGATTTATGAAAGAGATCTTGCACGGCGGCAGCATGGACCGAAAGGTCCGACGCATCCATTTTGTCGGGATCGGCGGCATCGGCATGAGCGGGATCGCCGAGGTGCTGCTGAACCTGGGATACGAGGTGAGCGGATCGGATCTCGCCTCCTCCGACACGACCCAGCGGCTCGATGATCTGGGGGCCGCCATTCACCACGGCCATGCGGCAGCCAACATCGGACCTGCCGACGTTGTCGTCACCTCCACGGCGGTCCGGCCGGACAATCCCGAGGTGGTTGCGGCGCGGGAGAGAAACATTCCCGTCATTCCGCGGGCCGAAATGCTCGCCGAACTGTTGAAGATGAAGTTCTCCATCGCCGTCTCCGGCAGTCACGGAAAAACCTCGACAACCTCAATGGCGGCCACGATCCTCGCCCACGGCGGCCTGGACCCGACGATGGTGATCGGCGGCAAACTCGCCAGCATCGGCAGCAATGCGCGGCTGGGGGATGGAAGGGTAATCGTCGCCGAGGCGGATGAAAGCGACGGCTCATTCCTCAAACTGAATCCCTGCATTGCCGTGATCACCAACATCGACCGCGAGCACCTGGACCACTACCGCGACCTGAAGGAGATCCGGGAGGCCTTTCTGCAATTCGCCAACCTGGTTCCGTTCTACGGAGCGACGATCCTATGCCTGGATGATCCCAATGTGCGGGAGATCCTGCCCCGGATCAAGCGTAAGGTGATCACGTACGGTTTGTCGACGGAGGCCGACTACCGGGCGGAAGAGATCCGTTCCTCGGGTTCCTCCTCCCGTTTCTCCGTCTTCTGCCGAAATGTTCTTCTGGGAACGGCAAAGCTGAACGTCCCCGGTTTGTTCAACGTATGCAACGCGCTGGCGGCAGTCGCGGTGGCCAAAGAGATGGACCTAACCTTCCCCGTGATTCGGGAGGGATTGCAGCGTTTCACCGGCGTCCAGCGCCGGCTGGAGGTTAGGGGCGAGACAAGGGGGGTCACCGTCGTGGACGACTACGGCCACCATCCGACGGAGATCCGCGCGACGCTCGCCGCAGCGAAGCAGGTCTGGAGCGGGCGGATCATCGTCGTCTTCCAACCCCACCGCTACACCCGGACGAAGGCCCTTTTCAAAGAGTTTCTGACGGCCTTTCGGGAGGCCGACGTTCTAATTGTCACCGACATCTATGCGGCAAGCGAAGAGCCGATCCCGGGGGTGACGTCGACAACCCTCTGCGAGGAGATTCGTCGTGCAGGTCATCCGGATACCGTCCATTGTGCCGATTTTGACGCCGTTTTGAACCATCTGATCAAGATCGCCCGGCCGACCGACATCATTCTGACCCAGGGGGCGGGGAGCGTCTGGAAAGTGGGCGATGCATTTCTGAAGGCGAGTGGAAGGGGCTTGACGGATGAACGGGGATAAAGACTTCCGCCGGGAGCTGCGGATTTCCGGGGAAATCCTTTTCGACGAGCCGGCCGGACGCCATACATCGATCGGCGTCGGCGGGCCGATCGACGCTCTTCTTTTTCCGGAAGACGAAAGAGAAATTGTAGAGGTTGTCCGGTTTCTTCGCGAAAGGCAAGTCCCTTTCCTCCCGGTCGGCAACTGGACCAACCTGATCGTCCGAGACGGGGGTTTCCGGGGCGCTCTCATTTCACTCGCGCGTCTGTGCGGGCTGAGCCTCCGGGAAAACGGCGAAAAAGGGGCGCTGATCGAGGCAGAGGCCGGTTGCCCGCTGTCGGAATTGGTGACTCTGGCCGTACGGGAGGCGCTGTCCGGGATGGCTTTCTGCGCCGGCATCCCCGGAAGCGTGGGCGGCGCCGTCCGGATGAATGCCGGGGCCTACGGGGGAGAGATCAAGGACATTGTCGAAACGGTCCGTCTGCTGGATGACTCGCGTGCGATCCGTTCCGTCGGGAAGAAAGAACTCCGTTTTGAATACAGAAGTCTTGACTTGCCGGCAGAAACGATTATCATCGGCGCAACGTTCCGTCTCCGGAAAGGGGATGGAAGGATGCTCGAAGAGCAGGTTCGAAAAATCCTTGACACAAGGAGGGGGAAACACCCTCTGGCTTTTCGGAATGCCGGCTCTATTTTCAAGAACCCGCGGGATATTCCGGCCGGCCGCCTCATTGATGAATGCGGGCTCCGGGGGCTTCGAATCGGCGATGCGGAGGTTTCAGAAAAACACGCCAACTTCATCGTCAATCGGGGGCAGGCGACCGCAGAGCAGATTATCGGTCTGATCGAACTGATTCAGCGACGTGTTTTCGAAAGGACCGGCCATGCTCTTGAAACCGAGGTGAGGATCATCGGGGAATGATCCGCTGTTTTTCCGATTTGTCGCGAATTCACGTATGAAAAGACCGTATCATCTGCAATGGGAAGCAAAAAAAAATCGGCTCAAACGCCGCTCCGGGGATATTCTGTGGGAGGTGGGCCGCGTGTTTCTGTTGACCGGTGCGATCGTCTCCATCACGGTGACGCTGCTGATCGGCTTCGACCTGGCCCTCCGATCTCCCCGACTCCACGTCCGGGAAACCGTCGTGAGAGGATGCCAGGAACTGACCGAAAAGGAAATCCTGGACTTGGCAGCCGTTCGCTCGTCGGCGAACCTTCTGACCATCAATCGGGATGCCGTGGCCCGACGGATCCGGAACAATCCATGGGTCCGCGAGGTTTTTGTCGGAAGGGAGTTTCCGGACCGGTTGGTCATCGTCGTACAGGAACGGAAGGCAGTGGCCCTCCTGCAGAAAGAAAACGGGTTGCACCTCATCGATGAGGCAGGCACCCCTTTCAAAAAACTGAAGGCCGATGAAGAATCGGATCTTCCGGTCCTCACGGGTTGTGTCCGGGGGGAAAAGGTTGATGAGGTTCTGGTCAAGACGTCCCTTGCGCTGCTGGGCGATCTGGAAGAATTCTGGAAAGGTCCGGCCATCGGCAAAGTGTCGGAGATTCACGGAAACGAGACGTTTGGCCTTTCCCTGTTCACGGACACGGGGCTCTGCCTACAGCTCGGCTTCGACGGCTATCACGACAAGCTCCAACGTCTGACCTCGGTCATGGCCGACCTGGATGAAAAGAATCTGAGAACGGGCTTTATGCTGATCGACTTGAGCAATCCCGCGAAGGTCAGCGTGCAGAGGCGCAATGTCTTTGAACCGGTCCGGCCGGGTAAAACAGCGGTTGCCGGAAGGGGATTCCGGATGTAGCAAGGCACAGAGCGATTCCGGTTTTAAGGTGATGCCGCAGGAACCGACCCTACTCATCACAGCGTCGGATCCCATGGGGCAGGTTCTGGAGGGTGGATGGGGAAAAAAGAGAACGTCATCGTCGGTCTGGATATCGGCACGACGAAAACTTGCGTGATTGTCGGTGAGCTCCAGGAGACCGGTATCGATATCATCGGCGTCGGCTCCCACCCCTCGGAGGGGCTCAGAAAGGGCGTCGTAGTCAATATTGAAAGCACCGTGGAATCGATCAAGAGAGCCGTGGAAGAGGCCGAACGAACCTCCGGATGCGAAATCCGCTCCGTCTATACCGGCATCGCCGGGGGTCATATCCGAGGGCAGAACAGCCTCGGGATTGTAGCCGTCAAGGGTCGCGAGGTGGAGGGGGACGATGTAGAACGCGCCCTCGAAGCGGCCAAGGCCATTGCAATCCCGTTGGACCGGCAGATTCTCCATGCCCTTCCGCAGTACTATGTGGTCGATGAACAGGACGGCATCCGGGATCCGGTGGGAATGTCGGGCGTTCGTCTCGAGGCCAAGGTTCACGTCGTGACCGGCGCCGTCACTTCCATTCAAAACGTGGTCAAATCGATCAACCGTGTCGGACTCGACATCAACGAAATCGTGCTGGAACAGATCGCCTCGAGTGAAGCGGTCCTGAGCGACGACGAAAAGGATCTCGGTGTAGCGCTGATCGATATCGGCGGCGGTACAACGGACATAGCGATCTTTTCGGAGGGGAGCATCAAACATACGGCGGTCCTTCCGGTCGGGGGTCATTACGTCACCAGCGACATCGCCACGGGACTTAGGACCCCGGTCGCCGAAGCGGAAAGGATCAAGATCAAATACGGCTGCGCCTATATGCCGCTGATCCCCAAGGATGAATCCATCGAGGTTCCCAGCGTCGGAGGACGGCAGCCGCGCGAGGTTTCCCGGCAGATTCTCGGACGGATCATCGAACCCCGAATGGACGAACTCCTCGGCATGGCCTACAAGGAGATTACCAAATCCGGTTGTGAGGACATCCTGGCCGCGGGGATCGTTCTGACCGGAGGGGCCTCCATTCTCGAAGGGGTTCCCGAGCTGGCGGAACAGATCTTTAACATGCCGGTCCGACGGGGATGTCCGAGCGGCATCGGAGGAATCACCAACGTGGTCAACAGCCCCCTCTACGCGACCGGTGTCGGGCTCGTGCTTTTCGGCAGCCGGAACTTCACCCGGGACAAGAGCCGGGTGGAGGGAAATTATATCAGTCGTCTCGGAAAGCGTCTCAGGCAGTGGTTTCTTGAATTCTTTTAGGAAGGAGCGGCTTTATGTTTGAACTGTCGGAAAAGGGTCCGGTCAGCACGGCAACGATTAAAGTGATCGGCATCGGCGGAGCTGGGGGAAATGCGGTAAACACGATGATCTCCTACAACCTTCGGGGGGTCGATTTCATCGCTGCAAACACCGACGCACAGGCGCTGGGCGCATCGTCCTCGCTCATTAAAATCCAGTTGGGCGCCGAAGTCACCAAGGGACTGGGCGCCGGATCGGACCCCGATATCGGCCGGCAGGCGGCCCTTGAAACCCGGGAGACGTTGCATGAACAACTGGAAGGGTCCGATATGGTTTTCATCACCGCCGGACTGGGGGGCGGCACGGGAACCGGGGGGGCGCCGGTTGCGGCGGAAATCGCCAAGGAGCTGGGCGCCCTGACCGTGGCGGTCGTGACGAAACCCTTCCTGTTTGAGGGCCGGAAGCGAAACGGACAGGCGGAGGCGGGTATTGCAGAATTGCGAAAGATCGTGGACACCCTGATCATTGTCCCCAATCAGCGTCTACTGAGCCTTGGCGGAAAGGAACTCCCCCTGCTGGAAGCCTTCAAAAGGGCCGATGACATTCTTTACCACGCCGTCAAGGGAATCTCCGACCTGATCATGGTACCGGGACTGATCAACCTTGATTTCGCCGACGTCAAGAACATCATGTCGGAAATGGGTCTTGCCCTGATGGGAACCGGAACGGCCAGCGGCGAAAACCGGGCCGTGGAGGCGGCACAGAAGGCGATTTCCTCACCGCTTCTGGAAGACAATACCATCCAGGGGGCCCGGGGCGTTCTGCTGAACATCACCGGCGGTCCGGACATGACCATCCATGAGATCAACGAGGCCTCCTCGATGATCCAGGCGGAAGCCCATGAGGACGCAAACATCATCTTCGGCACGGTCGTCGACGAAACGATGGGGGACGAGATCCGGATCACCCTGATCGCGACCGGCTTCGATACGGCCGATTACACGGCCGCGGCCAAGGCCACAAACGTCTCCCCATTCAGCGGCATTCGGAGAATCAGCAACATCAACGTCCCCACATTCATCCGGAACGAAAAAACCCCGGACGTTGCCGGCCCGGTCAATCTCGAAAAGAGTGAAGAGGACGGCCATCCCGACCTGGAGATCCCCACATTCCTCCGGCGCCAGGCGGATTGAAACCGAACCCGCCGGAAAACAGAAGACCTGATGACGTCGTGGAAACAGAAAAAGAGATTCCTGGATCGTCTCACCGGAGAGAAAGGCTGGTCGCGAAAGATCTGGGGAGACCGCCTGACGGTTTGCCTGGTGTATCCGAACCGTTATCGGACGGGGATGTCCAATCTCGGTTTTCATGCCGTCTACGCCCTGATCAACCGCCATCCCGATTGTCTATGTGAACGGGCTTTTCTTCCCGAATCCGATGACGGGAATTCCGCCTCCGACGGCGCCTCGCTGACCAGCATCGAATCGCAGCGGCCCTTGACCGACTTCGACGTGATCGCCTTCTCTCTTTCCTTTGAAAATGATTACCCGCATGTTCTCCAGATGCTGGAGGCGGCGGGAATCCCGATGAAGTCCTCGGACCGGACCGAGAGGCATCCGTTGGTCATCGGCGGGGGCATCGCCGTCACGCTGAATCCCGAGCCCCTGGCCGGCTTCTTCGACCTCTTTCTGATCGGAGAGGGGGAAGCGGTTCTCCCGGGATTTCTCGATCGAATGGCCTCCCTTCCGAGAGATACCGCACGGGATGCCGTCCTCGGACGGATCCAGAGGGAAATTGCAGGCGCCTATGTTCCCAGGTTTTACCGGGTGAACACGGGGTCGGACGGCCGCATCACCGCAAGGGAGGCGCTCCACCCCGATTTTCCCGAACGAATCTCCCGGCCATGGATTGCCGACCTCGATGCCTTCGCGACCGAACAGCGGATCGTCACCAGGAAGACGGAGCTCGGGGAGATGTATTTGACGGAGATCAGCCGGGGATGCGGACACGGATGCCGTTTCTGCGCCGCGGGCTTTGCCTACCGGCCTCCGCGGTTTCGGAGCGCTGCCGCGCTGGAATCCTCCTTTCGGCATGGTCTCGAAACGGGGAAAACCATCGGTCTTCTGGGAACGGCCGTATCGGACCACCCCGCCCTCCCCTCACTCTGCCGCACCATCCTTGACCGGCGGGGAAACGTGGCCGTCGGTTCCCTCCGCATGGAACGGCTCGACACCGAGATGGCGGCGATTCTCCGGGAAACGGGAGTGGAAACCGTCTCCCTGGCCCCCGAAGCGGGTTCCCAACGGCTTCGAAATGTCATCCGGAAGGGGATCGGTGAAGAGGAGATCTTCTCCGCAGTTGAAAAACTCATGGAATGTGGTATCGTGCAGGCAAGACTCTACTTCATGATCGGCCTGCCGACGGAAACGGACGAGGATGTCGAGGCGATCGTCCGGCTGGTCAGGGAGATGCAGCGTCGAGCGCGGAAATTCCCGGGGAGAAGGAATGGCTTCCGGCGTTTGACGCTCAGCATCAATCAGTTTATTCCGAAGGCCGCAACCCCCTTCCAATGGCACCCGCTGGAAAACGTCGCCGTCGTCCGGCAGAGAATCCGGCGGATCAGAGAGGGTCTGCGCGGCGAGAGGACGGTTCGAATCATTCACGAACTGCCGAAATGGAACTACATCCAGGCGCTGCTGGCACTGGGAGACCGACAGGTCGGAGAGATTCTGCTGACGGCTCACCGTCTGGGCGGCAATTGGATCCGTGCATTTCGCGAGGCGGATATCCGTGCCGATTCCTACGTTTATCGAAAGAAGGAACCCGACGAGATCCTGCCGTGGGATTTTATCGACCACGGCGTCCCGAAAACGTTTCTCATCCACGAATACCGGAAGGCCCTGTCCGGAGAAACCTGAGGAGATTGAATCATGACGGTCATCCGCACGCCCCGCTCCCAGATCAGGCAGATGAGGGGGGTCCTTTTATTTGTCGCCGCATTCGTTCTGCTGACCTTTTTTCTTCGGATCATCGGCCTGATCACCGATTGGTTTTGGTTCCAGGAAGTGGGGTATACAAAGATCTTCACCATCACCCTGCTCGCAAAAATCAAGACAGCCGCTCTCTTCGGGATGGGTTTTTTTGTCCTCTTTTATTTCAATCTATGGTTGGCACTGCGACTTTCCGGTGAATCCCGCTTCACGGATTCGATGGGACCGTTTGCGGTCCCGTTGCGGGACATTGCCCCGGGAGCCTTCAAGATGCTGATTCTCGCGGCTTCGGTTCTCTTCGGTATTTTCGCGGCGATGAGCGGAGTCGACCAGTGGGAAAATCTTCTGCTGTTCCTGAATCCGACTCCCTTCAGTGTCTCGGATCCTCTCTTCGGAAAGGATGTGGGCTTCTATGTCTTTCAGCTCCCCTTTCTCCTCTACCTGTACGGTTGGTTCAAATTCGTCCTTTTGGTCACGTTGGCGGCCGCAGCTTTTGTCTACCTTGTCCGGCGATCGTTCCTTTTCATCCCGCCCCGAAACTGGACCGTCACCCCGCCCGCCCGGGTGCATCTGGCGCTGCTGGCCGCCCTGTTCTTCTGCTGGGGGATCTTCGGCACCTGGCTCGACCTCAATGAAATCCTCTTTGTAAAGCGAGGGGTGGTTTTCGGCCCCGGATATACGGACGTCACCACTCAGCTCTGGGTCCTCAAAGCGATCATGGGCCTCTATGGCGTCGCAGGCGTCGCGGCGATTTTCTTTGCCATCCGGCCCGATTGGAGGGTTCCGGCAACGGCGGTTCTGCTGCTGATCGCCGCAAACATTGTCGGACGGGGAATCTATCCCTCCGTCGTGCAGAAATTCCAGGTCATTCCCAACGAGATCGTGGCCGAGAAGCCTTACCTGGAGAAGAATATTCAATACACAAGGCTTGCCTATGGACTGACTCAGATGGAAGAGAAGGAGTTCCCGACGGACGACAACCTGACGGCGAAGGATCTGGAGAAGAACCACCTCACCGTGAAGAACATCCGGCTCTGGAACCATGCGCCGCTGCTGCAAACCTACAGCCAGCTCCAGGAGATGCGGACCTATTACAAGTTCACCGGCGTCGACAATGACCGTTACACGGTCAACGGCGAATACCGCCAGGTCATGCTCTCGCCTCGGGAGATATCCTACCCGGCTCTGCCGTCCCGAACCTGGGTCAACGAACATCTTGCCTACACCCACGGCTACGGCGTCGTGCTCGGCCCCGTAAACCGAATCTCACCCGAGGGGCTTCCGGAATTCTTCATCAAGGATATTCCCCCCGTCTCGACAACGTCGATCAAGGTCACGCGTCCGGAGATCTACTTCGGGGAGAACTCCAACGAATATGTCTTCGTGCGGACCAAGATGCCGGAGTTCGACTACCCGGTGGGAGACAAAAACGTCTACTCCCGCTATGAAGGAAAAGGGGGCGTTCCTCTCTCCTTCCTGAAGAAACTGATTTTTGCAGTCCGTTTCGCCTCCATCACGCTCCTGCTGTCCGACGACATCACTTCCGAAAGCCGGGTGATGTACCATCGAAATGTTCGCGAGCGGGTCTCGATGATCGCCCCCTTTGCCCGACTGGACTCGGACCCCTATCTCGTCATTTCACCGGAGGGACGGCTGCTCTGGTTCATCGACGGCTACACGGTCTCGGATCGTTTCCCCTACTCGGAGCCTACCCGGGATGTGGGGAATTACATCCGCAACACCATCAAGGCGGTGGTCGACGCCTATGATGGAACGGTGCGGCTTTACGTGAGCGATCCGACCGATCCGATCGTACAGACCTACGCCAAGATCTTTCCCGGCGTGTTCAAGGCCCTGGCGGAAATGCCGGAGGCGCTCAGAGGCCATGTCCGCTACCCCGCGGGACTGCTCGCGATCCAAGCGCGGATGTACCGCGCCTATCACATGCAGGATGCGCAGGTCTTCTACAACAAGGAGGACCTCTGGTCCATCCCCGGCAAACAGGTTGCCGGAGGGCAGCAATCCATGGATCCCTACTATACGATCATGAAGCTTCCCGATGCCGAAAAAGAGGAGTTCATCCTCCTCTCCCCCTTCACGCCCAGCATGAAGGACAACATGTCGGCATGGATGGCGGCCCGCTGCGACGCGCCGCACTATGGGAAAGTGATCGTGTACAAGTTCCCGAAACAGAAACTGGTTTACGGCCCCCGCCAGATCGAGGCCCGGATCGATCAGGACACGATGATTTCCCAGCAATTGACGCTCTGGCAGCAGCGGGGATCGAACGTGATCCGGGGCAGTTTGCTGGCCATCCCGATCGAGAAGTCGATCCTCTACGTCGAATCCCTCTACCTGGCCGCGGCGAACGGCCAACTCCCGGAGCTCAAACGCGTCATTGTCGCTTACGGAAACACGATCGCGATGGAAGAGACACTGGATTTGGCCCTGCAGAAGATTTTCGGCGGGGGGCCGATCAAGGACCGAATGTCCCCGGGTGAGGGAAAGAAACCGACGGTCGGTGCGGAGAGGAGCGAACGGCAGACGGCCATGGAGGCCCTCGGCCACTTCCGGAAGGCCCAAGAGTTCCTCCGCCAGGGGAATTGGGCGCGCTACGGGGAGGAGATTCAAAAAACCGGAGAACTCCTTCTCTCTCTCGAAAAAGGGGACGGGGGATCGAAATAGCACCGGCGGCCCTCTCCGGGCCGGGAAACATGCTTTATCCATCATCTTGATATACGGAGGTTTATCGATGAAAAAAATCGCCACAGCGCCCGCGAAACGGAGAAACCTGGTCAGAGCCGTCCGGGGATTCATCTTCAATCTCATGTTCCTCGGCTTGATTCTTCCGCTGATCGGCTGCGCACCCAAACTTTACCACGTCGACATGCGGTACGAGCCGACAAAAGAAATTCCGCCGACGGTGACCGACGGCCGAAAATACAGCCTGACCGTAGCCTCCTTCATCGATCGCCGAAAGATGGACGACACGCTGCTGATCGGTCGCGTGATCCGATCGGACGGAACGCCGATTCCCATCCTCCCCCAATACGTCAAGGCGAAGGACGCCGTGACCGCGGCGCTGCGTGAATTGCTGTTCAAGGCGGGATACAAAGTCTCTCCGGACAAACCGGCTTGGGACCTCTCGGAAAACGCCATCCGGCCGGAGTGGGGAACGCTCCTGATCGGCGGAACGATCGACGAACTGGACGTGACCTGCGTCGAGTCATTCACGATGAAACGGTACACCGCAAAGGCACGGCTCTCATTTTCATTTGCGGACGTTCAGCGAAAGCGGATTTTCTATCGTGTGACCTCGGAAAGCAGTTCCTCCCTGACCCATGCATTTTTGTCGGAGCAGAGACTCGAAAACGAAATCAACGCCGTTCTCTCCTCCGCCCTGGAAAAGGTCATCGAGGATGGGGAAACGGGCCGCCGGATTCGTGAGGCGCTCAAGCCGTAGCCAAACGGTCTCGGCCTATTCCCGCCGGAGGAGCTCGATCTCGAAGAGCTTCGGCCAGAACTTTCCCGTTACGAAGAAGCGGTTCCTGCGGGCATCGTAGGCGATCCCGTTGAGTACATCCACGGGGGTCCGCCTGTCGGCGCCGGAGAGCAGCCCCTGCAGATCGATCCAGCCGGTTACGGCGCCGGTTACAGGGGAAATCTTCGCAATCCGATCCGTCCGGTAGATATTGGCATAAATCTCGCCCCGGATGAACTCCAGTTCGTTCAGACCGGCCAGCGGCATCCCCCCGCTTTGCACATTCAGCCGTCCCGTTTCTCGGAAGGTTTCGGGATTCAGAAACCGCAGCGTCGCGGTGCCGTCGCTCATGATCAGCCGGTTCCGATCTCCGGTCAGACCCCATCCCTCTCCCGGATAGCGGAAGGTTCCGCGGAGCTTCAAACCCAAACGGTCGTAAATAAACCCCAGATTCGAAGTCCAGGTCAATTGCAGCAGCCTGCCGCCCCACTCGGTGATCCCCTCCCCGAAATATTGACGGTCCAGAAAATGCCGTTCGACTACTTCCCCCGTCTCCAGGCGGACCTTCCGCAGGCTCGACGCCCCGTGCAGCCCGGTGCCCTCATAAAGATATCCGTCACGCCAGATGAGCCCCTGCGTAAATGCGCCACGGTCGTGGGGATAGACCTGGATGACGCGGTATCCATAAACGGGGAGGTCGGCTTGATTTCTTCCCACCGGGGGAGGTCCGGCTTCCGCAAGGGCCAGGCTCGCAATCAGGCAGATCCATGCCGTCATCAGCAGCGTGAAGAAGGTTCCGGTTTTTATGGCATGCTGAAGGAGACGTCTCCGTTTCATGATAGGGCTCACCAGTGAGGCTGATTCCCGATGCGATGCCCCATCACCTCCGTGGTGTCGTTGACGACGACGAAGGCGTCGGGATCGTTTCGGCGGACGATCTGCTTCAATGTGGCCAGTTCCCGGAAATTGACGACCGTATAGATGATCTGCTGTTCGCGTTTGGAATACCCCCCTTCCCCGCGGAGGGTGGTTACTCCCCGGTGGATCTCGTCAAGAATCCCTCGGGAGATCTCCCGCCACTGGGGTGAGATGATGAAGATCGCCTTCCGCTGGCTCAGGCCTGTGACCACAAGATCGACGATCTGTGCGGAAACGTAAAGGTAAATCAGCGTGTACAGCGCGCCCTGCAGGGAGAACAGCAGGGCCGCCGCCGCCAGAACGAGTGCATTGAAGGCAAGCCGGGTCGTCCCCAGGCGGACGGAAAAACGCTGGAGAAGGATCACGGCCAAGATGTCGGTCCCGCCTGCCGACCCGAACGATTTCAGGATGATCCCCGACCCGGTCCCCAGGATAATTCCCGCAAGGATTGCCGCCAGGAGCGGATCCCGGACCGGGATCGCCGCGACATCCACCCAGGCAACCGCGCATGAAAAGAGGATCGTTCCGGCAATACTGTACAGAAAGAACCTTCGGCTGATGAAAAACCAGCCGGACAGAAAAAGCGGTATATTGGCGACGGCGTAGATCAGCGCCACAGAGAGGGACGGCGCGAGATAATGAAAAAAGAGTGCGAGCCCCGTGACCCCACCGCTGACAAAGCGGTGCGGGATCAGGATCCCGTTGATTCCGATCGCCGTGACCATGCTGCCCGCACACAACAGGAGCAGGTTCCAGCCGACATCTCTCAGAACCCGCCAACCCCGCCATCGGGAAATTTTCATCATCTCACCAGCCTCCGTTTTGGAAAAGTTCTTCCGGGGATCAACCGGGGGATGACCCTTTTTCAAACCCGGCGTTGCACTCGTTGCATTAAGATCCTTCATGTCTATGATACAGTGGTCCGAAGAAAAAGTATATGACCGATGGGGGTTAATTGTTCTTTTCCATCGGCGCGAAAGACATTGACAGCCCTCGTGAAGGCGTATAAAAATTAGCGAAAAAAGGAGGCATGAAGCCATGCAGGCATTGTTTACATTGACATCCTCGGAATCGAAAAGGCTTCTGGGCAAGGCGGTTGCGGCGATGCCCGACGTGCAATACGCGAAGGATAACGGGTATCTCGTCGTCGGACGGGGATCGACGAACGCGTTCATTCTGGAGGAACTCCTGAAAAACAAAATGGAAAAGGAACGATATGCGGCCGGCCAGGTGATTCGGGGGATCCTGTGCCAGCTGGGACCCGGATTGAGGAGCAAGCCCATCATTTTCCACAAGGGGGCAGTCATGAACGTGGAGCCGGGTACCGTCATTGACCGGATGACCGCCGGCGATCTGCTGATCAAGGGGGCCAATGCGATCGATGCGTTCGGCAATATCGGCGTCCTCATGGCCGGTCCGGCGGGCGGGACGATGGGGCAGTTCTACATGGCGTTGAAAACCCAGGGCGTTGCGTCCCTGTACGTTGCCGGTCTCGAAAAACTGATCCCCTCCGTCGAGGAAGCGGCCCGCTACGGCGGCAAGATGATGCTGGAAAGGACCATCGGCTTGCGCGCAGGAATGGCCTGCATTGCGGACGGAAGGCTCGTGACGGAAATTGAAGCGATCGACAGTCTGTTCGGGCTGAAGGCGGTCCATTATGCCTCCGGGGGCTGGGGAGGGGCGGAGGGCTCCGTCACGCTGATCGTCGAAGGAGAGAGGGACGAGGTGAACCGCTGCATGGACTTCATTGAAGGAATCAAGGGCGAGCCGCCTCTGCCCGCCGTCAAGGGACCCTGCAAGGGTTGCGGCGCCCTGTGCAGCTTCGACGGGAAAGAAACGCAGGAACTGCCTGCCTATCTGCGTTAAGGAAAGGGATTAAGCCAATGGGAACCTTCCGGGTAGCGACTTACAACGTCAATTCCATCCGCAGCCGCCTCCATATCGTGCTCCCCTGGCTGCGGGAGCATCGTCCCGACGTTTTCTGCATGCAGGAAACGAAGGCGGCGGATGACGATTTTCCCGTTGCCGCGTTCGCCGCCGAAGGTTATCGGGTGACCTTTCGGGGAACGAAGCAATACAACGGCGTTGCAGTCGCCTCCCGGGAAACCCCGGAAAAGGTTCTGTACGGTCTTCCGAACGGGGGTCCGGCGGATGAAGACCGCCTGATTGCCGCCGTATATTCAGATGTCACCGTCATCAATACGTACGTCCCCCAGGGACGGGAGAAGGATACGCCCTACTTCTCCTACAAGCTTGAATGGTTTCAGCGGCTGCGGCGCTTCTTCGATCGCTTCAGTTCACCCGATGCGCCGCTGATCTGGTGCGGCGATCTGAACGTCGCCCCGTCCGAAATTGACGTCCACGATCCGAAAAGGTTGCTCGGCCATGTCTGTTTTACGCCGGAGGTCTGGGAGGCCTACGCCGCCGTCCGGGCTTGGGGGCTGGAGGATCTTTTCCGCCGTCATCATCCGGAAGAACCGGGCCGTTACACCTTCTTCGATTACCGGGTGCCGGGCGCCGTGAAGCGGGGCCTCGGATGGCGGATCGACCATATCCTGTCCACGCCCACGATGGCCGCCCGCTGTCTCTCCTGCGAAATCGATCTGAATCCGCGTCTCGCCGAAAAACCCTCCGATCACACGATCCTCACGGCCGATTTTGCGAGCGAATGAGATTCCCCATGCGCGATCCGGAGATCCTGAAAGCCAACGAAGAAATCGTCCGAAAGTTCAGCAGGGTCGAGGCGGATCTCCTTCTCTGCCGTGAAGCCGGAGAACTTTTTGAGAGGCTGATTCTGGGAATCGAGGAGGCGTTTGATGTCCCCTTCGTCTGGCTCTCGCTCCTGCGGAGGCCGGAGACGGGGATCCTCCGAAAAATTCTGGCAAAATCCGACATCCTGCGAGACCGGATCAATAATATCGCCCCGGCGTCTTTTTTCGAAATCGTTCCGGACGGCACAGATCCGGTCCTCGCGGCCGGGTACCTCCGAGCCTACTACCGTCTGATGCCTCCCGACGTGAAATATCTTCTCCGCTCCCTGGCCGTCACCCCCCTCACCTGCCGCGGCGTGCCGATCGGCAGCCTGAACCATGGGGACGCCTCCCCGAATCGCTACCGGCCGGGGATGGATACCGACTCACTCGGCCATCTGGGCAAAACCGTCTCCGAAAAACTCTCCCTTCTTCTGCCCGCAACGGGAAGCGGAATAACCGGGCATTAACGAAGGTTCGGGCCGCCATTGTGGCGGAGTACCGGGTCCACGGCAAAGATTTTAACCGTTCCGTCTTTACGCCGCCGTCCCCTCGTGGTAGAAACCCTCATGGCCCACAGAAGAAAGCAGCCGGGAAAGACACCCCGAAAAGTCGACAGGACCAAGCGGACAAGCCGTTCCGTCAAAATGCGACGCGACACACGCGCACGCCCACGCCGCCGTATGAAACCGGAAGCCGAACCGTCCCTGAAGCCGGTCTTTGCGAAGATCGGAAAGCCTCCCCAGGCGGTGTTTCGTCCGGATCCTTTCCAGCGGGCCGCACTCGACGCGATCCGGGAAACCGACTGTCTCGTGACGGCGCCGACCGGTTCGGGAAAAACCTGGATTGCCGAGGAGGCGATACGCTCCATCTTCCTGAAGGGGGGCCGATGCTGGTACGCCTCCCCCCTGAAGGCGCTCACCAACGCCAAGTGGGTCGAATTCGGCGACCGTTTCGACTCGGCCAACGTCGGCATCGTGACCGGCGACACGAAGGAGAACACCGACGCCCCCATCCTTGTCGGCACGACCGAGATCCTTCGGAACCAGCTCTACGATGTGATGCATAGCGGGGAAAATCTGAACTGCGATCTGGTCATCCTCGACGAGGCACATTTTCTCGGGGATCGCGACCGCGGGGTCGTCTGGGAGGAGATCATGATTTATCTCCCGGCACGAATCAACCTTTTGCTTCTCTCGGCAACGATCGGAAACGCAGATGAGATTGCCGAATGGCTCACCTCGATCCGGGGGAAGCCCTGCCGGGTCATCCGGGAGGAGAAGAGGCCCGTTCCCCTCTACCCGCTTTTTCTCCACCCTTCCGGCCGCCTCATGCCGCTGGTGGAGGGAAACCGCCTCTTCGGGAAGATCGGCGACTTCGTCGGCAGCCGCTCCCACGGTCGGCGGGATCATGGAGTCCCCCCGTTCGGGGAGATGCTGGAGGTCCTCGAAACGCATCGTCTGCTGCCGGCCATCTTTTTTCTGAAGTCCCGGTCAGAATGCGACACAGCGCTCTCCCTGTGCCGCCCGGTGGAGGAAAAGAACGGTCTCGCCCCGCAGGAGATGGAAGCCCTTCTGGAACGGTTCCCTTTCCTGCAGAGCCACCGGCATCTGTACCCACTGCGGACAGCATGCGTAGCGGCCCACCACGGAGGGCAGCTCCCCGCCTGGAAGTTCCTGGTGGAAACGTTGATGAAGCAGGGGCGGCTGCGGGCCATCTTCGCCACCTCGACCGTTGCCGCGGGCGTGAATTTCCCGGCCCGAACCATCGTGCTGATGAATTCGGATCTCTTCAACGGCCGTGACTTTTCCCCCCTCACCGGAACCGAATTCCACCAGATGACCGGCAGGGCGGGCCGCCGGGGACAGGATCGGGTGGGATTCATGCTCGTCGCTCCCGGCCGTTTTATGGATCTGGTCCACATCCGGAAACTGCTCCTGAAAAAACCCGAACCGATCACGAGCCGTATCCGGAACGACTTTTCGATGGTTCTCAATCTGCTCCTTTCCCAAACACCGGACGATATCCGGGTGATCTTCGAAAATTCACTGGCCAATTGGCAGCGAAGGCACAAAACGGGCATTTCGGGAACCACGGAGGAGAGACCCGATCTCTGGGCCGACTTCCAGAGACATCTCCGTTTCTTGCGGGAAGAGGGGTTCGTCGGGAGGGACAACCGCTTGACGGAAAATGGAATCTGGGCATCCAAGCTTCGCCTGGATCACCCCCTCCTCGTCGCCGAATCTCTGCGCAGCGGAGCGCTCCTTCTCGATGATGAGCGGCTCCTGGCGGCCGTGATCGCCCCTTTCGTCTATGACGGAGATCACGATCTCCCCGTGAACCGGAAGGAGCTGCCCCGCCGACTGATCCGTTCGTGTGAACGTGTGGCGAAGGCCGTGGCGACGCTATCGGAGCGTATGAATAGGGGAGGCTTTCCGGTCGCTTCTCTCTCCCTCTGGCCGGCTGTCGTGATTCATGAATGGGCAACGGGGGAAGAGTGGACCCGGATCGTTCGAAAGACGGGGATCGCCGACGGAGACCTGGCGATGCTGATCATGCGAACGGCCGACAGTCTCCGGCAGATCGGCTCCTTGAAGGAAACCCACCCGGAAACGGCGGCACTCGCCTGGAAGGCGCGGGAGGCAATCCTTCGTGAACCTGTCGTGTTCGACTGACCGCGTTCCCGGCCCGATTCTCCGAGTTTTGGTTTTGCCGCTTGACATCCCCGCGTCCCCATTATATAAGGCCTTCCCTTTCGGGAAACGCGGGCCTGCATTTGGGACCCGTTTTTTTGAATCGATGCGCAACAAACGTCCCCATCGTCTAGTGGCCTAGGACACCGGCCTTTCACGCCGGTAACCGGGGTTCGACTCCCCGTGGGGACGCCAAATAAAATCTATGGGTTAGACGGAAAATCTAACCCTTTTTCTTTGCCTTAAAAAGTGACTCTCAACCGTTAGGTGGAAATGCGGATGTTTTCACACCCGACAAGCAATCAGAATATCCAGCCGGCGCTGCAAGGATCACCCAGCTTGAACGCTTCGAAATCGGCACGAGGCTCTGTTCTTCTCAAATCGCCCTCGGGGGCAGTAAAGGACGGCGAAAGGGATTGCATGTCCGGCTGGACACCAACGGCCGCGCGGCACGGATGTACCCCGGCAGGGACGTTGTCACTGAACTGAAAACAGCAGGTCTTGATGCCGTATCCGTAAGCCTGAATGCCGAATCGGAAGAAAAATACAATCGGCTCTGCAAACCCGTTTTCGAAGGTTAGATGGTTTTTAGCACCAATTTGTCCAAAGCAATCCGAGGTCGCGCATTGGGCGACTGATCAGGATACCCCACAGGCAAAAGCATTACCGGGAAGATGTTATCGTCCAACGCCAGAGACTCCTTGACTTGATTGCGATCAAACCTTCCAATCCAGCAGCTTCCAAGGCCCAGATCAACGGCCTTCAGAACGATGTGCTCTATGGCAATCGCCACATTCAAGGAAAGATAAGCCTGGACTGCCTCTTCGTCCATAGGGCTGTTTGTCATTGTGGGATGGTTCTTATCGATATCAATCCCTTCAAAGGCGCCTTCTTTCACCAGTTCTCCAATACGGCGCTCTCTTGTTGTGATGACCGATAAGTCGGCGCAACACACGAAAACAACAGGTGCATTGATAATAAACTTGTAGGGCGTTGATCGGCCGAGGGTCTCCTTGGCGGCGGCTGATTGAGCGATGATGAAGCGGGCAGGTTGCAGGTTTGATCCCGAAGGGGCACACCGGGCAGCCTCCATAAGCTGGAGGATAGTATCAGCCGAAATATCCCCCTCCTTGAATTTACGAATACTCCTCCGTGAAGTGATAACCTCTGATAATTCCATCGGGGTACCTCCATAAAAGCGTGATTGTATTAATGCTACGATTTTTTGTTGAACACGTCAAATAACTTAAAAAAGAGAATTGATTGACATGGAATGATGGATCTCCTATACATCGATTCCGAAAAGAAAATAGGTCTGAAATGTTAGCGCGGCATTCTTTATCCCCTTCGGACTCAGAGGGGAGATTTTATTTTGCGGGTCTTCATGTTTAAGAACCTATATTATGGATGGTGGATCGTTGTTGCATGCTTCATCATCAATCTCTGTGTGGGTGGCATTAACTTCTTCGGCTTCACCGCCTTCTTCGAACCCATTCAACGTGAGTTCAATTGGAGCTACACGCAAATCTCGCTTGCGACCAGCCTTCGTGGGCTCGAAATGGGCATTTTTGCGCCCATCGTGGGATTCCTCGTTGACCGATTCGGTTCAAGAAAGCTGCTCCTCGGCGGGACGATCATTATCGGCATTGGTCTTATTTCTCTGAGCTTCATTCAATCCTTGCTGATGTTTTATCTGTGTATCCTGCTCATTGCCTTTGGCGCAGGCGGATGTGCGACCGTGGTCACAATGACCGCCGTGGCCATTTGGTTTCAGAAAAATGTGAGTTTGGCGCTGGGCATCGCGGCATGCGGCTTCGGGGCCGGCGGATTGATCCTTCCCCTCATTGTTTTCCTGACGGACGCATTCGGTTGGCGATCGACCCTGATCATTCTGGGAGTGGGCATGTTGGTTTTAGGCGTCCCCTTGTCCCTCATTGTGCGGAACCGTCCGGAAGAACTTGGGCGGTCTCCGAATGGATTGATCAAAGAATTGCCTGGAACCTCCGACAGGAAGAATGGTCCAGAGAAAACGAAGAGTCCTTTTCTTGAAATAATCAAGCAGAGGTCTTTCCTGTACCTCATTATTGCCGAAATGGTTCGACTCATGGCGGTGAACGCCGTAATTACCCACCTCATGCCCTACCTCAGCATTATAGGAATGTCGAGGACGGCATCCGGCGCCGTTGCGGCAGCGTTGCCCTTGGTAAGCATTGTCGGCAGACTGGGATTTGGCCTGTGGGGTGACCGCTTTGATAAACGAATTGTCTGGGCAACCACCTTTTTCTTCATGAGTGTGGGGGTATTTGCCTTCTGCTACGTCGAATCTTTCTGGGTCCTGATTCTTTTTGTCGTTCTCTTTGCACCCGGTTTCGGCGGGGGGATGGTTCTACGGGGGGCAATTCTGCAACAATATTTTGGAACGGCTTCCTTCGGGAAGATACTCGGCGTGATGCTTGGGCTCGGATCTATCGGGGGTATTATCGGCCCCACTCTCGCCGGATGGGTGTTTGATACGCTGGGCAGTTACGATCCGGTTTGGTACGGGCTTTCCGCGATATCGGGGATCACCATTTTCCTCATCATGAAAATAAAACCGGCCGCATCCTCTCATCGGTAAAACCACGGCCGTCCCGGATATTCTGTTTCACGGATCGGTTGAATTCAGTCCGTCTCGTAGCAGCCCACGATTTCACCAAAGTATAGGGTATGATAGTCCTTTTTCGGATAAATGGCCGAATCATAATCCCTGTCAAACCGGGCCGGATCCATGGCAGACCTGTAGACGATTCTGCACTCGTAATGGCGTCCCGCCGTTTTGATGATCGGTGAGGCAACCTGACGGCCTTTGGTTGTTTCCAGAGAACAGATCTTGTACTTGTCCACATCCCTGCCGGAACTGGATCCGCAATAGGCGATTTCTTTATGCATGTCCCCCGTCGGCACCGTAACGGTGAAATCCTTGGCTTCCTCGATGATCCCGAAGGTGTGCCGGCTCGATCG
>JAXDCM010000148.1:0-6957 GCA_034677965.1 Syntrophales bacterium
AGGGGATCACGATCCTGTGGGCGATCCTGAAGGGCGGATCCGAGGAGACCTCCCTTGTCCACATCCGGATCCTGCATGACCGGGCCGCGGCCCCGGAAATCCGCTTCTACCGCGTCGAGGCGGTCGATCCGTTCTCGAAGGAGAGGGAATGGGTCACGAAAGGCGAGACCCTCGGAACGGTCCAGACGCTGAAGATCGTCCGGACCGCTTTCCGGGACAAGACGGAGCGGTGGCTCCATTTCTACGCGGACCGGGAATCCATGGAGCAGGGACGGCCGGCGCTGACGATCTTCTATCACGGCGTGCCGGACACGGCGCCGGAACTGCTGACCGAGGCGGAACTGGAGGCGTATCTCGCCGAGGCCCTCTCCCGGATCGGGGTGGTCGGAAAGTAATATCCGGTCCCCCTCTGTCGGTGGAGACGGTCGTATCCTGATCACGGAGGTTGTTTCTATCACCGGATTTCCCCATGACGAAAATTCATGAGGACAAATCGCATGTCGGATTTCGATCAGCTCTTGGATGGGAAATATAAAGTGGTTCGCGAACTTGGCGAGGGCGGCTTTGGTCGCGTCCTGCTTGCCGAAGACATTGCCATCCCAGACCGTTTTGTAGCGATCAAGGTCCTCAAAGATCAAGATCAGGAACGACAGAATATTCTCTTGGACGAAATGACGTTCTTGGCAAACCTCCAGAATCCATCGATTGTTACCTTCCATCACCATTTTCAGAGCAACGGCAGGCTTCATTTGGTGATGGAGTATTGCGCGGGAGGCAGTCTGAGGAACAGAATCCGCCGCGGAAATGGATTGGAACCCAATCTTGTTTTCCAGTGGGGTGTCCGTTTGGCGGCTGTCTTCGATTTTGTCCATAACAGAGACATCGTGCACCACGATATCAAACCGGATAATCTGCTGTGTTCCCAAGATGGTCATTTGAAGGTCGGCGATTTCGGCGTCGCCAACCGGAACATTGGGACCTTGCCCTATATGGCACCGGAACTGTTTACAGAAAGCGATGTCTCTATCCGAGATCGACGGATCGATATTTATGCCTTGGGAATCACGCTGCTTGAATTGATACTCGGTCGCAACCCACTATTCGGTCTGGCCCCCAATGAACTCCTTTTGGTAAAATTGCGGGGCGATTTCATTCCGTCCGACCTACCGAGCTGGGTTCAGGAGATCCTCTTGAAGGCGACGCATGCCACGCCGGAACTACGTTTCCAGACGATGACGGAATTTAGAGAAGCATTGATGTCAAAGACCGCTCCGTTGGTTATTGATCGTCAGCGGATGGATGCCCATAAACAGGCCATTGCTGTCGAAAAGCTAATTGGAGCCAAGAAGTGGATCAGGGCGGAAAAGATTATCCGATATGCGCTGGAAAAATGTCCAGGTTCCGTCCCCGCCAACATTACGGCGGGAAGGCTGTTCATAAAGCAGAAACGTCTTGATAAGGCAAAAGCTCATTTGGACCAAGCCCTCCGGTTGAACCCCCGCGCCAATATCCAGAAAGAGTTGGGATGGGTCAATCTGGAGATGGGGAAATTTTCCATCGCCCTTTCGTTGCTGAACGATCACCTCCACAGGAATCCATTGGATAAAGAGGCGCAAAATTTACTTTTACAGTGTTACTATGAAACGGGTCGATATGAATTGGGCGCGGATTTGGCCAGTCAAAACCTCTCGGATGCGGATTGCTTTTTCAACAATTACCTTCTCTGCCGTGTCCTGTCAGGTGAAAAACCGGAAGATATTTTTGAAGAAAAAGATCTGCGCAAGAGCGACAATGCATTCCTCCAATACAATCTTGCAGTCATCGATGAAGATCCCAAATCATGGGACGAGAAGAACAATGTATCTCTGACGTCAAAACTGCTGTTTCAGGACTTTCGGTTCGGCAAGAAGAAAAGCCGGACCCGAATCAATGCCGTTTCCATAGGGTTTTCAGGAAAAGAGCAGCGGGATTATTCGCAGACGATCATCACCATCGGACGGAATTCCGCCAATATGATTTCCACTCCCGATCATTCCGTCAGCAGGAGACATTGCGTTATCGTCAATTATCCCGATGATGTTTGGATCTACGACCTGGACAGCACCGGTGGGACCTTTATCAACGGCGAACGCATTTGTGGCAAAATGTTCCTGCTCGGTGTATGTGAGCTTAAGGTTGGCCGCTACGGATTGCGCGTAACCTCCGCTGCGGGAATGCTCGTCTGAACTTACCAGTCCCCATGATAGAAAAGCCGAATAAGAAGGATGGATAATATGGACGGAAAATCTCTGGATGTCGCACAGGAAAAGATCGGTCGTCTCAGGGATATTTTTCCCGAAGCCGTCACAGACGGGAAGCTGGACTGGGATCGGCTGCGACAGGCGCTTGGCGAAAGCCTCGTCGTCGGCCAGGAGCGATACGGTCTGAGCTGGCCGGGCAAGTCTGAGGTCTTCCGCACGATCCAGGAGCCCACTACGGCGACGCTGGTCCCGTCGCGCGAGGAAAGCGTCGACTTCGATGAGACGGAGCATATCTTCATTGAAGGGGAAAATCTTGAGGTCCTGAAGGTTCTCCAGAAGGCATATTTTGGGAAGGTCAAGGTCATCGTCATTGATGTGCCTTACAATACCGGCAACGATAGCTTCGTCTATCCGGACAACTTCGCCGAAAGGAAAGAGGCCTATCTCAAAAGGATCAACGAGGTGGACGATCAAGGTTATCTCAACAAGGACGACCTGTTCCGAAAGAACGCCAGGGAGAGCGGCCATTTTCACTCGAACTGGCTCGGCATGATGTACCCCCGCCTCTACCTCGCCCGGAATCTCTTGCGGGAAGACGGTGTGATCTTCGTCCATATCGATGATCACGAGGTCCATAACCTGCGACACCTCATGGACGAGATTTTCGGTGAAGAAAATTTCATTTCGCAATTCATTTGGAAGAGCAGGCAAAACAAGGATAATCGAAATATAACAGGCACTTCAATAGACCATGAATATGTACTTTGCTACGGTAGGCAAATAAAAGGGAGTGAAAGAAAGCCAGGTCTTTATTCAAATCCTGATAATGATCCAAAGGGCCCTTGGACTAGCAGTAATATGGTTGGCTTGTTACCAGCAGATCAGAGACCGAACTGCCACTATGATTTGATCAATCCCAAGACGGGTATTAATTATGGTAGGCCGAAATTCGGATGGCGATATGACAAGAAACGAATGAATCAGCTCATTGCTGAAGAAAAAATTATTTGGCCATCATCGCCCGATGGAAGGCCACGAAGAAAAGTCTTTCTCTCTGAACTAAAAAATGAGCACACTGGTTTTTCATCCATTATAGGAGAAAAGATCTTCACAAGAGACGGTACGCAGGAAATAGAAAATATATTTCGATTTCGGGCATTTGAATTTCCAAAACCGTCGATATTAATAAAAGCCTTAGTCATCCAAGGGACGAATTCTGAAGATCAAGATATTGTTCTTGATTTCTTCGCCGGATCCTGTCCCACCGCCCATGCTGTCCTCGACCTGAACCGGGAGGACGGCGGCAACCGCCGTTTCATCATGATCCAGCTTCCCGAAAAAACGGATGAAAACAGCGAGGCCTTCAAGGCGGGCTACAGGACCATCGCCGACATCGGCAAGGAACGCATTCGCCGGGTAATCGCAAAAATGAAGAAAGACCGGGAGGAGAAACTTGCGCTAGCAGAAAAGCCCGATCTCGGCTTCAAGGTCTTCAAACTTCGCCCGTCCAACTTCCGCATCTGGCGCAGCGACATCCGGACGCCCGAACAATTAGCGACGCAACTGGAGATGTCTCTGGATAACGTCAAGCCGCATGCGGAAAGGGAAAATCAACTTTGGGAGATCCTCCTCAAGGCGGGTTATCCCCTCTCCGCGAAGGTCGAAGAAAAAGATCTGGGCGGTCACCCCGTGCATGTCGTGGAGGAAGGCAAACTGGCCATCGCCCTGAACGGCGTCAGCGCCGAAACCATCGCCGCCATTGTGCGGATGAAACCCCTGGCGTTCATCTGTCCGGACAGCCTGTTCGGCGGGAACGATCCTTTGAAAACCAACGCGGCCCTGCAACTACGGGATGCCGGCATCGATTTCAAGAGCCTCTAAACGATGAAACTGCAATTCGACCGCAATCAGGAGCAACAGCTTCAGGCCATCCGGTCGGCGGTGGGCCTGTTCGAGGGCCAGCCGCTCTCGCAAGGCGATTTCGAGATTTCTTTTACGGCGTCATCCGGCCGTCCCAACCCCTACGGCGCTCAAACGACGATGGATAGGGGCGTCGGCAACATCCTGTCGATCCCTCGGTCGCAGATTCTGGTGAATCTCCGGAACATCCAGCAGGGCAACGGCATTGCGGCGGCGGACGCCCTGAAGGTCATCTGTCCCCGTTGCGGCCGATCTTTCCAGGACGACGGCCGGCAGGCGGTCGTCTGCCCGGATCACCCCGAAGCCCCGACGATCATGAATTTTACGGTGGAGATGGAGACTGGAACGGGGAAAACCTATGTCTATCTGCGGACCATTTATGAACTTTATCAAAAATACAGTTTTCGGAAATTCGTCATTGTCGTGCCCAGCATCGCCATGCGGGAAGGCGTCCTGAAAAACCTGGAAATCACGCGCGAACACTTTCAGAGCGATTTCAACCATCCCCCGCTTCATTATCAGGTCTATTCATCGGCGAAACTGTCCGGCTTACGGAATTTTGCCGTCAGCAACGCCATCCAGATCCTGGTGATCAATATCGACAGCTTTGCCAAGGATCAGAACGTCATCAACCAGATCCGGGAAACCGGTGTGCGACCCATCGAATACATCCAGGCCGTCCATCCCGTCGTGATCATGGACGAGCCCCAGAACATGGAGACGGATCGGCGCCGCGAGGCGATCGCCAACCTGAACCCCTGCTGCACCTTACGCTATTCGGCCACCCATAGGAACCTCTATAATCTGCTCTATAGCCTCAATCCCGTCACGGCCTACGATCTGGGCCTGGTCAAGCAGATTGGCGTGACGTCCGTCATCTCCCGGGACGACAACAACGCCGCCTATGTCGGCCTTGAGGGATTTTCCCTGGGGAAAAAGAGTATTTCTGCAAAGGTAAGTCTTTTCGTCAACGAACGGAACGGCGTCGTAAAAAAGACGTTCAAGTTGCGTGTCGGGGATGATCTCTACGAACGCTCCAACCTGCGCGAAATCTACCGGGATCGTTTCATTCTCAACGCAATGGATGCCCGCGAGGGGTATGTCGAGTTTTCCAACGGCATCCGGGTCTATGAGGGAAGCGCGCAAGGGGGGCTCACGGATGAGGTCATGAAGCGGCAGATCAGGGAGACCGTGGAAACCCATCTGCACAAGGAGCGGCAGTTGAAGGGGCAGGGGATCAAAGTGTTGTCACTGTTTTTTATCGACAGGGTGGCAAATTACCGCGCCCTGGACGAGAACGGCGCAGCGGCCAAGGGAAAGTTCGCCCTTTGGTTCGAGGAAGCCTTTCGCGCCCTGACGGCCGGCCATCCTGAAAACGGGGCCTATCCCTTCAGCGTCGAACAGGTCCACAATGGGTATTTCGCTCAGGACAAGAAGGGGGCATTCCGGGATTCCTCGGGAGAGTCCAAGGAGGACGACGACGTCTTCCAACTGATCATGAAGGATAAGGAGCGCCTCCTCGATCCGGACGAGCCCCTGCGGTTCATCTTCAGCCATTCCGCCCTCCGGGAGGGCTGGGACAACCCGAACGTCTTTCAGATCTGCACCTTGAACGAAACCCGGTCGGACATGAAAAAGAGGCAGGAGATCGGTCGGGGGCTGCGCCTCCCCGTGAATCACGACGGCGTCCGGATTGTCGATAAAAATATCAATGTCCTGACCGTCGTCGCCAATGAGAGTTACGAGGATTTCGCAAGGCAGTTGCAGAACGAGATTGAAGACGAATGCGGCGTTCAGTTCACCGGGCGCATCAGGGACAACCGGGAAAAACGGCAAGTGCGCCTGCGAAAAGGCTACGAGCTGGACCAACGTTTTCTCGATCTCTGGAACCGGATCAGGACCAAGACGGTTTACCGGGTGGAGTACCGCCCGGAGGAGTTGATCGAGAAGACAAGCCGGGCGATCCGGGAATTGCCCCGCGTCTCTTATCCCGTTCTGGAGATTTCCAAGGCGGATCTGGCCATCAGCGAAAAGGGGGTAGCGCCCCGTCAGCACGGCCTCGAAAAGATCGCCCTGAAGGACATCCATTTTGAGATTCCGGATGTTTTTGGTTATATCCAGGGAAAAGTCGCCCTGACCAAGCAGACAATCCTGCAGATTCTGTTGAAGTCGGGGAAACTCGACGAACTGCTGATCAATCCCCAGGCTTTTCTCGATCGGGTCGTCTCGATCATCAAAGGCGTCCTGAATGCGCTGATGATCGACGGCATCAAGTATGAGACGATCAACGGCCAGACCTATGAGATGCGGATCTTTGAAGAGGCGGAAATCGAGACGTACCTGTCGGGACTGGTCGAGGTGGCCAAACCGGACAAGACCTTATACAACTACATCCAGACGGATTCCGGTGTGGAGAGGCAGTTCGCGAAGGATTGCGATAACGACGACCGCGTCGAGTTTTACTTCAAGCTGCCGCCGAAATTCACGATCCCGACGCCGATAGGCGATTACAACCCCGACTGGGCCCTGGTCTTGAAAAGGGATCGAAAAATCTATTTCGTGGCCGAGACAAAGGCTTCTCTGGAGAGCGATGATCTGCGAAGAAAGGAAGATATGAAGCTCAAGTGCGGGACGGCCCATTTCCGGGAATTCGCCGATGTGGAATACCGGCCGGTTGGCACGTTCAATGACTTAATTGATCCGATTTGACCCCGAATGAGTCATTTTTCTGCTTGCAATTTTCCACCACATTATAGATAATATTAGCATGAAAGTGGTGGAAAATGACAGATTGATC
>JAXDCM010000149.1:0-8518 GCA_034677965.1 Syntrophales bacterium
ATCGAATATACGATGAAGGCGGCCGCGGTCGAAGTGAAGGAGGCCAAAAAGGCCGAGGCAAAAGAGGCCAAAAAAGCCGAACCGAAAGAGGCCAAAAAGGAAGCGCCGAAGAAAAAATAGTTCTGCCATGCATCACAGGTTCGCAAAATGGTTGCCTCCGTCCATATGTGAGGGCAACCATTTTTTATGTTCAGCGGGCGGCAAAAATCACCCGCATGAAATGACTTAGGAAAGAACTTTACAAAGATGCGGAGGAACTCGTGAAGGCAAAATTCGGAAAGGTCGGAATTCTGGCGTTGACAATGATACTTTTTTACGGTCAACCCGGACTGTCTGGAAACACGCGGCCGGAGAATTTTGTGGACTTGGAAAAGGCAGTCCCATCGGCGGTTCTGGACATTCGCTACTTCGGCGATCATAATTTTCTCGGAACCCGGGTGGACGGATACCTCGCCCCCAAATGCATCCTCACCGCCCCCGCCGCTGAAGCCCTGGCCAGGATTCAGGCGGAACTGCGGCCGTTTTCACTCTCGCTGATGATCTATGACTGTTATCGACCGCAGCAGGCGGTGGATCATTTTGTTCGGTGGGCCAAGGATATCGGCAACACCAAAACCAGGGAAGAATTCTATCCGACGCTGGACAAAAGTGACCTTTTCCGTGATGGGTATGTCGCTGAAAAATCGAGCCATTCCCGGGGAAGCACGGTCGATCTGACCATCGTTCCCATCCCGGCGCAGGCACAGGAGCAATATGTCCCGGGACAACCGCTTCAGGCCTGTTTCAGGCCGGCAGCGGAGCGGTTCATGGACGGCGGTATCGATATGGGGACCGGGTTCGATTGTTTTCACGAGCTTTCCCATCCGGAAAATGGAAATGTCGGGGTGCAACAGCGCGTGAACCGGCTCCTGCTCAAAACGCTGATGGACAAGCATGGCTTTAACCATTATGATTAGGAGTGGTGGCACTTTACGCTGCGGAACGAGCCCTATCCCGACACCTACTTCAATTTTCCGGTGGAGTGACCGCGCTCGACAAATCCAAGGAAATCATTTCGACACTTAGGCTGCAGCGATTCCGATGTTCATTGAACAGCCTGGCCACAAAACAGGCTATAAAGGAAACGATCCCGGATCCAAAAATGGGACAGGCAATTGTTGGCCCAAAACCGATTTCCACCGAACAGGAAAGGCGATCCCCATGACCCCTTTATTGCCGTTTCCCGGCCCGGAAATTGTAATGAACCACCGTGCGAGCATGGATGAGCCCTACGGTACAACGCGAAGAGAGATCCTCAACCTCGATGCCGGGCGGGAGGCAACAAGCACGATCGCCTGCTGGCCGGGTTACCGGCCGACCCCTTTGATCGATTTGCCCGGGATGGCCCGGGAATTGGACGTGAAGCGCATCCTGTACAAGGACGAATCCCGCCGGTTCGGATTGAAAAGCTTCAAGGCGCTGGGGGGCGCCTATGCGGTTTCGCGGCTTCTGAAGCGGATCGTATCGGAGGAACTCGGCAGAGACGTCTCGGCTACGGATATCGCGGAGCGCCGTTTTGAAGAAATCGTTGCAGGCATCACGGTGACCTGCGCCACGGACGGCAACCACGGCCGCTCGGTCGCGTGGGGAGCGCACACCTTTGGATGCCGCTGCGTCATTTTCGTTCATTCCCGCGTGAGTGATGCAAGGGCCAAAGCCATCTCCGATCTCGGCGCCCGTGTCGAAAGAACGTCCGGCAACTACGACGATGCGGTACGGGTCTCCTTCGAGCAGGCAAATCGGCATGGCTGGCACCTGGTGTCGGACACCTCCTTTCCCGGTTATACGACCATTCCGCGGGACGTGATGCAGGGGTATTCGGTCATTCTCGAAGAAGAGGCAAAATGCTGGAAGGAGGGACTGCCGACCCATGTTTTCGTCCAGGCAGGAGTGGGGGGGTTGGCAGCGGCAGTCTGCGCCTATTTCTGGGAACGGTTCGGCAGAACACGCCCGCACATCGCGACGGTCGAGGCGGAGAAAGCCGCCTGCCTGTTCGAAAGCGCAAAATCCGGCTCCCTCCGAACCATCCGGGGAGAACTGGCGACGATCATGGCGGGATTGGCCTGCGGTGAGGCCTCCCTATTGGCGTGGCGCATTCTCGAAACCGGCGCGCACTTCTTTGTGACGATCCCGGACGCCGCCGCCGTGGAAACGATGCGGCTGTTGGCATGGGGATGCGGCGGCGACCGTCCGCTTGTCGGAGGCGAATCCGGCGTGGCGGGGTTGGCGGGACTGATTGCCTGCGCCGGCAACGCCGAGACTCGCCGCCGCGTCGGTCTCGACGCCCGATCGACGATACTGACCATCGGCACGGAGGGAGACACGGATCCCGAACTGTACGAACGGATTGTCGGGCGTTCGGCGGAAGAGGTCCTGAGGGGAAGCGAGTTCTGATCGGCCGAGAGTCCCCCGCCCCCATTCGGAACGCTATTTGGATTTGTGCGGGACATCCTTCCACACCGCAAAAGCGGCTTCAATCCCCGCCACGGCGCCTTTAATGCCCAGGTAACTCGTATTGATGATCAGATCGTAATGGACGGCATCCTTCCAATCGGCGGTAAAATACTTGCGATGGAAGGCATCCCGATCCGCTGCCGTCTTTGAGACATAGCTCTCCGCAGTCGTTTGATCGAACTTTTTGCTCTGCATAATGTTTCGGATCTGCGTTTCCCGGAGGGCAGTGATGCGAACGCGGAAATTTTCTTCAGGCGGCAGTAAAAATTGGCCTCCCCGACCCATGATGATCGCGTTGCCCTGTTTGCCGATGGTGCCCACGACCTTGCTGAGGTGGTAGAGGTATTCATCCGGTGAAATATGACGAGTCTGGAACAGGGAATCCATCCAGGAGTCCAGCAATCGGACCCCCTTATTGTCCAGAGACTGGATCACCTTCTCGCTCACATCGGCCCGCTCAGCGACCTGCTTGATGATTTGGACACCGATGAGATCCATTTCAAGATCTTTTGCCAGTTGGCGAGCCACCAGGGCGCCACCGCTCCCGGGATCCCGCGATACGGTGATGCAGGGAATATGTCGGTTGCTGCCGGCCTTCTTCTGCTCCATTCCCCGCTGTTGCCAACGGGCAATTTGTTCTCCGACCAGTTGATCCAGGGAACGTTTTGTCGTTCTTTGCATCGTTTCCTCCTCTCTGGAAACAGGGCTTGTGTGCAATCAGATTTAGGAAGTGCAATATAACAGGGAGGATTGGATGCGTCAACGCCATTTGACATTCACCAAAACCTCCACCCCTCCGGTCAAATATTTCAATGTGGCAACCGTCGCGGCGTCTTGAGACGGGCGTGCTTCATGATCCTCTCCATGACCTCCAAGCGATTGCTTGTAAACCAATATTAATTTTCGTATAGATTACAATCATTGCCCCTGGGAGACCCTGATGCCTCTGTATCTTGTCCGACATGGAGAAGCGTATTCGGAAACCGTCGATCCGGACCGTTCTTTAACGGAACGGGGAAAGGCCATCGTTGCCGACATGGCCCAAATGGCGGCATCACTGAATGTTCCGGTCTCGCAGGTCCTTCACAGCACCAGGACCAGGGCCAGGGAGACGGCAGACATTTTTTCAAACTATTTGAAACCTACAGGCGGGGTCAAAGAAATCAAAGGGCTCCTACCCTACGACGATATCACGAAAATCATGCCTGAGCTCGATCCGTCTCTGAATCTGATGATGGTCGGACATCTCCCCTTCCTGGAGAGGCTCGCCTCCTGCTTGGTCGCCGGATCCCCGGATACACCCCTCGTCAAGTTCCAGACGGGTGGGATCGTCTGTCTGGATCGGATGGAAAAGAACGGTCCGTGGAACATCCAATGGGCGCTGATGCCGGAGATGGTATAGTGATGTACAGTGCGTCCCTGATCAACGATCCTTTCGGAGACCCCGGCGTCTACATTGAATGCAAGTACCGCCGGGAGGCGGTTCTTTTCGATATCGGCGATTTGCATCTCCTGCCGCCTCGAAGACTCCTGAAAATCGATTCCATCTTTGTGTCCCACACCCACATGGATCATTTCATCGGTTTTGACCATCTGCTCCGGCTGTGCCTTGGCCGGGACAAGCACCTCCGTCTGTTCGGTCCGCCCGGTTTCCTCAATCAGTTGGAAAACAAACTGGCGGCCTATACATGGAATCTGGTGGAAAACTACACGAACGATTTCGCGGTCATCGCAACGGAGGTCCGTCCGGACACCCGGATCATGAAACGCTACCGTTGTCGGACGGCTTTCCGGCCGGAGACCATGATGGAAGACGAGGGTTTCGACGGCGTTCTGCTGGAGACGCAGTTCTTTACCGTGAGGGGCATCTTTCTCGACCATCTCATTCCCTGCCTTGCCTTTCGCTTCGATGAACGTCAGCGTTTCAACATCCTGAAGACCGTCCTGAAGGAAATGGACCTGCCCACGGGCGCCTGGCTGATGGCCTTGAAAGCACATCTCTTAAACGGAGACGGAGACGATACGCCTGTGCGGATCTGCTCCGGGAATCCTCCAAGCGATCCCCGGGATACGTGGCGTCCCTTGAAAACGCTGAAACGGGCGGTAAAGGTCAGCCCGGGACTTCAGGTTGTTTATGTCACCGACGCAGTCCACAGCCCTGAAAATTGCAACGCGATACTTGAACTCGCCGATCATGCCGATCTTCTATTCATTGAAACGACCTTCCTTCAGGAGGATCAGGGAACGGCTGCCAGAAAGTATCACCTCACCGCCCGACAGGCGGGAACGCTGGCAAAACAGGCTCATGTGAAACGATTGATCCCCTTCCACTTCTCTCCAAAATACAAAGGCGCCCGGCATCTCCTGACGGAAGAGGCGATGGCGGCGTTCCGTGGAGATCCCGGGAAACGACCTTGATAGGGAAATCTTCAAGCAAGGCGATGACTGTAGAGCACAGAGAACCCTCCTATCTGAAGCTTATCACGAAAGGAGAGCTGACGGCAGGGGTTTGTCAGGCCGTGGATCTGCTGAAAAACTGCCGACTGTGCCCCCGGGAGTGCCGCATGGACCGGCTGAGCGGGGAAACGGGATTTTGCCGGACCGGCATCCGGGCCAGAGTGGCCGCTTTTCATCCCCACTTCGGTGAAGAAGCGCCATTGGTGGGATCCGCCGGCTCCGGAACGATCTTCTTCAGCTCCTGCAACCTTCCGTGTTCCTTCTGCCAGAACTATGAAATTGGAAACGCTTTCTTTTCCATAGCGACAACTCTTGGAGGAGAGTCTTTTGGAAATTCTGTGCGGACTTCTGCGCTTCACGAACCCCTCAACTTCAAAAGCCTCAAATAGTTTATCGGATTATGGACCATCTCTCGATAGGTCCGGTCTCCGGTCATAATATCGGTGACTCCTTCACAAAACATCTGTCCGTAACGTTTAAAGAGTGTCGCGCGCAGTTTCGGAAAATTGTAAAGAATGGTTGCCAGGCGCCTTGCGGTGTCAAGTTCAGGAAGGATCTCGGCCGCAATCTCCGATTGGTATGTCTCACCGACCTGCTGCGCCCGCAGATTTGCGTCAATCAACGATCGGGCGGCGATCTGGCCGCTCCGTATTGCGAACGTTATTCCCTCGAAGCTCACGGGATCAGCCAATCCGGCCGCATCACCGGCCAGTAAAATGCGACCGGCAGAGAAAGTCTTTCCACGAAGGGCAATCGGGATCAGCCAACCGTGGCGCTCTATTCGTATATACGATTTAATTCCAAGAGTATACAAATAGGAGTTAAATGTTTTGTTTAAATTTACGCACCCCCCCCTTGTCGTCAGGAAGCCTATCGACAAATGATCCTTCTTCGGAAAAACCCAACCGTATCCATAGGGAACCACTCCAAAGTCGAACCTCGCAGCCCGTGAAAACCGTTCAAATAGATTGTCGTCGACGAAAACCTCGTATTCGAGCGCGGGAATGAAACGACGAAGATCCTGCCGAAACGCCCTGCGGGACACCCATCCCCCGGCTCCGTCTGCGGCGATCACAAATCGGGCGGTAAGCGTTCCGTGCGAGGTGATCACTTTGAGCCCTTCTCCTTCCGGGAAAACCTCCAGGACTGTGCAGGATGGTCTGATGCATGCCCCGGCCCGTTCGGCCGCGGACACCAGTCTGAAATCGAACTCCCCTCGCATGGTCATCGAGATGATCGGATCCTGCCGTTTCGTTTCGAAACGGAGACCGGCATCGAGAAGGTTCATCTCGGCAACACAGCAATTGCGATCGATCATGTCGCGAATGCCGGTGGGCAGAAGCCGGAGGGCCCTTTTCACCACCCCGCCGCCGCAGGCTTTATACCGCGGCAGGGATGCCCTCTCAAGAACGACTACCCGGACACCCGCTGTGGCCAGGGAAAGAGCTGCTGACGCCCCTGCGGGGCCGCTGCCGATGACAATCACATCACACAAACCGCCAATCGAGGTATGGCTCACGATCCGTTTTGCCTTTGTCAAGAATTCTTTAGATTGAATCGAGTCTTGTACCCTGTCTGGCACAGGGGTTTATTCATGCTCACTACCCTAAATAGAATGTCAAGGACAAAAACACCCAACTGTTTTCCCGTAATCTATGCATCCCCGAAACGGTATTGACAAAACGGGCCACAGGTGTGAGTATGCGATCCACACCCATCGGTCTCGACATTTGGCTGCGAAAATTTCCTGAAGTCATGACGTCCGCTTTGAAAAGAGGGAATACATGGGAAGGAAGAGTTTCGACTCGTTGATGCGGCAGGCATACGCAAGAAAAAGAGTTTCCGATACGTCCGACTACTTCAACGGATATGTCAGGGGACTCCGCCGACTTTTCCAGGGGGAATCCCCCGAAACTGCCGGGGAAGACGCCAAATGGTTATCGCGGATAGACGACGAGGCCCAACAGGATAAGGCGCACGGCTATCAGGATGGGCTCAACGGCCTGGCCCCAAACAGCGACCGTTGGAACTACTGCACACGGGATAACGACTGTCGGCACTGTCCGCTGGCCAACGCCGGCCGGGACTGTTTCAACAACACCATATAGGCAAGGTCCTCTGTGGAGGGGGGGCCGCGGGCCGGCAGGGGACCGTCAGAGCAGAGACGGATTCGACCATCGCATCAAAGAAAGGGGCGTTTCTTGAAATACATCAAGTATGTCGACGTCACCCGGACAATGTTTCCGGATCAGCCCCCGTACCAGTGGACGGAAAATACGACCGCTCCCTGGACACCCATCACGAAATCTCTGACCGAAAGCCGTGTGGCGCTGATCAGCTCCGGGGGCGTCCATCACGAGGATCAGCCCCCGTTCAGACCGGACAAAAACGACCTCACCTTCCGGGAGATCCCGTCGGATACGGACGCACACGAGCTCCGGATCAGCCATGACTACTACGACCACGCAGACGCCGAAAAGGACGTCAACTGCGTATTTCCCATCGAGCGGATGCGGGAACTGGCGGCTGATGGATTCATCGGTGGCCTCTCGCAGGTCCATTTCACCTTTATGGGTCGCATCTTCCGCAAGACGGCGCTGATCAACGAGATGATCCCCGTCCTCATTACACGACTGAAGGCACTCAATGTCGACCTGACCTTATTGGTGCCGGCCTGACCGCTCTGCCATCAATCCGTGGGATTGATCGCCAGGGCCGTCGAAGAATCCGGGATTCCCACCACATCCCTTTCATCAGCCTACGACCTCACCGCTCTCGTAAAACCACCCCGGAGTTTTTTTGTGAACTACCCCTTGGGGCACACAGCCGGCAAGCCTTTTGACAGGGAAAACCAGACAGAAATTCTCAAGGGCGCCCTGGGTCGTGCTAAAGAGATTACGGCTCCGGGAACCATTGTGGAGCTTCCCCAGGCCTGGGACGATTCTGCCTGGCTGGACGGTCATTGAAGCAGGGCTGCGGCTTTGGAGATCTACATGTCCTGCTCGATCGCTGCGGGAAGATGACCGGATCATACGGCCGTTTCCTGTTTCCCGTGTTGTGCGCTCCTAAGCGAGGAATATGAGCCTTGCCAAGCTATGTTCATGGATATTCGGACAGGGAAAACGAGCGTCTGTTCGACCAGGCCAACACGCTGGCCGGACTGCTCCATTATGACACCCGCTATCCGGCGGGAAGTCAGGTCCTGGAAGCAGGCTGCGGGGTCGGGGCGCAAACCGTCATCTTGGCACGGCAGAATCCGGAGTCCCATTTTACCTCCATCGACATTTCGCCGGCATCGATGGGTGCAGCCAGAGTTGCGATTGAGGAACAAACTCTCACCAATGTGACCCTCCGCTTGGCGGATATTTTCAGTCTGCCGTTTGAGCCAAACCGTTTTGATCACATTATCGTCTGCTTCGTGTTGGAGCATCTGCAACAACCGCTTGAAGCCCTGGCGCGATTGAAGGAGGTGCTGAAGCCCGGGGGAACGATCACGGTGATTGAGGGAGACCATGCGTCCGCTTATTTTTACCCCGAAAGCCAATTCGCACAACAGGTGATCGGCTGT
>JAXDCM010000150.1:0-8402 GCA_034677965.1 Syntrophales bacterium
GATTGAGCAGATCGGCCCGGCGGCCGAGGTGATGAACCGGCCCGTGAACGAGTTTGTCGCCTGTTTTGTGGGAGTCGAAACGGTTCTGCCGGGGCGGGTCGTCCACGTCTCCGACGGGGTCTTTACCGCCGCGGTGGACGGCGGCGAGATTCAGGCGGTTGGCCGTGTCCGAAAGGGGGACGATGTCATATGCTGCATCCGGCCGGAGCATGTGACCCTATCGGCGGACGCCTCGTTTTCAAAGTCCAGCGCACGGAATGTGTTTTTGGGAACGATCCGGAAGCTCACGCCGTTCGGCCTCTTCCACCGGGTTCATCTCGATTGCGGTTTTGACCTTGTGGCCTATGTGACCCGCCAGTCCCTCGAAGAGCTCCGCCTGGAAGAGGGAAAAAGTGTCACCGCCTCGTTCAAGGCGACCGCCGTCCACGTCATACCCCGTATTACATCCGCTTGATCCCATCCAAGTCGGTCTGCTCGGCGCGGATGAAGCGACGCCTTTCCCGGGGGACATCACGGCCCCGATTCGGGCATCTCGTGTCCCATTGTCCTTCAGGGTTTTGTTTTATGTTCTTCGCAATTACCTGGAATTCGAGACCGAGGAGGGATTCGGCTTGGTTTTAGGATCATGGACGGCTTTTGTACGTTTTAATCCCCCTCTGACAATCCAAGATGGTAGGGCAAAACTGCGCCGTTGTCATGGCAGGAAACGACCTTGGATATGCGGTCGGCACGATCCGACAGATGGTTTTTTGAAAAGCGATGGTGGTTTGTAAATGCCTATATAATATGTGCAGTTGTTAGGTATTATACACGTATTTACACAATTGATCTCATGGTGTAGGAGATTTGCAGACCTGTCTGTGGCAATAGAATTTGCATGTCTTTCAAAAAGACGGCATCTTCATGGGATATGTTTAAGAAATGGGGACAGCTCTCCCGTAGCGTCTCATCCCATCAGGATGGATCGAAATTTTGGTTTTCAGGAGCAGCGGAGTGAGTCGGTTTTTCAGATGCAAGAAGAAGGGCTTGTTGATCACCGACATTTGTAACGAAAGTGACTGCGAATGGTCGTTAAAAAGTGAATTGTTTTTCAATTGCACATGGGTGGCCTGTAATTATGGCCCCTTCACCCTTGAGGCCGTGGGCCGCATGATGGGCTTAACCCGTGAAAGAATAAGGCAAATCGAAGTTAAGGCATTGAAGAGGCTGCAACATAGAAGGAGGAGGGAGCAACTGCGCCACTATTGGGAGTAGTGATCCTTTCCTCAGAGGCATCCGCTTCAAGACATCTTGGATGACATCGGAGGCGATCATGTGGGTTTTTTCGAACAAGGGGTTCTTTACTATTGCTGCGTCCGAGAACAGTCCCGGGCTGTTTGTCGTTCAGTCCCGGTTCGCCAATCATATTGAGCAGTTGTTCCCAGATGCAGAGGTCACAAAAAAACCTTACGGTATCTTACGATTTCGGGCCACCGTCCCCCGAGGGCTTGTGTATCAAAAACTGGTCGGGATCGCTGAAGGCATAGATTATTCCGATTTAGGCAGCTCCATTCCCGATCAACGTTATCAGAGCGCTTGTCGGGCCGTTTTGTCCACACTGTACAAACAACCTCTCGAAACTCCCCGGAAAGACAACGGTGGTGCAAAAAAGAAGATGAGGGCCTGGAAAAAGACCTATGAGTGAAGCGGAAAAATACCGGCAGGAACTATCGCACTCCAGAAGAGGAAAAGAGAATGGACAGCAGCGACAAATCATCAGGTTATGGATAGATGGGCTCATGATCCGGACCCGACCTTTCGTTACATCTCTCCTTGTGTCATGAGCGTCATTCCTCCGTAACCTTTCGCCAGAATCCCGTCGATACGCCTTTCCTTAAGAATGGCAATGAGCCGCAGTATGCTCGTTGCTTCCGAGGTAGTGCCGGCTGATTTCTATCTGGCCGAGACGGACCATACTGGCGGCGTGACAGAATTTTCCATAGGAAGCGTGTGCAGTGATGATTCAAATCGCGATAATTTTTGTTGCTGGAATCTTCATCAAATTTTTCATTGCACGGTATACGAAGTATGCGGTGGAGAAAAGAATCGTGCAGGCTTCCCTGATCAGCGGATTCAGAACCATCGTGAATTTTCGGCTGTTGTAGGTGATCCCAAAAGTCCGCTGGGACAGGATGTGATTTTGATGCAGAGTGACACAAGTCAATGCGGAGGGATTCGAATGCAAGCCACGGATATCTTGTCGCTCAAGTCTGCGATCGAAGAGATGCTCAACCGCCATGACTGGCAGGGACTCAAGGATCTGCTTGTCCAATTTCCCGAACAGGATGTGGCCGATCTCATTCCGGAGATCCATGAGGAAAAGCGCCTGTTCATTTTGCGCCTTCTGCCCACGGGATTCCTGCCGAAGGTATTTACCCACCTCGACCGCCGGCTCAAGGACAACATCCTCAAATTCTTGACCGCGGAAGAAAACCGGACCATTCTTGCCGGCATGACCCCGGACGACCGGACTGATTTTCTGGAAGAGCTGCCCGGGACGGCCATCCAAAAGCTGTTGACCTTACTGACCCCCGAAGAGCGACGCACCACCTTACAGCTGCTGGGATATCCCGTGGAGAGTGTCGGTCGTATTATGACACCCGACTACATTGCCGTTCGACCCGAATGGTCTGTGGGGGAGGCTTTGTCTCATGTCCGTTGGAAGGGCAAGGACTGTGAAACGGTCAATGTCATCTATGTGGTGGACGGAGACTGGAAACTCGTCGGGGTCCTGGGGCTGCGGCGGCTGATCTTGGCCGACCCGGATGAATCCATTGCCCGGATCATGGAGAAGGCGGTCATCAGCGTTTCGGCGTTCGACAATCGTGAGGAGGGGGTCCGGAGGATCCGTCGATATGACATCATTGCCCTGCCTGTGGTGGACGCCAAGGGTGTCATGCTGGGTATGGTGACCATCGATGACCTCTTCGATGTGGCTGAAGAAGAGACGACGGAGGACTTCCAAAAGTCCGCGGCGGTCAATCCCTTGAGGGGGGGCTTTCGAGAATCGTCCGTCCTTTCTCTTTATGGAAAACGAATCCTGTGGCTTTCCGGCCTGTTCGGTGTGAGCGTGCTGACCACAGCCATGATCTCCTCGGAAAGGGAGATCCTGACCTCTACCATTGCCCTGGCTTCTTTCATTCCCCTTTTGATCGGCGCGGGCGGCAACACCGGGGCGCAGTCCTCCACCCTGATGGTTCGGGCCATGGCGCAGGGTGAGATGATCGGCAGCCAATGGCGGAAGGCCCTGTTGCGAGAGGTCATAATTGGGTGCCTGCTGGGGTGTACCATGGGAGCGGCCAGCCTCCTGCTGGGGTTGTTGCAGGGCGGTTGGATTCTTGCCGCAATCGTTTCTTTGACGATGGCGTGCATCGTGGTCTTTTCCAGCATCTTCGGCATCCTGCTGCCCCTGATCCTGCATCGCATGCGTTTGGATCCGGCCGTCGCGAGCAGTCCTCTCATTGCTTCCGTCATGGACATTATGGGTCTGGCAATCTATTTCTTTATTGCCACCCGACTGCTGTAGAGGGCCGGGTTTCGATCAACGGTTATGCCGACCCGGTGCCGCGGACCTCGGGGGCCTCAATCCCCTATTGCATCCCGTTTCTCTGACCGGCTTCATCCACCGCCTGTTGGGATTGCAGATAGGTCGTCAGATTGACCTTCCGGTTTGCAATATTCAATTTTTTCCGAATGTGTTCACGGTGCCGGTTGATCGTTGCCGAAGAAACGCCCCTCAATTCCGCTATTTCTTTGGTGCGCAAACCGTTTCGTATCAAATTGCAGATATTGGCTTCTGTCGGGGTCAGGGCATGAAACCGATTCAAGGATCGATGGGTAAAGGGGGAGGTGAGCTCTTCGAGGTTAGCGCGAAGGATGTCCAGATAGGTTTGCTTGCTTTTTGCCACTGCGGGCGCCAAGGCGTGAAGAATCGGCATGATCACCTTGTCGATGTTCTGCCGCATGTTTTCGTAGATCCGCTTTTTTTCTTCTTCGATATTGGAAAGAACGATGCGCAAGGCTGCATTGGCCTCCTTGAGCGCCTTTCTTTCGAGCAGGAGCTGCTTGTTGTTTTCCTGCAGTTCTTGCTGCGCCATCAGACGGACCGCAAATTCTCCGATCCGCTGGGCGATTCCATCCAGCAACGCCCTCTCCTCTTTGAGAAAGGGCCCTTCATCGGTTGGGGGCCTTTCTTCCAGATAGACAATCGTGACATTGCCCAGGACATCGTTGCCAACCAGGATTTGGGCGGACTGCCGCCATGGCGTCCACTGGAAATCATCACCGGCATAGCTTGCTTCTTGAAAGTCGATGCGGGCGCGGGCCACCTCCGCGTGTTGCCAGGACCGGGGGAGAAAATCCACGAGGGACTTCAGAAACCCCTCCATGGAGTGAACGTTGCGTTCCGCGAGTTGTGCGATCCCGTACCAGCAGTTCAATTCCTTCACGCGTTCCTGCAGGGCCTTTTCCATTAGATTCTGACTGGTTTGCTCCATGTTCCCGTTCCTCCAGGATACAATCATTCCCTATTTTTGATAGGTAATCATAGTGCATTATACGTGTATTTACAACGGCAAACGGGTTCGATAGACAACACAATAACTGTCCTTGGCTTCTTCTTGTCCTGATCAGGCCTCGAAAAAAGCTGTCCGCTATAAGGAGTGCGGAGATGCAACCGCTATGAAAATAGATGTTTGTCCTAAAAATATCCATACGTTGCATCCGAGCGATATCCTGTTTCAGACGAGTTATTGGGGCAAGGTGAAGGCCCGGCTTGGCTGGAAACCGGTTGCTTTTGATTTTGACGCTTCCACGGGCCAACGGGGCGATGTGATGCTGCTGATTCGCTCCCTTGGAAGCGGTTTCTCTATAGCCTATGTTCCGCAAGGTCCCGAGTGGGGGCCGGTGCCTGAACAATATGGCCTGTTTCTGGAAAGCTTGTCCCAGGAGATCGGCAATCACATCGATTCTAAGGTTGCGTTCATCCGCTATGACCTCCCCTGGCTTTCGCCCTACGCCGCTGAGGCGACGGACGGCCGATCCTGGAGCGGCCATCCCCCGCGGCAATTGCGAGAGTTGCGCATGAATATCGGGACACGAACCTGGAATCTACGGAAGGCGTCTCTCGATTTAACGGTGGCCGACACGTTGATCATCGACCTCGATCAGCCTGAAGCGGACATCCTGGCAGCCATGAAGCCCAAGACCCGGTACAATATCCGCCTTTCCCAACGGAAAGAGGTCCGGGTGCTGAACGCCTCTGTCGAAGAGCTGCCCGTCTTCTACTGTCTTTATGGGGAGACCGCACGACGCAACGGCTTCCCCGCTGGTTCTTATCGCCACTTTGCTGCCCTCTTTTCGACGCGGGATCGCCATCCCGGTGATCCTCGGATCATCTTTCTGCTGGCAAAACGGGGTCAGGAGATCCTGGCCGGGGCGATCGTTGCCATTTCAGGACGCCGGGCGCTCTACCTGTTCGGCGCTTCTGCAAACGAGGGGCGCAACCTGATGGGGTCGTATGCCCTCCATTGGGAGGCCATTAAGAAGGCGCGGGCGATGGGCTGTTCGGCCTACGACATGGGTTCGGTCTCCCCCGCTGACGATCCCGGACACCCCTTTTATGGAATGTATCGGTTCAAGACCGGTTTCGGGGGAACCATCGTGCATCGGAACGGCTCCTGGGATTATCTGCTCGATCGGGATGGGTATCAAGCCTTCCGCAATTATGAGACGTCGGTCAATATCAGGCTGTCCCTATGGAACACCGGATAGGGACCGAGGAAAGGTTGCGAATGTGAGTCGATTATCCGCCATGGAATCCGTCTCGCAATCCGGGCGGCATGGCTCCTTTCTGGAGTTTTTGGCGCCCGTCCGGAAAAAACGGGGCTCATCCATTCTTTTACGAAATCGGCGGCATTCTGAATGGACCTGTGGGCAAAGTCGACAAGCCATGATGCCCATTCGTTGGGAAAAGTCCTGCAGAGCTTCCGTTTTCCGGGGCCTAATCCGCCGGCCTCATTGAAGCTGGAAGCAGGAGGATGGCCGGTGTCGCGTACCAATCGTGGACATGAGGCCCTTCTTGTCGCGAGACATTTTTCATAGAAACATTTAAAAGCTGCTGAGGATAGAAACCTGGATTTTTCAGTCCCTCTTCATGGTTTTTTGTTTGACCGAGATCATTTCTTATGTCAATATCTTGCACAATCGTAAAACATCGAAGGCGGTAACAAAAAGCCGCCGTTCGGCAGTCTACATTATATGTTCACTCCGCCATAGACGGCGCAAGGCACACTCGCCCGCGTCGCACCCATCAGGAGGCGATTCATGCAGAACGTACTGAGCGGCAAGCGTGTTCTGATCACCCAGGCAACGGAGTTCATGGGCCCGGTGCTTTGCGAGGTTTTCACCGAGCAAGGAGCCGAAGTCGTGGCCAGTTCGGAAGGGCTCGCCGATCCCGGCGCAGCCGCGAGAGTGGTTCGTGGCGCCGGCAGAATCGATGTTTTGGTCGCCAACCTGGCGCTCAAGGCCCCGTCTACCCCGGCCGTTGAAGTCACCGCGGTCGAATGGCGGCTGGTCTTCGAGGCGCTCGTGGATCCGCTTCCGCGACTGATCCGCGCCGCGGCCCCGGACATGATCGACAGGCGCTCGGGCAAAATCCTTGTGATTGGCAGCGCCGCCTCCTTACGCGGCATGAAAAGGGCATCCACCTACAGCGCGGCGCGTGGCGCTCAACTGGCTTATGTGCAGGCGGTCGGCGTGGAACTGGCGCCGCACAGCGTCCAGGTCAATGCGATAGCCCAAAACTTTGTCGACAACCCCACCTACTTTCCGGCGGAGGTTCAAGCGAATCCAAGATTCCAGGAACGAATCGCCCGCGAGGTCCCGTTGGGTCGCCTGGTATCGGCGCGAGAAGAAGCGCAGTTTGCCGCCTACCTCTGCAGCAAAGCTGCCGATTGCTTCGTGGGGCAGGTGTTCCCGGTTTGTGGCGGCTGGGCCGCGCGGTAAAAAAAGGCAGCCGTTCGGCGGTCTACACTATGTTCGCGCCGCCTGCGACGACGCGAACGGGTGCGAGCTGACCCATTGATGGGTTCTTGCCGCAGGCGACGTGAACCATCAATGGAACCGCCACTCCTACGGCGGCTCCACTCCCTTTGTCACGGGAGCTGCAATGGATTGCATCTCCCGCGCCCAAGGGGGTACGGCTCATCTTCGTACACGTTTGACGGATGAAGAAAGGATGATGAAATGGCAATACCGGATTATCAGACCTGCATGCTGCCACTGTTGAAATACCATGCGGATGGTCAAGAGCACACAAACCGCAACTCTATTGACACCCTTGCCAACGAATTCGGGCTTACAGAAGAGGAGCGCCGTATGATGCTGCCGAGCGGCGTGCAAGGATTGTTTGACAATCGCGTGAACTGGGCACGCGCCTATATGAAGAAGGCATCACTACTTGAATCTCCAAAACGCGGAGTCCACAAGATAACAAAACGTGGGTTGGAAGTTCTTAAAAAGAATCCCACACGGATTGACGTGACCTACCTCGGTCAATTCAAGGAATTCAAAGAGTTCCGTGCCTTGCGTTACACAAAGCAGGAGGAAGAGGAAAGGGAGCTCGACCTCAACAACAAAACTCCCGAGGAATCGCTGGAGGGCGCGTATCAAAAACTGCGTGCCGATTTGGCGGCTGAACTTCTTCAGCGCCTCAAAGCATGCTCCCCTGCTTTCTTTGAACGCCTTGTTGTCGAAGTCATCGTTAAGATGGGGTATGGCGGTACGCGACAAGATGCCGGCAAAGCTATCGGGAAATCAGGAGATGGCGGAATCGACGGAATCATCAAAGAGGACAAGCTCGGACTTGACGCGATTTACATTCAAGCTAAGCGATGGGAGAACACTGTCGGACGACCGGAGATCCAGAAGTTCATCGGTGCTCTCGCCCAGCAACGCGCCAAGAAGGGCCTCTTTATAACAACATCAATATTCTCTGCAGACGCGGAAGACTGTGTATCCCGAATCGATGCCAAGATCGTTCTCATCGATGGTGAGACTCTCGCTCAAATGATGATTGACCACAACGTAGGCGTATCAACTGTGGGAACCTACGATGTCAAGAAAATCGACTCCGACTATTTCACAGAAGAATAAAGAGCGTCGAACCACTATCCATACACGGATGCGGCTTCACCGCACCGGTGAGGCACCTGTTATGCCACATACCTTCGAGGTTGCAGATGAATTCCGCTGAAATGCGAGCGCTGGTTGAGCGATACATCGGCGCGTACAACCTCATGGACATTGCGGAAATGCTCCTTACGGTTCATTCCGATGTCGAGTTCAAGAACATCTCCGGCGGC
>JAXDCM010000151.1:0-8069 GCA_034677965.1 Syntrophales bacterium
AGCATCTGGGCGTGCATACGGAGCTCCTCAGCGACGGGATCGTGAGCCTGATCCGGGCCGGCGTGATCGACAATTCCCGGAAAACCCTGAACCGGGGCAAGACCGTCGCATCCTTCGCCATGAGCCACAAGGAGACCTACGATTACCTGAACGACAACCCTTCCATCTCCTTCCGGACCATCAACTACACCAACGACCCCCTGATCATCGCCCAGCATGACAACATGGTGGCCATCAACAGCGCCCTTGAGATCGACTTGACCGGACAGGCCACGTCGGAATCCATCGGCGGGCTCTTCTACAGCGGCGTGGGCGGCCATCAGGACTTCATGAGAGGGGCCCTGCTGGCGCGCAACGGGAAAACCATCCTAGCCATGAAATCCACGGCCCGGGACGATGCGGTCTCCCGCATTGTCCCCGCGCTGAAGGAACAGGCCGGCGTCACGCTGAACCGGAGCGACGTCCGCTACGTCGCCACGGAGTTCGGCATCGCCTACCTCCACGGGAAAAACGTCCGGGAACGGGCCATGAGTCTGATCGCGATCGCGCATCCCAAGTTCCGGCCCTGGCTCATCGAAGAAGCCAGGAAAAGGGACCTGATTTACCGGGACCAGGCCTTCATCCCCGGCCGGAAGGGGGAATACCCGGAACACCTGGAATCGTACCGCCTCACCCGAACGGACTACCCCGTCCTTTTCCGGCCCGTTAAAATCAGCGACGAGCCCCTGCTGAAGAACTTCTTCTACGCCCTCTCGGAAAACAGCCTCTACCGACGCTTCATGTCCCGGCGCAGGGACATCCCCCACGAACGGCTCCAGGATTTCGTCATCATCGACTATACGCGGGAAATGCAGATCCTCGCCGTGGTCGGCTCCCTGGACAATCCGGTCCTTGCCGGGCTGGGGCAGTACAGCATCGACGAGGCCGCGCACATGGCGGAAGTCGCCTTTGCCGTCCGGGACGACTTCCAGGGAAAAGGGATCGGCACCGAACTACTCTCCTACCTGACCTATCTGGGCAGGCGCGAAGGTCTGCTGGGATTCACCGCCGAAGTGCTGGCGGAAAACAAGCCGATGATGCACGTCTTTGAAAAGGGCGGCTTCGATATTCGAAAAACGCTTGACGCCGGCGTCTATGAATTGAATATGGCGTTTCGGAACTGACCGGCGGGCCGCGGAGGAAACGGGCCGAATGGAAAAACCATCAAACACTCAGGAGCGTCTTTTTATGAATCCGGAAGTCTTTCGCGAATACGACGTCAGGGGTCTGGTCGACCGGGATCTGAATTTCGATTTTGTCCGGGAGCTGGGACAAGCGATCGGCACGTACGCCCTTCGACACCAGGTCGCGACCATGACGGCCGGCCGGGATTGCCGGCTGAGCTCCGAATCCTACCATCAGGCCGTCATGGAGGGAATCCGATCGACGGGAGTGCGCGTCCTCGACGTGGGACTCTGCGCAACCCCCATGCTCTACTACTCCATCCGCCATCTGCAAACCGGGGGCGGCGTCATGGTCACCGGAAGCCACAATCCGCCCGATTTCAACGGATTCAAGATCTGCATCGGCCCCGACACGATCTACGGCGAGCAGATCCAGGAGCTTCGACGGATCATGGAAAAGGGCCAGTACGCTTCCGGAAGCGGTTCGCTGGGTTGCGCAGACATCACATCTTCCTATGCGGACTGTCTGGTGAACAACGTCCGGATCCGGCCCGGCCTCAAGGTCGTCCTGGACGCGGGAAACGGCGTGGGGGGGCTATTCGCCCTGCCCATCCTGAGACGCCTGGGCTGCGAGGTCACGGATATCTACTGTGATCCGGACGGCCGTTTTCCCAATCACTTTCCCGACCCGACGATCCCGGAAAACCTGAAGGACCTCATCGCGCTGGTCGGGCGGAAAAAGGCGGATGTGGGCATCGCCTACGACGGCGACGCGGATCGCCTGGGAGCCGTCACGGACACGGGCCGGATCCTCTGGGGAGACGAACTGCTGCTGCTGTTCTCCCGATTCGTCCTGAAAGAAAATCCCGGCGCCGCTATCATCGGCGAAGTAAAATGTTCGCAGAAGCTCTATGACGACATCGCCGTCCACGGCGGGCGGCCCATCATGTGGAAGGCCGGCCACTCGCTGATCAAGGGAAAGATGAAGGAGGAGAAGGCCCAGCTGGCGGGCGAAATGAGCGGCCACCTTTTCTTCGCCGACCGCTACTTCGGCTATGACGACGCCATTTACGCATCGCTCCGTCTGCTCGAGATCGTCTCCTCCTCGGGGCGAAAAATCAGCGACATCCTGTCCGACGTCCCGGAAACTTTCACGACGCCGGAAATCCGGGTGGACTGCCCCGACCAAATCAAATTCCGCGTGGTCGAGGATGCGAAGGAGCATTTCCGGAAGGAATTCAAGATTATCGACGTGGACGGCGTCCGCATTCCCTTTCACGACGGCTGGGGTCTCATCCGCTCGTCCAACACCCAGCCGGTCCTGGTCCTGCGCTTCGAGGCCCAGACGGAAGCGCGACTGCGGGAGATCCGGCAGATGATCGAAAAGGTCCTTGCGGACATCATGAGTCGCCACCTGAAATAGGGGCGCCGTAACTCCCATGACAAAGGAGGTCAACCGTGAAGACCGTTGCGTTCAAGGGCGCTTCGATCCTCTTCGTCGCGATTTGATGCAATTTCAAAATTCAATTCCTGTTTTAAAGCAGGCCACCGGTCGCTGAATCTCGGCGTCCGGATCCGCAACACGACAACCGTCAACATCAGCGACGGCGAGATCGTGAACCATTCCGACAGCAGCGTCAACAACCCCAAACGGCGCTGCGAATTCAAGCGCGCCACACGATATCGAATGATTTTGGCCGGGGAATCGTCTGCAATCAGACGGGCTGGTGTCGGAATATTTTACAAATGATAACTTCCATGCCGGGTGATCCTAATCTCCAAAGAAAACAGGACTATTTGCCTGATACATCAAAAAATACCGGTAAAAAATCCCTCTCTGTTCCCTGTTTTATTGTCGGAATTCTTTACAATTGCAATGCGTCGGATGTTTCGGATAAGATCCGGCCAATGGCAACGAGGTTTCAACCGTCACATATTGACGTTATTTCATATATTTAGACCAGAACTTTTGAAAATGCTGAAAGACCTCCAGGAGAAGCAAAGAAAGGAATGTCCCTTTGTCTTCCACCTTGATGGCCGGAAGATTGGCGACTCCCGGATGTCTTGGGACAAAGTCTCCGCTATCTGGTGGAGGAGGAATATCGGCTCCACCTACGAGTCAGTACCTGCACGCCTCACTGAGGGTCAACGATAACCAAGAGAAGGTAAGCACGGGGGAGAGGGTTAAAAAAAAGGCAGAACCATTGCTGGTCCCGCCTTACTCAAATTGAATTGAATACAATGATTTATCCCGTTCCCTTGAACATCTTCCCACCGTTGTCTATTCTGTGCGAATTCTGTAGACAACCTCTCCCATACCACCTATCGCGTCACCAGGATCCAAGCAACGAGTTGTGCGGAAGACAATCTCAGCCGGATCTTCTTTGCCGGATGCGGCCCATTCAGCCAACATTTCCCAGAGGGCGTTTACTTGGATAAGAACAGGGAGTAGAGCTTTGGGACACATGACTCCTGTTGATTTCTGTGGATTCAAATACGGATCAAAAACCAACTTGTCACCCACCTTGACTTGGGCTGTGCAATGCTCGGCCTTTATAACCTCGCCTATGATTGAATGCCCCAACAACTTGGGCATCTGCTTAAAGAACTTTTCATAACCGGGATGAAGCTGGGCGATGAAGTCATCCGTATGTCCAGTTAAAGCCTTTAACATGTCTGCTGCTGGTCCTGTCAACATAACAACCTCCCACTCTCAAAAAGAAGGATCGGGTCTATATTGCTTTCACAGAGACAGCAGAAAAGCTCCAAAAGGAGTACTTCTGAATCCCCTTGGAGCCTTCATATCGGCACCTTCCGATAACTCCTTTTCACGGTGGACTCCAAAAAGTTAGGTGGAGACGGTTGTTTCGTTTACCATGCATGTATGCATTATTTGCCGGCAAACGACGACCAGTCAGTCAGGGCTTTTATTGCACCATCACCGATACTGCCGGTGACGACACCATAACCCTGTATGCAAAAATTGGCTTCAGAAACGAGTTGGGCAAACGTGGCATCTCGTCTGATTTCAGCAAGTTTTTTCCCCTCCCCTCTCACCAGGACGAATGCGTTCAGGTCACCGCCGTGAGGCGTGAGTGTTACCACGTCGCAGCTTTTTATCCGGCCATCCTTCTGCAATTTGGAGAAGTACTCCAGTCCCTTCTGGAATACTTTCATTGACTGTTTCTCAAGCCCCACATAAGCGCGATTCCATCCCATAAAAATGATTCTGTCCGACATGGCCTCCTCCTTTTCCGACTTTCCGGGTCACAAACTGACGTTTGCACAGGCTGGGCATCATAATATTTCCTGAACAAACCTCTTTCCGTTACGCCTCTGACTGGCGGATGATTCCCTCCCTCGACCACTCATCCAAATACCAGTTCGACGACTGCACTTGGATGGTTGGCTTTCCGTCATCTATCGGAACATCTCCGAGTTGACGATGAACTCATTTTCCAGCTGATAGATTTCGGTCGGAAAGCCCGGCGCAGCTTTATCGATGACTTTTTGTATCGACTGTGCGTCTTTTGCATCCCACTCACAGTAGAGTTTGCCTTCCCCTCTCACATACGTGCTTCTGACCCAGTATGCATCGGTTGTATGATTCGCCTTTATGGCCTTTGCAATTGGTACGGCAGCTTCCAGGGTCAGTTCCTTGCCAACCGGGTGAACAACAATAAACTTTGCCATTTTCTGGTACCTCCTTTCAATCGACCCCAATCGTTGAAAAATGATGTGATCCTCTACAACACAACCTTTGCCGTTATTGAAGCATGCGTGGCATGCCGCAACCGCGCTGCCTTGTGATGAAGGTACCTTTTTCGGGAGGAAGAATTTCCCCGTTTTCCGTTCATGTCAGACAACGGATGCTTCCTTTAACTCGCTGTCAAAGGAGGTGGGACCGGGAGGAGGTGAACCCGGCCCCGGGGCGACATGAACCCACTACCTCTCGACGCCGGATCAGGGAAAAACAGCCCAACTGTTAAGAATACTGTAGGGGAAAACCGGTATTTGTAAATGTGTAAAATTTCGATATCTATCTGATGGATAATCTATGGGTCAGATAGATGAAAGGTGGGATTGCAGATTTGCCTTTTTGCGGTTGAGGCCGAGCTTCTTCCGGACGGAATATCGGAGGACGTCGACCGTCCCGGCCGAGATGTTCATCTCCTCGGCGATGTCTTTTGTAGTCTTGCCCGATTGGATGCGCTCGGCCACCTGAAGCTCTCGCGGCGTCAGCGATGAATATCTGGAGCTGAGTTTCCGGATGAAGGGCGAGAAAACCTTGGTCAAGCTTTCATCGATCAGCGACACCAACTCCTTCTGCCGGCCGTTCAGGCCGGACCGCTTCAGCCTGTTCCAATGGGGGAGCAACATGAATTTCAGATTCGCGGCAATTGTTTCCTCGGCGTCGGCTTTGTCCTGTTCCCGCTGCCGGAGAAGGACCTTCAGGGCGGAATTGACATCGACCAGTTCCGCCGTTCTCTCCTCCACCCGCTTTTCCAATTCCTCCTCGAACTCCTTGTAGAGGGTCACGTCCGTAATCGTCCCCATCATGCGCAAGGGCCTGCCCCTCTCATCCCGTTCCACCACCTCGGCATGACCCCGGAACCACCTCCATACCCCTGTCTTTACCCTCAGGCGGTAGGTCGCATCGAAATGCCCGGTCTTGCCGTCCAGATGGTCCCGCAGGCTGCGAACCACATCCGACTTTTCCTTTGGATGGACCCGCTTCTTCCACGAACGCATGCGCGGTTCAAATTCGTCTTTGCTGTACCCCGTGAGCTCGAGAAGCTGATCTGAAAAACGCAACCGGTCGTTTGGCACATCCCAGTCAACGAGGCCGTGCTCCCCGGCATGAAGCGCAAGCCTCAACTGCTCCTGATTCAGCCAGGATTGCTTTTCCGCCTGTTTGCGTTCCGTGAGGTCCCTGAAAATACCCTGAAAAACGGTCTCCCCATCATGTTCAACGCGGCTGCCCGTAATTTCTATGGGAACTGCCGCACCGTCTTTCCTTAAGGCGAGGGTGTTGTGGATCATCGCGAAGCCGTTCTGAATGATCTCCTGAAAAGTATCCCGGATCCGGTCCGTTTGTTCTTTCGTGTGAATGTCTGAGACATTCATGCATAACAACTCGGGTTTTGAATAGCCAAGCAGTTGTTCCGCTTTCCTGTTGACATCCAAAAGATTCCCGTTCATGTCCGCAAGCAGGATCGCGTCACTGGCATTTTCCAATAGCGACCGGTATCTTTTCTCTGACTTCTGTATGGTTTCTTCCAGTTCCTTGTGCCTGGTAATATCTCTGGAGATGCCCAGAAGGCCGGCAACTTCACCCCCCTCCCTGACGGGCTTGGAATGCACTTCCACGATCCTTGCCTGCCCGTGCACATCCTTATAACGAACTTCTGAGAGGACCTCGTTTTCACCGCTCATCACCCTCTTGAAGTGCTCCCTGGCCTGGGCATGATATTCCGGACCAACGAGATCCAGGTAGTGGGTGTCCTGGTATCGCTCCGGTGAAATGCCCCGTCTTTCACGCATCGTTTTGTTCATGAACTTAAAATACCCATCGGCGTTGATCCAATAGACGCTGTCATTGATGTTGTCCAGAACGTGATGGGTTACTAGGTCGATCAGCGAATAAGAAACGGATGACCTCTTGGAATGAATGGGAGGCCGTTTGATTGCAGCTTTAGTTTCACGCATCCTGACGATCCTCCGGGTTTTTGCTTCGTCACCGACCAAATAAAAACACCCCGCTCTCTTTTGAGAATCGGGGCTTCAATAATCTCTTCATGGCATCACCCTTGTAAAAAGGGGTCCTAATTGGTTGTTGACCGATTGACGATGCCCTGTTTGACTACGGTTCTCTTGTGTTCCCAATGCTTTGAAAAGTCAAGAGACAAGTTTCATTATCACCGGATGCTTGCTTTCAGGAAGTATTTTCACGGAGCCGCTCCTGAAAAAAATCGGTACCAATGAGGACGCGCTGTTTCAACCCGAAATAAAGCGGTACCGACGATGGTCGGGATCGCAGACTTGTGTAAACAGCAGCTCGAACGGGACGTGATTTGACATTGCCTGTCAAGCCAAGCATAGGTTAGGACAGATTAAGCCAAATGTTGGCTGTCGTATGGAGGTGGGGATTCTGAAAATTAGAAAAATTCTCCGAGAGGGGTGCCCCCCCGGCCCTCGCCTTTTGGGGTAGGAAGTTGGCCGAAAAAACGAAGGACAGAATCATTAGAGTGTGCCACCTAAAAATAAAAAGTGGGGAGAGAATGGCTTCATGCTGTCCCACAAACAAAAAGGGTTGCAACGCCAAAACGCTGCAACCCTTTGATTTCATTTGGTGCCGGAGGTCGGAATTGAACCGACATGATCGCAAGGATCGGGGGATTTTGAGACGATAACTTAAAAAAGGCGATTTCCCATCAAAATTAATCGCTTACATATCAACAGGATACAAATGGCATTTTGGATTACGTGTGGTTTTCTTGGTTTATTTTCGGTTGTGACGGTTACATTTTAGTTACAGCATTTTCTTGGTGATGAATCGTAGGAAGGGTCGGAAATGGCCCTGCTTTTTTCATCAAATGACCAAAACTACATTGGCTTTTGGGAACTAAAAATCCTTCAACAGAAGTATCCCCTACCCCTTACCCCTACCCACGGGGAAATCGTTGATTCTGACGTTTAAAAGCGCGGCCCACGGCCCCTCTGTAAGTTTCCGTAGTATCATCCAACCCCCCACAAACTCGAAAGTCGTCATTCAATAAAGGTTCATCCGGCAAATGCCGGGACAGACTCATGGATGAAGTAGAGTCTCAGTTTAAAATACGCTTGATCGCGGAACCCGTAGGCCTGTCGTTTGAGGACTTTGATTTTGTTGTTCAATCCTTCGAT
>JAXDCM010000152.1:0-18199 GCA_034677965.1 Syntrophales bacterium
ATCCTCTTCATTTCACCTTGCACCTCGGACCTTGAACCTTTCTCCTTGAGCCTTGGTCCTTGGTGCCTTGGACGTGTTCTCCTCGAAAAATGTAATCGAGAGGGCGGAGCTGTATCACCCCAAACCTTGTATTCTGAACCTTGATCCTTGGCCCTTTAACCTTGAACCTATCTTTTTCCCTTGAACCTCAAACCTTGAACCTCACATGAAAGGAACCACTGTCCTATGACCACGAAGAGGAAAATTAGAAACCCAAAGAGTGAATCCAGGAATGAAAACATTTCCGTGTCCCCCAGCGGAGAGGCCTTCAAGATCCCCGGCCCCGATGACTACGAAAAGGAATATGCCCGCATCCGGGCGATCGTTGCCCGCCAGCGCAAGATGGGCCGCGAGATCGTCGTCGTGATGGGCGTCGGCTTCGTCGGCGCGGTCATGGCCGGCGTCGTTGCCGACTCGGTGGACAAAAAGACCGGCAAGACCGGCAAGTTCGTCATCGGCATGCAGCGCCCCTCTTCCCGCTCCTTCTGGAAGATCCCCTACCTGAACCGCGGAATCGCCCCGGTGGAGTCGGAGGACCCCGAGGTGGCCCCCCTCATCGCCCGCTGCGTCAAGGAGAAGAAGACCCTGATGGCGACCTACACCTACGACGCCCTGAAGCTCGCCGACGTGGTCGTCGTGGACGTCCAGTGCGACTACTTCAAGGAGACCCTGGGAAACTGCCGCGAGGGCCACGCGGAGATTGCCGCCCTCGAGGAGAGCCTGAAGATCATCGGGGAGAAGATCGGCCCGGAGTGCCTCGTCCTCATCGAGACGACCGTCCCCCCCGGCACGACGGAGTACGTCGCCTACCCGATCGTCAAGAAGATCTTCGAGAAGCGGGGCATCCAATCCGAACCCCTGCTTGCCCACTCCTACGAGCGCGTCATGCCCGGCCGGGAGTACGTCTCCTCCATTCGGGACTTCTGGCGCGTCTGCAGCGGCATCAACGAGACCGCCCGCGAGCGGGTCCGCGCCTTCCTCACGGAGATCCTGAACGTGGAGCAATTCCCCCTCACGGTCCTGGACCGCCCCATCGAGAGCGAGACTTGCAAGATCGTGGAGAACTCCTACCGGGCGACGATCCTGGCCTTCCTGAACGAGTGGAGCCTCTTTGCCGAGCGAAACGGCGTGGACCTGATCAAGGTCATTCGGGCCATCAAGGTGCGCCCGACCCACAGCAACATGATCTTCCCCGGGCCGGGGATCGGCGGCTACTGCCTGCCCAAGGACGGAGGGCTGGGGGTCTGGTCCTACAAGACCCTCATGGGCTTCGACGATGATATCTTCCGAATCACGCCACTGGCCATCGACATCAACGACACGCGGTCGCTGCACGCGGCCGAGCTGGTCCGCGACGCGCTCCGGAACATGGGCAGGATCGTCGCTGCCTCGAAGGTCGCCATCCTCGGCGCCTCCTACCGGGAGGACGTGGGCGACACCCGCTACAGCGGCTCCGAGGCGGTCGTCCGCAAGCTCACCGAGATGGGCGCGGAGATCTCCGTCCACGACCCCTACGTGAAGCACTGGTGGGAGCTGGAGAAGCAGGACACCTACCCTGCCCCGGGCCACTCCTGGGCGCGCTTCTTCCGCAATCAGGACAAGCTGACGGAGACCCGGATCGAATCGGACCTCGAGGCCGCCCTCGAAGGCGTCGACGCGGTCGTCCTGGCCGTCCGCCACCAGGCCTACCTGAGCCTCGAACCGGACCATATCGTCAAAATGACCGGCCGCCCCGTGGCCGTCATCGACTGCTTCGGCATCCTCGACGACGAACAGATCCGCCGCTATTTCGAACTGGGCTGCGAGGTGAAGGGCCTCGGCCGGGGCCACGTGAAGCGGATCAAGGACGCGGCGAAGGCAGGTGCCGGGAAATAGCGGAAATGACGGCCCCGGAAGCTGCCCGGATGAACATCCGCCGCGGGGAAACGCATTGGCGGCATTGAAAATAACAAAGGGCAGCCCGGATTACACGGCCATGGGTTCTGCCGAAGCGGGCGGCGGCTCGCTGTCCGCATGGAAGTCCCGGCAAAGCATAGATGCCCTTTGGGACCAATACCTGGCCGGGATGCCTGATGGTCACTTCTACCAAACGAGCATGTGGGCGGAAGTCAGAAAGCTCGACGGCTGGCAGCCGTTGATCGTCGCCGTCACGCTTGATGACGCGGTCATCGGCGGCTTTCAGATCCTGACCCGCTCCAAATCTTACATCGGAAAGATCGGCCTGGTTTTGAAAGGCCCGGTGGTCAATTCAGAGGATCCCGCGGTCATCCGTTTTGTCATCCAGACCCTGAAGAGCGTGGCAAAGTCGAGCCGGATCCAGGCCCTCATTGTCCAGCCTCCCGACCGGGACGTGGACATGCCGGACCTTCTGCTCAAATCCGGTTTTTCCCCCAGCCACCTCGAGCACGCCGTCAAGAACAACACCGTCGTCATCGATCTGAGGCGCGATGAGGAATCCCTCTTCATGTCATTGAAAAAGAAAAAGAGGCAGAATATCCGGACGGCGATGCGCAGCGGTTTGATTGTGCGCGAAGGCGGGAAGGAAGACCTGGGAACTTTTTTCAGCTTCATGCTGGAGACCTGCAAACGGCAGCAGGTCAAGCCGAGCCCTTCCAGCCTGGAATTCCTCAACAGGGTCTGGGATCTGTTCTCGCCGACGGGCAACATCAGGCTTTTCGTTACAAAATACAGGGACGAGGTCATCTCCTGCCTGATTGTTCTACCCTTCGGCGACACGGCACATCTCTGGAAGTTCGGATGGTCCGGCGCGCACCCCAGGCTCTTCCCCAATGAAATCACATACTGGGAGATCTTCAAATGGGCCAGGGCCAACGGGTACAGTTACGCGGACATGGGCGCGGTCGGCAAGGAGCTTGCGGACGCCGTGTGGAACAGCGATGCGCTGGCGGAAGGGGACCTGAAAACATATTCCCGCTTCAAGCTCAGTTTGGGTGGCGAAGTGATCCGCCTGACGGAAGGTTTCGTGTATTTCAAAAATCCGCTTCTGAAGCGGGCATACAATTTTTTCATGCCCTTCATCATTGCCACGCCTTATTTGAAAAATAAGATCCCGTCGTGATCAACATGATGGAAGCATTGCAAGAATCGCTGACAACTTTACACTCCAATTCAGCCCGGGAGGTTCATGAACAGGATTGACCTGACAGACCCGTTAAAGGACGAGAGATGGGATTCTTTTGTCGAGAATCACCCTTACGGTTGGATCGTGCATCTGTCGGGATGGAAGAAGGTTCTCGAAAATTCCTTTCCTCACATGAAAGGATACTATCTCGCCTTGACAGATGGTGTGGACGGCCGGATAAAGGCCGCCCTGCCCGTATTTTACATTCAAAGCTGGCTGACCGGCAAGCGGCTGGTCAGCATCCCCTTCGCGACATTGTGCGATCCGCTTGCCATTCAATCGGACCATGTCGAGCTGTTGCTTACGGAGGCGATCCGGCTTTCCGGACAGCTAAATTCAAAATATCTTGAAATCCGAACACTTCATCCATCCCATCTGTCAGAGGATGGGCGCCTTGAAGAAAGCAGGCTCTACAAGAATCACTACCTGATGCTCGACAGGCCACTGGAGGACATAAAAAAGTCGTTTCACAGGCAGTCCATCCGCCACAAAATCAAGAGGGCGGAAAAATCCATGCTGACGGTTCATGTCGCCGATGACGAGTCCTGCCTCCGCGAGTTTTACCGGCTGTATGCGGAAACAAGAAAGCGCCTGGGGTTGCCCCCCCAGCCGTATGTTTTTTTCTGTTCGCTCTGGGATATCTTTCACTCCGGGCAGCGAGTTCGCCTCCTGATGGCAAAACGGGATGAAACGGTGATTGCCGGATTGATGATCTTTACTTTCAACGGCCGGTGTTCAACCGAGTATCTCGGGTCAAACATCGATTGCCGTGATTTGAGCCCGGACCACTTTCTTTACTGGCAGGCCATTCAGATGGCTCATCGCGAGGGATTTAAAATTTTCGACCTGGGGAGAACGGAGGCATCAAACGACACCCTGATGCTGTTCAAGAGCCGCTGGGGGACGACGGTGACAGACCTGCCCCAATATTATTACCCGCAGACGGCGGTGAATCATGCCCCCCATATGGAGACGTCTTATAAATACAGACTGTTGCGGGAAATATGCCGTCGTGCACCGGAAGCACTGCTGCACCATATCGGGAATTTTTGTTACCGCCATTCAGGTTGACCTCTGAAAAATGACTTTTTCAAACCCAAACACCAGCACTTCAAAAGTCCATTCCGACCGGGATTTCGAATGATCTCGATAAGGCATCTCAGGCTTTTGAAGCCCTTCATCCCCCGCCGTCTTCAGATCGCATTCAGAAGGGCCCTGATTAACTGGCAACTCCCCTCCTGCAGACGTGTCTGGCCCATCGACCCCAACACCGCCACACCCCCTGAAAACTGGAAGGGCTGGCCGGAGGGGAAAAAATTCGCCGTGGTCCTGACGCACGACGTCGACACACGGAAAGGAAACAGAAACTGCCGCCTCCTGGCCGAGATTGACGAGCGCATGGGTTTCCGCTCCTCGTTCAACTTCGTCGCCGAGGATTATCAGATTGACCCGGAACTGCTGAACGACCTGTCCCGCAGGGGGTTCGAGATCGGGCAGCACGGAATCCACCACACGGACATTTTCCGCACCCGGATTCATTTCCGGGAACAGGCGGTCAAAATCAACCACTACCTGAAAAAGTGGCAAGCTGTCGGTTTCCGGGGGCCGAGCATGTTCCACAACCTCGACTGGATCGGGGACCTGGACATCGAATACGACTCCTCCACATTCGACACAGACCCCTTTGAACCCCAGCCGGACGGCGCCGGCACGATTTTCCCCTTCTGGGTGCCCGGAAACGCCGGTCAGAAAGGGTATGTCGAACTCCCCTACACGCTTCCCCAGGACTTCCTGCTGTTCGTGCTGATGGGCATGAAAAACATCGACGTCTGGAAGGCCAAACTGAGGTGGGTTGCCGAAAACGGGGGCATGGCGCTGCTGATCACGCACCCCGACTACATGAATTTCAGCAACGGCGAACTCGGCCTTGAAGAATACCCCTCAAAGCATTACGAGGAATTCCTGACTCATCTCAAAACGGAGTACGGGAACCAGTACTGGCCTGTCCTGCCGAAAGACCTGGCCCGCTGGTGGTCGGAAAATCAGGGAAGAGCGGAAAAGAGGGTTCACCGGATGCCGGGCAGACGGAAGACGATCTGGATCGACCTGGAAAACTCCCCGCACGTGCCCTTCTTCAAGCCGATCATCGGGGAGCTAAAGAAGCGGGGCCACGAGGTCGTCACCACCGCGCGGGACTGCTTCCAGGTCTGCGGGCTCGCGGACCTCATGGGGGTGGAATACAAGAAGGTCGGGAGGCACTACGGCAAGCACCTGCTCCTGAAGGGCGCCGGGCTGGTGATCCGCTCCCTCGAACTGGTGCCCCCCATCCTGAAAAGGAAACCGGACATCGCTGTGTCCCACGGATCCAGGTCGCAGGTGGCGACCGCGGCGGCACTGGGGATACCATCCATCGTGATCATCGACTACGAATACGTGCAGACCATCGTGAAGCCCACCTACACGGCCGTCCCGGAGATGCTCTCCGACGACGACATGAAAGGCTGCTACCGCAAGTCTCTTTTCAAGTACCCGGGGATCAAGGAGGACGTGTACGTGCCGGACTTCAGGCCGGACCCTTCCATCCTGAAGGAGCTGGGCATCCGCGACGGCGAGTTGGTGGTGACCGTCCGCCCCCCGGCCACGGAGGCGCACTATTACGTCCCGGAGAGCGGGCAGCTCTTCGAGGCCACTGTCAACTTCCTGGGACAGCAGGAAAACATCCGCATGGTCATGCTGCCGCGGAACGAGAAGAAGCAGACCGCCTGGATAAAGGACCAATGGTCGGAGTGGTGCGGTTCCGGCAAGATCGTCTTCCCGGAGCACGTCGTCGACGGGCTCAACCTGATCTGGCATTCAGACCTGGTGATCAGCGGGGGCGGGACGATGAACCGGGAGGCCGCCGCGCTGGGGGTCCCCGTCTACAGCATCTTCCGGGGGACCATCGGGGCCGTCGACCGCTACCTGTCGGAAAACGGGCGCCTGGTTCTGCTGGAGAGTGTTGAGGATGTCCGGACGAAGATCGCCCTCGAAAAGAGGAACCCCTCCGGCCAGCCCGAAAATGTTAACCGAAAAGCGCTCGATGCGATCGTCGAGATCATCGAAACCAGTTTAAGGGAAACCCAATAGCGGACGATGGCAGTCAGGCATTCACAGACAAATGACATAAAGATCGTCTGGATCGACCTGGACAACTCCCCGCACGTGCCTTTCTTCAAGCCGATCATCAGCGAACTGAAGAAGCGCGGCCACGACGTCGTCATCACGGCACGGGACTGCTTCCAGGTCTGCGGGCTCGCGGACCTCATGGCGGTGGAATACGCGAAGGTCGGGAGGCACTACGGCAAGCACCTGCTCCTGAAGGGCGCCGGACTCGTCATCCGTTCCCTTCAGCTCATGCCCCACGTCCACAGGAAAAAGCCGGACATCGCCGTTTCCCACGGATCCAGGTCACAAGTATTGACGTCGTCCATGTGTCAAATCACGTCCGTGGCCATTGGAGATTACGAACATTCACGGGCCGTCATAAAGCCAGACTACTTTATCGCTCCGGAGATGATTCCCGATGGTTCCGTCAAATCATACCGCAAGTCTCTTTTCAAGTATCCGGGGATCAAGGAGGACGTGTACGTGCCGGACTTCAGGCCGGACCCCTCCATCCTGAGGGAACTGGGCATCCGAGAGGGCGAACTGCTGGTGACCATCCGCCCCCCGGCCACAGAGGCGCACTACCACAACCCGGAGAGCGAGCTGCTCTTTGAGGCGACCATCAACATCCTGGGGGAGCAGCCCGGCACCCGCATGGTCATCCTGCCCCGGAACGAGAAGAAGCAGACCGCCTGGGTGAAGGACAACTGGTCGGAGTGGTGCAGAAACGGAAAGATCGTATTCCCGGAGCACGTCGTCGACGGGCTCAACCTGATCTGGCATTCCGATCTCGTAATCAGCGGGGGCGGGACGATGAACCGGGAGGCCGCCGCGCTGGGAGTCCCCGTCTACAGCATCTTCCGGGGGACCATCGGGGCCGTCGACCGCTACCTCTCGGAAAACGGACGCCTGGTGCTGCTGCAGAGCGTTGAGGATGTCCAGACGAAGATCCTGCTCCAGAAAAGGCACCTGGCCGGACAACTGGAAAACCCCAACCGAAAAGCGCTCCAGACAATCGTGAACCACATCGAAACCATCCTGAAAGAGGTGAAATGAAAAACCTGAAACTGATCCTGGTCGTGGGCGCAAGACCGAACTTCATGAAAATCGCACCCCTGATCCTGGCCATCCGTAATCAAAGGAAGATCCTTGAGAGCGGAAACTTCCGCATCAATTACCGCCTGGTTCACACCGGCCAGCACTACGACCTGCGGATGTCCGATGCCTTCTTTCAGGAGCTTGCCATTCCCGAGCCGGATTACAACCTCGGCGTCGGTTCTGGTACCCACGCCGCGCAGACCGCGGAGATCATGGTCCGCTTTGAAAAGGTGTGCCTGGAGGAGAAGCCCGGCTGGGTTGTCGTCGTGGGCGACGTGAACTCGACGATGGCCTGCACGCTCGTCGCGTCCAAGCTGGAGATAAAGGTCGCCCACATCGAGGCCGGCCTCCGCAGCTTCGACCGGACCATGCCGGAGGAGATCAACCGCCTGGTGACCGACGCGCTGGCCGACCTGCTCCTGACACCCTCGCAAGACGCCGACCGGAACCTTCTGCGGGAAGGCGTACCGCAGAAGAAGATCAGGCGCGTCGGGAACATCATGATCGACACGCTGAAGATCAATTTACAAAAGGCGCGGGAGCTTCGGCCCTACGAGCAGTACGGCCTGGAGGAAAAGAAATACGTTTTCGTCACCCTGCACCGGCCTTCCAACGTGGACGCAAAAGAATCGCTTCGCCAAATCATGCAGAATCTCACCGGTCTGTCTCAAAAGCTCCCCGTCATTTTCCCCCTGCACCCGCGGACGGAGAAGAACCTGGAACAGTTCAACCTGCTTCCCGAAAGAGGCCGGTACCCGAACCTGAAGCTTTGCAAGCCAGTGGGCTATTTCGAGAGCATCGGCCTCGCCGACAAGGCCCGGTTCGTGCTGACGGACTCCGGAGGACTCCAGGAGGAGACCACCTTCCTGAAAGTCCCCTGCCTGACGCTGAGGCCGAACACGGAGCGGCCCGTTACCGTCACAATCGGCACAAACAAACTCACTTCCATCAAGACATTGAAAAAAGACATCAGTCAACTGCTGGAGGGAAGTGACCATCGCGGGAAGGTGCCGCCTCTCTGGGACGGCAGGACGAGCGAGCGGATCCTGAAAGTCCTGGCGGAAAAGTCCGTTGGCCGCTGAACCCGCAACGGCCTCTCAACTGAGCCGGGCCATAGAAGATCTGCTGAATTACTGCCGCCGGAACCACTGGGCCGGGTTCGACCCCTTCGACGGGCTCAACAGCCGGGTATTCGCCGCCCTTCCCTTCCTTCACCACTGGATCAGTCGGCTGGTCTTCATCCAGGCGATGAAGCGGTCACCCTGGAATTTCCGCCCCCTTTTTCTTGTGCCAAGGGAGGAAAACCCCAAGGGTCTGGCCGTCTTCTGTTCGGCGCTTTGCACCCTCTCCGGAACCGGTTTCGCCGCATTGGAAGATGACATCCGTCACCTGCTTCGGCGCCTCATCGAGCTCCGCAGCAAGGACAGGCCGCACTTTTGCTGGGGGTACAACTTCGACTGGCAGAGCCGCCAGTTCTTTCTACCCAAATTCGTCCCGAACATCATCTGCACAACCTTCGCAGGCAACGCCCTGCTGGACGCCTGGGAGAAATTCGGCGACACTACACATCTGGACATGGCGGTCAGTGCGGGCAACTTCCTTCTCGAAGGTTTGAACATCGCGACAACAGATGACGGAATCTGTTTCAGCTACACGCCGCTCGATCAGGGCCGGGTTCACAACGCAAACCTCCTCGGGGCGGCCTATCTGGCCCGGCTCTACAGCGTGACGAAGGAACGGAAATTCCTGGAGCCTGCCGAAAGGGCAGTTCGCTACTCGACCCGCAGGCAAAGCGGGGACGGTTCATGGGCTTACGGGGAAGACAGGACACAGGGCTGGATCGACCATTTCCACACGGGCTACAACCTGGTTGCCCTGAAGAGATTTTCAGAATACTCCGGAAACGAAGACGTGCTGGAGAACATTCGCAGGGGCTTCCGATTTTACCGGGCGAATCTGTTTACGGATGAAGGGTTGCCTAAATACTATCATGATCGCCTCTACCCCATTGACATCCACGCCATCGCATACAGCATCATCACGCTGGTTGAGTTCGAGTCCCTAGACAAGGGCAACATCGATCTCGGCAACCGCATTTTCGCCTGGGCCCTGAAAGAGATGCGGAGCGAAGAAGGTTATTTCTTCTACCAGAAAAAACGGCTCTACACAAACCGGATCCCCTACATGCGCTGGTCGCAGGCCTGGATGCTGTTAGCTTTCGCAATATTGGCAGAGGCACTTCAAAAAAGGAAACTGTGATCTTCACTGGTACTTCGCCCTGAGAAAAATATCCGATATGGTGCCTAAGTATAGACTTCGAATATCAACAGCAGGTTCGGCAGTCGGCGCTAACCATGTGATCCTGTCCCTGTATGATTGAATGCATCTTTACAATAGATTACGAGATATTTGGGAATGGCAGCGGTTCGCTTCGGGAGTTGGTCTATGAACCTGCGGAAACATTGAGAGGTATATTTCAGAAACGAAAAAAGCGCTTCGTGGTTTTTGCCGAGGTTGCCGAATTTGAGATGATTGAAGGTAAGGAAACAGATCCCGATATCGAACTGATAAAACAGCAGATGATAAAGTTCCACCAGGATGGTTTTGAAGTGGGACTCCATATCCACCCTGGTTGGTACAATGCCGTCCACAGCAATGGCAATTGGATTCTGGACTACAGCGAGTACAATTTGAGCGACCTTCCGAAACAGCGCATCGAACAGATCATAGATCGCGCCATTTCCTATCTACGGAAACTTCTGGATTCGGTTGATTATGCACCGCTTTCTTTCCGAGCGGGACATCTCCTATTTCAGCCGTCGAGAAACCTGGCGACCGTGCTTGCCGACCGGGGCGTAAAGGTGGACTCATCCCTTTACAAAGGCGGCCTGTGGCATCAGCACAATCTCGACTACCGTCGAGCGCTTGAAAACGGTTATTATTGGCGCTTTACAGAGAGTATAAACGAGCCTGACTCAAAAGGGATTCTGCTTGAACTGCCCATCTATACACAGATGGTCCCGACTTGGAGGTTGATGACGGCAAAGCGGGTCAATCTTCAGCGAAAGGGCGCTTCCACGTCCGACACAGGCAAAAAGTTATTTTCTCGCATGACGGACTACCTGCGCTTCCGCTACCCTCTGAAATTCGATCTGGGCCAGATGACCGGTCAAGAGCTCACAAATACAGTGGACAATATTTGCAGGGATGACGCGCACGACCCATCCTCATACAAACCCGTTGTGGTTATAGCGCACACAAAGGAGCTTACTGATTTTCAGAACGTCGAGTATCTCCTGTCTTACCTGGAACGGAAGGGAATCGCATTGTCGACTTTTAAGGAAACATGCGACAGGTGCAATTAGGGAATTTAGAAAGGCTCAACATGAAGGCAAGAAAGGTAAACATTGACTGGCACACCGGATTATCCATATACGCCACCGAATCATTTCTCAAAACAGTCAGCAATGAGTATGGGTGGATCGGAGGCGTTGATGCCAATGGAAAACTGCTCTGCGTTTTGCCTTATTCGGTGATTCGGAAAGCTTTTTTTTGCTTGATCCGTTTTCCAACGCAAACCATCCCGCTGGACGGGGAGATGGATACCCATTTAGAAAAAGATTTTTTAAATAGTGCGGTGAAATACTTTCATAGCCTCGGTGCTGATGTGATCATCCCGGCAACCGTTAACACGATTTTCCGCACCTATCCCGATGGCGCAATGGCGGCGCCTTATGGTAGCTATATCATCGACCTCCGTCAGGGAGAGGACGTTCTATGGGGCAAGGTTCACTCGAAGCACCGTAATGTCATTCGCAATGCCGCAAAAAAAGGGGTGAAGATCCGAAGCGGTCTCGAAAACGTTGAAGTCGCTTTCAATTTGGTGAAAGATTCATTCAGCCGGTCCGCAGGCGGTTTTATGGGGAAGATGCGTTTGGAGATGAGAATGAGCCTCGAAGCGTTCAAACAACAAGTGAATGGTTTCGGGGACAACGTCCGGATATTTGTTGCCGAGTACGAGGGTATTGATCAAGGCTGTGCGGTAATCCCATTCAGTGATTACTGTGCCTACTACATGCACGGCGGAAGCATTGCAAAACCGCTGACAGGGGTGATGAACCTGCTCCAATGGGAGATCATCAAAGAATTTCGAGAGCAGGGAGTGCGCCATTACGATTTTTGCGGCGCACGCATTGATCCGGAGAAAGGTTCCAAGGCCGAGGGACTGATCATGTTCAAAGAGCGCTTTGGAGGCAGCTTGTCGAAGGGATACATGTGGAAATACCCTCTTGTTCCACACAAATATACCCTCTATTCTATAGCTTCCCGTATTCGCAGCGGTGGTGACGTTGTGGATCAGGAGCAGCACAAGTTGAAGAACGACCATGCGCAGGAAGGTATGACCCCATGAAACAGGTTATCCAGGATTTCAAAACCGGCAACCTCTTTGTCGGCGATGTTCCAATCCCGGCCCTGACGCCTGGCTTTGTACTGGTCCGCAATCACTACTCGCTCATCAGCGCGGGAACGGAGCGTTCAACCGTATCCACAGGCAAGGCTTCCCTGCTCGGGAAAGCGAGACAACGGCCTGATCTTGTCAAACAGGTGCTGGATACATTCAGGAAGGAAGGCTTTTCTGAAACACTGAAGAGGGTGCGGACCAAACTCGAGACGCTGAAGGAACTCGGCTACAGCTCGGCTGGAACCGTGCTTGCGACGATGGATACAACTGGCACATTCAAGCCCGGCGACAGCGTTGCATGCGGGGGTGGTGGCTACGCCGCACATGCCGGGATTGTGTCCGTACCGCAGAATCTCGTCGTCAGGATCTCCGACTCGCTGCCATTCGATTGCGCGGCATTTACGACACTCGGCGCGATCGCCATGCAGGGGATACGCCAGGCCTCACCCAGACTAGGGGAATTTATCTGCGTGATCGGTCTCGGACTGCTTGGGCAGATCACGGCACAAATCCTACGGGCGAACGGCTGCCGGGTTTTCGGCATCGACACCGCACAGAAGATGGTCGACATCGGCAAAAATACCGGCTGCCATTGCACCTTGACCCGGAAAGATCCGAAGCTCGAAACTGTGATTGACTCTTTCACCGAGGGGCATGGGTTCGACGCGGTGATCATAACAGCGGCGGCGCAATCAAATGACCCGATTGAACTTTCGACCGCCATCCTGCGAAAGAAAGGCGTCATGGTCGTGGTAGGCGCAGTACCGATGAACATTCCGCGCGAACCTCACTTTTATCAAAAAGAACTGGAGATGAAAATCTCCTGCTCCTATGGCCCCGGCAGGTACGATCACTCTTACGAAGAAGAGGGGCATGATTATCCTTACGGCTATGTCCGGTGGACGGAAAACCGCAACATGGCCGCCTTCACAAAGCTGATGGAAGATAAGCTGATCGATGTCAAACCCCTGATCACCCACGTGTTCGACATCGAGGAGGCGGAAAAAGCATACGACATTGTCACAGGGAAGGTTCAGGAACATCACATTGCCATTCTTCTCAAGTACCCGGTCACTGCGGAGAAGATCAAGGCAGAAACGCCTCCTGCAGTCCTTTCGGGTATAGACGCCGTAGGCATCGGCTTCATCGGAGCCGGCAGCTTTGCCCAGAAATTTCTGATACCCTGCGCTGGAGTTCATGGCGAGCTTCTCTCGGTCGCTACATCGCGTGGCATAACGGCCAAGAGCGCGGGTGAAAAATTCAAATTCCGTGCCTTTACAACTGATACAGGTGAAATTTTTTCCAACAAGGACATCCATGCTGTTTTCATCGCCACCCGGCACGACACGCATGCGCCTTTGACCCTGGCTGCCCTTGAAGCGGGGAAAAGCGTGTTTGTTGAAAAGCCGCTGGCCATTCTTGAAGAAGATCTGATTCGGATCACGGAAATGTGCCGCAGGCAAAGCTCCTGCAGGCTGATGGTCGGGTTCAACAGAAGGTTCTCGCCGTTGGCGCAGTGCGCCAGGGAGTCGTTCAGAGGAATTCCCGAGCCGCTGGTGATCAACTATCGGGTCAACGCCGGTTTCATACCGAAGAATCACTGGATTCAAACCCGCGAGGGCGGCGGCAGGATTCTCGGAGAGGTGTGCCATTTTGTCGATTTACTTCAGTTCATCACGGACTCGAATCCGAGGAGGGTGTTCGCTGAATGCGTCGGTAGCACGAACGCCAGAACGAGCAACCGGGACAATGTCGCCATCACGATCCTCTTCGCAAACGGATCGGTCGGAACGATTACATACATCGCCTGCGGGGACAAGCTGCTCAGCAAGGAGCGGGTCGAAATTTTCGGAGGAGAAAAAAGTTTCATAATTAATGATTTCATTACCGGCGAAGTTTACAGTGACGGATCGACCCGGAAAATCAATACACCCGGCAAGGGACACCGGGAAGAAGTCGAGCTCTTCATCAAGGCGGTTCGTGAAGGGCTTCCGTCGCCCATATCCCGTGACTCCCTTTTTTACACAACAGCAACCACCTTTCGCATCCTAGACGCCCTGCAAACCGGCCTGCCTCAAAGCATTATGATCGATCCATAGGCCCGCAGACTTCCGAATCCGCCTTGAATTAGCGTCCATGAAAATTTCATTTACACAAAACATAATTCTTCCATGACTCGAGTGCTTTTAATCCACGCCGGAATCATTCCCCATTACCGGGTTCCCATCTATAGCTATTTGAGTGATTACCTCAGGCAATATGCATTCGATCTGCGGGTAACTTCCGATAACATTCAGCAGGGTACCCCGGATCCCGTTCATTTCCAGTATTCAAAAACACGCCTTTCGTTAACGAGCATCGCAAAATTGATTTCATCTCAAAAAATAGATGTCATTATTGATTACATGGAACTGAAGCACTGGTACCTGTTTCCGACATACCTCGTTGCGAAAGGCATCATGGGAAGGAAAATGATCTACTGGGGGCAGGGGCGCGACCTGCTCGATGCCGGATCAAGAGTCAAAAACTTTGCGTACGCCGTCGAGCAATCCATGTGTGATGCAATAATCCTCTACGCGGAATGCCTTAAAAAGTATCTGCCGGCGCGACTGCACAAAAAAGTCTTTGTCGCAAACAATACCATGTCCCTGAACTACAAGGGACTGCCGCCCGGTGCGACGCGTGAGTCCATCCTCTCTGAATATGGCATCAAAACAAGGAAGAACATTATCTGCATGGGCAGAATGCAGAAAAGGAAAAGGGTGGATCACCTTTTCCGGGCCCATGCCTGCATGAACCGGTCCGATGTTGGGTTGATCTTTGTGGGGCCCGACACGGAAGGGGTGCTGACGGGTATAGAAGGCGAGAACATTTACAAGCTGGGCCCCATATATGGGGACAAAAGGTTCGATCTTCTCTCCTCGGCAGACGTCTATTGCCTTCCCGGTGCGGTCGGCCTCAGTATAATCGACGCATTTTACTGTGGCCTCCCGTTCGTTACGGAGGATGGCGATGTGTCCGCAGAAATCGCTTACCTGAAGGACTCTGAAAATGGATTCATCGTGCCGCGGGATGACACATCCGCGCTGTCTCAAAAGCTTCTGCTGCTTCTGGACGACGACGATTTGCGCCGAAAGTTCTCAGAAGCCGCGAAAAGGGAGATTTCCGAGAATGCCGGCATCGACAAAATGTGTGCCGGATTCAGGGACGCGCTCCTTTATGCCACCGGCCGACTCGAGGCTTTGCGGGGTCAAGCCTCTCTTTCATGATGAAGATGAGTGTCCTGCGTGATTGATCTTTTGCCCAGGGACCATTGGGAACATAACTTCACGGATTTTTTGGAAAGCCTTGCACTCGCCCTCATTTCAAGAAAAGGCGACAACACGCTCACCATTCCCGAACTCGGCAAATGCATTCCCGTCAGATCCGGAAGAGCTGGGATCGTGGCCGCCATTCAGGCGTTGGATTTGCCTCCGGGTGCGCGAATCGGCGTACCACTTTACTGCTGCCCGGTGGTCTTCAAAGCGATCACTGTGGCGGGCTGCACGCCCTGTTTTGTCGATGTGGAACCCGACACTTTTTGCATGGCCCCCGGCGACCTGTCTTCAAAGATTTCTCAACTGCATGCTGTCATTGCGGTGCACATGTTCGGAAACATGTGTGACATTCCCGAACTCAAAACGGTCTCACAGGGGAAACCGATCATTGAGGATTGTGCGCAGGCTCTGGGCAGCAAACTCGATGGCCAACCTGCCGGTTCCTTCGGGGACATTTCGTTCTTCAGCTTCAGGTCAGGAAAGTATCTCTCCGTTGGAGAAGGCGGCGCGCTGTTTTCTCGAAACATTGAAATCCTGTCCCGCGTCGGTGAAATTGTAGCGAGAATGAACCGCCCGGGTCGGACCGACGAAATTATGCATGTGGCGAAAACCGCCATCAAGTCAGTCCTGAGGAACAGGCCTGTTTATGGTATTTTGGGTTATCCACTCTGGTCTTTTGCTTCAAAAAAGAGGAATTCTGCAGAAAATACCCACGTCGCGCTCAGTCAGGTTCTTAACGCGGACTTGAATTTAACCAAAAAGCGCCTCCCTCGGCTCAATGAATACATAGAAGGGCACAGGTCAAACGCCCAATTCTATTCGAGAGCAATCGCCCTGCCGCCTGGCATGCTCTGCACGGAGAAGCCCGGCGCTTTCTACAACCGTTACCTGTACCCACTCACTTTCGCTTCGGTCAAAGAGCGGGACGGCATGGCTGCCTACCTTTTGGGGCAAGGCATAGACACCATGAAATACATCGACGATGTGCTTCAAACCGCCACAGATAATTTCGGTTATACGGGCGGCTGTCCCGTGGCCGAAGGGCTTTCAAAAAGGGTGCTCATTATTCCGAACTATTACAGCCTAAATAAGCAAGACATTCAACACGTCGCTCATTGCCTGAACGACAGTTGGGCAGAAATCAATAAAAGTAATCAAGAGTCATCTTTGTGATCGATGAACGGCAACCGGATCATCACCCCAACAGAAAAAATATTGATCACCGGTGCCGGCGGGTTCATCGGCACAAAGGTTGTTCAAACATTGCTGGAATATGGATTTGCGAATCTTCGCTGCTTCGTCAGGCCGACTAGCAAAACGGGCAATCTTGAATCCGTGATCAAACAATCCGGCCAAACAAATGTTGAAATCACGCAGGGCAATCTCGTTTCCCTGGATGATTGCAGCAGTGCTGTTCGGGGTGTATCTGTAATTTATCATCTCGCGGCCGGTGTCGACAAGACCTACCCCGGCTGTTTCCTGAATTCCGTCGTGACGACCCGGAACCTCCTGGACGCAGCCATCTCCGGACCGGGCCTGAAGCGCTTCGTCAACATCAGCTCCATTGCCGTTTATTCAAACGATAAAATCCCCCGTGGCGGTCTGCTGGATGAGACATGCGAAGTCGATGCCCGTATGCTCGAGCGGCACGAGCCGTACGCGTACGGGAAGCTGAAGCAGGACGAACTGGTCCTCGAATATGCCCGGAATCAGAATCTGCCTCACGTGATCGTACGCCCGAGCGTCGTCTTCGGCCCCGGCAAGGCCAAGATCACGGACCGGGTCGGCACCGACACGTTCGGCTTTTTCCTCCACCTGGGCCTGAACAACACCATCCCCCTCACCTATGTGGACAACTGCGCGGAGGCCATCGTCCTCGCGGGGTTGCAGGAAGGGATCAACGGCCAGGTCTTCAACATCGTGGACAACGACCTGCCGCGAAGCCGGGAATTCCTGCGGATGTACAAGTCACGGGTGCGCCGCTTTTTCTCCGTCCCCGTCCCCTACCTGGGTTGGCTTCTTTTCAACAGCCTCTGGGAAAAGTACTCCGCCTGGTCCGGGGGGCAACTGCCCCCGATCTTCAACCGGCGTTCCTGCGCCGTCTACTGGAAGGGCAACACCTACTCAAATCGAAAGGCAAAAGAGCTTTTGGGCTGGGAGCCGAGGGTCAAAATGAACGAGGCCCTGGAGCGGTTTTTTGCCTACATGCGGGAGGTGCATGAGTCATGCCGGGCATAACCGGGATCATCGCGAAGGAAAAAACCGGCAGCGAAAAGGGAAACGTTGCCGCCATGCTGCAGTGCATGCTGCACGAGCCTTTTTACACGCACGGGATCTTTGAATCCCCGGAAAACGGCTTTTTCATAGGCTACTCGGCACTCCAGGGCTCGTTTGCCGACTGCATGCCGATCTTCAGCGAAACCAAAGACATCGTCCTTTTCCTGACCGGGGAGTGCTACGAGGACCAGTCGACATTCGATGCACTGGCAAGGCGCGGCCACAATTTCAGTTCTGGAAATGCCTCTTACCTTGTCCACCGGTACGAGGAGGAAGGCGAAAATCTGTTCAAGAATCTCAACGGCTGGTTCAACGGCATCCTGCTGGATCTGCGGAATGCAAGGGCCACGCTGTTCAACGACCGCACCGGCATCCGCCGCATCTATTACCATGAAAACGGTAAATGTTTTGCGTTCTCCTCGGAGGCCAAGTCGCTCCTGAAGGCTTTTCCGGAGCTCCGGGAAATTTCCCCGAGGAGCGTCGGGGAATTTCTCACCTACGACTGCGTGCTGGAAAACCGAACCTATTTCCCGAAGATCAGCCTCCTGCCCGCCTGCTCCGCCTGGACACATCAGCATGGCAGCCTAAAAAAGAGGTTCATCCGGCAAATGCCGGGACAGACTCATGGATGAAGTAGAGTCTCAGTTTAAAATACGCTTGATCGCGGAACCCGTAGGCCTGTCGTTTGAGGACTTTGATTTTGTTGTTCAATCCTTCGAT
>JAXDCM010000153.1:0-15312 GCA_034677965.1 Syntrophales bacterium
GGAAATCGAGGTGGTCGAAGCCCAGTCATTCAACATGGTGCGACAGTACGCCACAACCGGAAAAAATATGCGGGTCAAGGTGCAGATCAAGCCCGGCAGCATTGCCCATTTCGAATTGGGGGAGGCCCTATGCCGATGAAACCGCAAAAACGGACCGGCCTGATCTTCTTCCCCGCCTTCGACTGGGCCATCTCACCGGGCCACCCGGAACGGGAGGAGCGCCTCCTGTACACGCAAGACCAGGTTTTCGAAGAGGGGCTGCTCGATTTTGAGAACATCCACGAGTACAAGCCGGGAATCGCAACGGTCGAGGACATCAACCGGGCGCACATCTGCGTCCCGGATGCCGCGAGTGTCGTCACGGAATCCCACCTGATCTCGGCGGGCGGCGCCATTACCGCGGCGGACAAGGTGCTGACCGGCGAAGTCGACAATGCTTTTGCTCTGGTCCGGCCGCCGGGCCATCACGCGATGCTCGTCGTCCACGGCGCCCGCGGCTTCTGCAATGTGAACATCGAGGCGATCATGGTCGAGCACATCCGCCGGCGTTACGGTCCCAAAAGGATCGCCATTGTCGATACGGATTGCCACCACGGAGACGGCACCCAGGACATCTACTGGAATGATCCGGACACCCTCTGCATCTCCATCCACCAGGACGGCCGGACCCTCTATCCCGGAACCGGATTCTCCGACGCGTTCGGCGGGCCGAATGCCCTCGGGGCGACCATCAACATCCCGCTCCCTCCGCAGACCTCGGATGAGGGATTCCTGATGGTCCTGGACCGGGTGATCCTGCCGATTCTGGATGAATTCAAGCCCGACCTCGTCATCAATTCCGCCGGACAGGACAACCACTACACCGATCCGATCACGAACATGCGGTTTTCGGCGCAGGGATACGCTCTTCTGAACGAAAAACTCGGCCCGGACATCGCCGTACTGGAGGGAGGTTACTCCATCGAAAAGGCCCTTCCATATGTGAATGTCGGGATCATCCTGGCGATGGCCGGCCTCGATTACAGCCATGTCCGGGAGCCCGATTATGATCCGGTTTCCCTGCGTCAATCGGCCGACATCACCCGGGCCATCGAACAGGAAACGGAAACCGTGATGGGGCTCTGGAGGGGACGCCATAAAATGAAGGCCGGGGTGGTGGGCTCCGCCCGTTATGTGAAACGGAAAAAATCCATTTATTATGACACGGACGGCATCAGCGAACAGCAGGAGGAAACGGTTCGGGTCTGCGACGAATGCGGCGGGCTGGTCATGATCGAATCCGTCGCCGATACGGGAAACCGGATCTTCGCCGTCATCCTGCCGGGGCGATGTTGTCCGGAATGCCGAAGCAACGGGGAATCTTTTTACGAAAGGACCAACCGGGGGAAACTGAACCGGGTCTATTTCCAGGACCGGGAGCGGGGAATCTTTCTGGTGAAATGAAAACGTGGTGAAGGAGAACAGGATGACGGACAAGATCGATCTGAAAACGCAGGAAACGGCAAAGAGGCTTTTCGGCGGCGGTATCAAAATGGATCCGCCGTACCGGATGTGGAAGGCGTTCGACAGGGAATTGGCCAATGATTTTTCTCGCTTTATCACCGGCAATCTATATTCCCGCACCGTCCTGACCGCTCAGGAAAGGCAGATGGTCGCCTGCGCGGTGCTCGCGGCAACACGTTCCGGTGAAGAGCTGAAACTGCATCTGAACGCGGCCCTGAATGTGGGATGCGACCCGAAAAAGCTGACCGAGCTTTTTTTCCAGACGGCGACCTACGCCGGAATGCCCGCCGTCAATGAGGCCCTGGCGATCTACCGCGACGTTCTCATGGAACGGGGTGAATGGCCGATCAAAACAGAAAAGGAATGATCATGAGACAAAGCTTTCGACCCGCATTTCAAACCAAGGAAGAGCTGGATGCCATTCAACTGGCCGGCCTCCAGTGGACCGTCCGCCACGCCTGGGAGGGTTCCGCCTTCTACCGTGAGCGGCTGACGGAGGCCGGTGTGACGCCGGAGTCGATCCGCACTCTCGACGACCTGAAACGACTTCCCTTCGTCACGGCGCAGGACCTCCAGGCCAATTACCCCTGGCCCCTCCTGTCCGTTCCGATGTCGGACATCGTGCGGCTGCACGCCTCCACGGGCACGACCGGAAAACGCAAGGTCCTGGTCTACACCGCGAAGGATATCCATGACTGGGCGGAGATGTTTGCCCGCTGTTACGAGACGGCGGAACTCACGCGCGACGACAGGGTCCAGATCTGTGTCGGATACGGCGTCTGGACGGCCGGCGTCGGGTTTCAGCTCGGCTGCGAGCGTTTCGGGGCCATGGCGATCCCCGCCGGCCCGGGGAACATCGACATGCAGCTCCAGTTCATCGTCGATTTCCGGACCACCGTGCTGTGCTGCACGGCTTCGATGGCCCTGCTGCTGGCCGAAGAGATCGACAAACGCGGCCTGCGCGATAAAATCCATGTGAAAAAAGTCATCTTCGGCGCGGAACGGTCGAGCGACGCGATGCGCGCCAAGGTCAAGGCCCTGACCGGCGCGGACCACATTTTCGACATCCCCGGTCTGACCGAGCTCTACGGACCCGGCACGGGCCTGGACTGTCCCTACCACACGGGCATCCATTACTGGGCGGATTACTACATCCTGGAAATCCTCGACCCCGACACCCTCCAACCGGTTCGTGAGGGGGAGGTGGGCGAGATGGTCTACACGACGCTCCGAAAGGAGGGCGCCCCCCTGATCCGCTACCGCTCCCGCGACCTGACCCGGGCAATATCGGGCGTTTGTCCGTGCGGATCGCCGCTGCCGCGTCACGACCGGATTGTCGGCCGGTCCGATGACATGTTCATCGTCCGCGGCGTGAACATCTACCCCAGCCACATCGACGAGATCCTCTCCCGCCAGAAGGGCATCGGGAGCGAATTCCAGATCCATCTCGACCATTACGAGGACGGCAAGGACTACCTGGTGCTCAAAGTCGAACGCGATAATGCGGGAAAGCCGGAAGAGGATGCCATGCTCGCTGCGCGGATCGAGCGCGCCATCCGCAAGGAAACGCTGGTCAGCGGGAAGGTCGAAATCGTCGATTACCAGGCCCTGCCCCGGACGGAACGCAAGGCGAAGCGCGTCTTCGACCACCGAACGTAGGAAGCGGTTTCATTGCAGGGCTGTTTCTGGAAATTTGAGCACGCGATATCCGTTTGCGCCGTTCAAGAGAAACCCTGTCCGTTTCACAAAATCGGACAGGGTTTTTGTTTCGTTCTGAATGCGATGTTTTCGGCCTTCGGTCGCGATCACCTTTGGGGGACCGGGCTGCTTTTCTTTGTAAGCCGCAGATAAACCTTGACCAGTTCCATGGTCACCGGCGAGGCAAAGAAGAACGGCGCCATGAAGAGCCACTCGTCCCAGCCCAGCGGCACCGTGTCGAAGAAGGGCTGCAGGAAGGGCACATAGACCGTCAACAGGACCAGCACGAACGAGCCGAGCGTGGCCCAGACCATCCAAGGGTTGGAGAAGACGCCGATCGAAAAGACGCTGTGGTGCTCGGAGCGGGCGGTGAAGGCCCTGAGCAGTTCCGAGGTGCAGAGCGTCACGAAGGCTATTGTCCGTGTATGGTCCAGGTCGCCGGGAAAGCGGTTCATCGCCAGGTGGAAGATCGTCAGAATGGCGATAGCGTCCACAATGGCGACGGCAGAAATGCCGATGGCCATGTCCCGGTTGATGACCGGCTCCTTCGGCGGCCGGGGCGGATCCTTCATGATGTCGGGCTCGCCCTTTTCCATCCCCAGCGCCAGGGCCGGCGCCCCGTCCGAGACCAGGTTCAGGTAGAGCAACTGGATAGGTTTCAGCGGGATGGGAAACCCCATCAGCATGGCACCGAAGACGATCAGGATCTCGCCGACGTTGCAGGCCAACAGGAAGTAAACGAACTTGCGGATGTTGGCATAGATGATTCTTCCCTGTTCGATCGCCGAAACGATGCTGGCGAAGTTGTCGTCCGTCAGGACCATGTCCGCCGACTCCTTCGAGACGTCGGTGCCGGTGATCCCCATTGCCACACCGATGTTCGCCCGCTTGAGCGCCGGCGCATCGTTCACGCCATCTCCGGTCATCGCGACGATATGGCCCCTTGCCTTGAGGGCGTCGACGATCTTCGTTTTGTGCGCAGGGGAAACACGGCAGCAGACATCCACCCGGTCGGCCTGCGCGGCAAGCTCCTCATCGCCCATTTGATCCAGCTCGGCTCCGGTCAGGACCAGGCCGCCTGGGGTTAAAAGCCCGATCTCGCCGGCGATCGCTTCCGCGGTATCGCGGTAGTCTCCCGTCACCATGACGCTCTTGAGTCCGGCGCCGGCGGCCAGCTTCACCGCCTCGATCACTTCCGGCCTTGGCGGATCGATCATCCCCAACAGGCCGATAAAGGTGAGATTTTTTTCAATCTCGTCGCAGTTGCAGGTTTCCGGGACATCCTCCAGCGGACGGCAAGCCACCCCCAGGACCCGCAGTGCGTCGGCCGCCATCGAACGGTTCTGCTCGAGGATTTCCCGGCGCTTGTCCTCGGTGAGGGCAACCGGTTTGCCGCCTCGGAGATAGGAGCCGCAGAGCTCCAGAACAATGTCCGGCGCCCCCTTGACGAATGCGGTCACAGGGGTGTAGTTGAATCCCTCGGGAGCGAAACGCCGATGGTCGGCCTGTTTGTCGCGGTGAATCGTGGTCATTCTTTTCCGGTCCGAATCGAACGGGATTTCAGCCACGCGCGGCAGAGCCTTCTCCATCTCCTTGCGCCAGAAGCCTGCCTTGGCCGCAGCGACCGTCATCGCCCCTTCCGTCGGATCGCCGATGATCCTCCAGTGTTTAACGCCGGAATCCTCCTCCTTCTGCTCCAAATTCGAATCGTTGCACAAAAGGCCCCCCTGCAGCAATACGGCCACATCCGGATCCGACGCGGCATCGAAGGACCGATCGTCCATGGCGAAGGCGCCGTTCGGGTCGTAGCCCTCGCCGCTGACCCGGAAACGTTTTTCCCCGGCCCATCCCTGCATCACCGTCATCTTGTTCTGCGTGAGCGTTCCGGTCTTGTCGGAGCAGACCACGGTGGTGCAACCCAGGGTTTCCACGGCGGGAAGTTTGCGGATCAGCGCATTGCGTTTGATCATCTGCTGCATTCCCAGGGCCAGGCAGATGGTCACGATGGCGGGGAGGCCTTCCGGTACGGCCGCAATGGCCAGGCTGACGGCAACCATGAAGAGGTTGATGATGTCCGCTTTTTCGGCGGAGAGGTAGTTTAAAAAGCCGATCTCGAAGACGCTGGAAAGATGCGTATCGCGGAAGAGGCCGTAAATGAAAACGATGCCGCAGATCACCAGACAAATGGACCCGAGGATCTTGCCCAGATGCTCCAGTTTCTGCTGGAGCGGGGTGTCCTCCGCTTCGTAGGATTGGAGCATCTCGGCGATCAGGCCGATCTGGGTGTGCATCCCGGTCCCCGTCACCAGCCCCTTCCCTCTCCCGTAGGTAATCAGGGTGCTCATGAAAACGGTGTTCTTCCGGTCGCCCAGCGGGATGTCCTTGTCGAGCACGACCGCTGCGTCCTTTTCGACAGGCACCGATTCCCCCGTCAGGGATGCCTCTTCGACCTTCAGGTTCACGCTTTCGACCAGCCGCATGTCCGCCGGGACATAGTTGCCGGCCTCCAGAACGACGATGTCTCCGACAACGAGCTCCCGGGCGGGAATCGTTTGCTGCTCCCCGTCCCGGATCACCTGCACGTTGGGTGCGGCCATCTTCTTGAGGGCGGCGATCGCCTTCTCGGCCTTCGATTCCTGGACAACGCCGACGACCGCGTTCAGCGCAACGATGGCGGCAATGGCGATGGCATCGATATATTCCCCCAAAAAGAGCGTGATGACCGCCGCGATGATGAGGATGATGATCAGAAAATTGTTGAACTGGTCCAGAAGCAGTTTGAAGAACCCCGGCCGCGGCTTTTCGGTGAGTTCGTTGAAGCCGCTTGTGCGCAGCCGGTCATTCGCCTCCCGGCTGCCGAGCCCTTTATCGATATGCGTCTTCAGTTCGCCGATGATATCTTCGATTTGCCTGTCATGACATTGCCCATCGATCATCTAAGGATCCCCCTTTGCTCCAAACAAAATAAAAAGCCTGCCCTTCCTTTTCAGCGTATTTCTGTTACGGCCGCGGGAACGTTCCGCTATTCAGGATCAACTATGGCGCTCGGAAAAAATCATTATCGGACGCGACCTTCTTTATTTTCTAACGCTTCAAAAGTCAATGAGCTTCTTGAATCAATCTTTCAATGTCTTCCGAAGAATAATGGAGCAGTTCTCTGAGAATCTCCTCGGTGTGTTCCCCCAGCCTCGGCGCCGGCTTGAACTTCTCCTGCTCCATTTCAGACATTTTGATCGGGTTGCCGATGATCTTGAGCTTTTTCCCGTTTCCGTAGTCGATCTCGGGGACCATGTTGCGGCTCAGAATCTGGGGATCGGCCAGGGCCTTGTCCACGGTGTTGATCGGTGCAATCGGGATACGGTCTTCCAACAGCTCCAGCCACTCCTCGCCCGTTTTCGTCATGAACAGCTTTTCCAACAAATCGTAGAGCTCTTTTCGGTGGATAAACCGGTTGTCTCGCGAATTGAACCTTGGATCGCGGGCGATTTCGGGCACTCCCGCAAGCGTGCAAAATTCGTCAAAGATCCTCTGCAGGTTGCAGTCAATCACGATGTTGATGGTTTTGGTTTTAAAGCCCCGCGACGGAACGACGGAGGCATGCTCGGTCCCGAGCGACTCGGCAATTTCCCCGGCGGTCAGATAGTACTGGCCGCGATAGGTCAGAAGCGCGATCTGGCAATCCAGCATGCTGACGTCGATTTTTTGTCCCCGGCCCGTTTTCTCCCTCTGATAAAGGGCCGCCAGGATCCCATGTAAACCAAACAGCCCGCCCCCGAGATCGCCCATCGGGACCCCTGCCCTTACCGGCTGCCGTCCGGGCTCCCCCGTGAAACTCATGATCCCGCCTCTTGCCTGGACCGCGATGTCGAAGGCCGGCCTCCCCTTGAACGGTCCCGTCGAACCGTAGCCGGTAATCGAACAGCAGATAATTCCCGGATGGACTTGCCTCAGCGTTTCATAATCGATTTTCAGCTTTTCGAGAACCCCCGGCCGGTAATTGTCCACCACCACATCCGATTTTTTGACGAGCTCATAGAAGGTCTTTCTGCCGTATTCACCCTTCAGATCCAGAACGACACTCTTTTTGTTTCGATTGAAGGCGATAAAATAGGCGCTCTCCCCTTCAAAAAAATGGGGCGGCATCCCCCGGGCCCCTTCGCCGGTTCCCGGCTTCTCAATCTTGATCACTTCCGCTCCGAGATCGGCCAAAATCATGGCACTGACGGGTCCCGCAATCATGACCGTCAGATCAAGGACCCTGACACCGGACAAAGGCATACTCATCGGAAACTCTCTTTCGAAGTTGCTGGTTTGTGGCTGATAACTATTTGAATAGGTTCAACATGTCAAGAAGATAATCGGCGCCCCTCAAAAAAAACCCAAAAATTGCTTGCATTTCTTTCTTGAATCCAATATAAGGGCCACCAAGGATTCGTTATGGACTCAAGAAAACGCACGACAGACCTCTGGTGGTGGCGCGGCATACATAGGGCACGGGGTGTGCAGGTCTGCGGCGTATAGGGTTTCTTTGAAACAATTGAAAAATCAAAGCCATGGGCACACAGCCCATGGCTTTTTTTATTTCACTCGAAGGGATGGACACGGATGGAAAAATCGGGGCAGAGAATTTTGATGGGAAACGAGGCGATCGGCCGCGGTCTCGTGGAGGAGGGCTGCACGCTGGTTGCAGCCTACCCGGGCACGCCGTCCTCCGAGATCCTTTCATCGGTCGTCTCCTTCGCCGGGGAGACCGGCGCAACGATCCATACGGAATGGTCGGTCAATGAAAAGGTGGCCTGCGAGACGGCGCTGGCCAACAGCATGGCCGGCCGCCGATCGGCTGTCGCCATGAAGCAGGTGGGCCTCAACGTGGCGGCCGATCCCTTTACGCGGGCGACCTATCTGGGCGTGACGGGCGGCTTCATCCTGATTGCCGCCGACGATCCCGGCCCGCACAGCTCCCAGACGGAGCAGGACAGCCGCCTTTTCGCCCATTTCGCCAAGGCGCCGGTTTTGGATCCCTCCTCACCTCGCGAGTCCAGGGAAATGGTCGGCGAGGCCTTCACACTTTCTGAAAAGTATGAGATACCGGTCATCCTCCGGCCGACGACCCGGATCTGTCACGCCCGTCAGAACGTCCATTGCGGACCGCCCTCGCCGACGGAACAAAAAGCGGATTTCAGGAAAGACCCCGGCCGCTGGGTGGCGACGCCACAGTTCCTGACCGGCCTTCACCGCCGGCTGAACGATAAACTGGACCGGATCTCCGAGGAACCGGTCTATGATCCGATCTTTTATGCCGGTGACGGATCCCGGCCCGGCCTTTGCGTGGTGGCTTCCGGCGTTGCCTTCGCCCATGCCCGCGAACTGCTGCAAGGGTTGGGGCCGGCCGGAAAGATCGATCTCTACCACGTCCGCCTCGCCTACCCCCTTTACCGGCCGTTCATCGGGAAGATTCGGGAGAACTATGAAAAGACCCTCGTTCTGGAGGAGACGGACAGCGTCATCGAGATGCAGTTCGCCGACTCCCGAATCAGGGGACGCCATTCCGGTGACGTTCCCCGCCAGGGGGAACTCACACCGGACGTGATCGAGGAGGCGCTACGGACATTCCTCGACCTTCCGGCAATCCCGGCCGTGAAACCGTTGAAGAAAGGGGTCCGTCCTTCGCTCTGTGCCGGTTGCGGTCATCGCGCTTCATTCTATGCGATCCGCGAGACCTTCCCGAACGGGATCTTTCCGAGCGACATCGGCTGCTACACGCTCGGGATGAATTTCGGCGCCGTGGACACCTGCCACTGCATGGGCGCCTGCATCAGTCAGGGGGCCGGTTTCTATCATGCGTATGCGGCGGACGGCGGAACATTTCCCACCATCGTCGTCACGATCGGCGACTCCACGTTCTTCCATGCGGGAATCCCGGGGCTCATCAACGCCGTTTTCCAGGGGGCGCGTTTCATCCTGGTCATCCTCGACAATGGAACAACGGCAATGACCGGGCACCAGCCGACCCCGCAGGCCGGGATCCGGGCGGATGGAAAGCCCGGAAGGAAAATCAACATCCCCGGAATCGTCCGCGCCGCAGGCGTTGAATTTCTCCGGGAGGTTGAAGCCTACGATGTTCCGGAGATTCAAAGAACGCTCCGGGATGCGGACGCCAACATTCGTGCCCCGGAGGGCGGCGTTGCCGTAGTGATCGCGAAACACCCCTGCATTGTAGACCGAAAAGCCCGCGCCGCCCAACCCGCATACCGGATGCGGATCACCGAAGAATGCATCGGCTGTCGGGCATGCATCGAGGAGTTCGAATGTCCGGCAATCGTCTTCGATGAAGATCCGAACCGGGCCCGGATCAATTTGAACCGCTGCATCGGCTGCGGCGTCTGCAGGCATGTCTGCCCGGTCGGGGCGATCGTCTCCGATGAAGAAATGCGGGGTTCGAACGGCGGCCCCTTCCAAGGAGGAAAACGATGAAACAACAGATCATCATCAGCGGCATCGGCGGGCAGGGGGTGCTGTTCCTCACCCGGATCCTGGCCGAGGCGGCCATTGAAATGGGCCTCGAGGCGCTGACCTCCGAGACGCACGGCATGGCCATGCGCGGCGGTTCCGTCATCTCCCATGTGAAGATCGGCCGTTTTACGAGTCCGTTGATCCGGATGGGCCAGGCCGATGCCGGATTGCTCCTCCACGCCGAGAACCTCGATGTTCACCGGTGTTACCTGAAGCCGAACGGCCTGATCTTCATCAACAAGGCCGGCGGCGGAGACGGAAATGCCATCGACGCCACCGGGCTGGCCTCCGACCACGGCTCCGTTGTCGTCGCAAACCTTGTCCTTCTGGGATTTGCGATCCGTCGGGGAGGCCTATTTTGCAATGAAGCGGTGGTGGAGTCGGTCCTGAAGCGGATCTCGTCGGCCGCGCAGTTGGAGATGAACCTGGCGGCATTCGGGCTGGGGAAATAGCAATGCCGGACGGATTTGGCTCCCGGAAACACCTCTCGAAATGGATTTGGAAATCGGGGAGGCTCCCCGACGGGAAACAGACCATGAATGGACCCATTCACAGTAAGGAGGAAACAATGAATCGAAAACCTGCTGGAAAAATGACGGCTTTGGCGCTTGTCCTGGGCGCCCTGGTTCTGATCGCAGTGCGGGCGCCCGCAACCGCCGCTCCGATCACACTCACCTATGCGAACTTTCCGCCGGCCTCGACCTTCCCGTGCGTTCAGATGGAACGTTGGTCCAGGGAAGTCGAGAAACGAACAAACGGCCAGGTCAAAATCAACACCTTCCCCGGCGGAACCCTGTTGGCGGCCAAAAACATCTTCGACGGGGTCATCTCGGGAACGGCCGACATCGGCAATTTTGCGATGAGTTACCAGCCGGGGCGCTTCCCGGTTTCGGAGGCGGCGGACCTGCCGCTGGGTCTGCCCAATGCCCGAGTGGCCAGCCTGGTCCTGACCGACCTGATCGAAAAGCATCAGCCCAAGGAGTTCGAAAAGGTGAAGATCCTGACCCTCTTCACCTGCCCGCCGGCGGACTTCATGACCAGCAAGCCCGTCCGGACCTTGAAGGACCTGAAGGGAATGGAGCTTCGGGTATCGGGCACCGGCGTGGACGTGGTCAAAAATCTGGGCGGGATCCCGATCGCGATGCCCCAATCCGAAACGCCCGAAGCGATTCAGAAGGGCATCGTCAAGGGCATCGTCTCTTCCATGGAGGTCCTCAAGGACATGAACTACGCCGCCTACTGCCCGTATGCGACGGACACAAGCCTGTTCATCGTCTCCTTTGCCGTGGTCATGAACCGGGAGAAGTGGAACGCTCTCCCTGCGGACGTGAAGAAGGTGATGGACGACCTTCGCGTCGAGCAGGCCGAGTGGACGGGCAAATACGTGGACAACCATGTCTCCGAGGCGCTTTCCTGGTCGAAACAGAAGTACAACCACCAGGTGATCGAACTGCCCGCCGCGGACAAGGCGGAGATCAAAAAGCTCGTGCGTCCGATGATCGACGAATACGTCAAGAAGGTCGGCGCACAGGGGCTGCCCGGCGCCGAGATTATCGCCGACATCGAACGGCTGACCAAGAAGTACGACAAGAAATGAGATGGAACGGAATACAAGGAAAGAGCCATGATGGAAACGCTCGATCGAATCAACGATTATCTGAACCGCCTGCTGATCATCCTCAGCGGGATCGCCGTCCTGCTGTTGATGCTGCTGGCCACGGGGAACGTCGTCCTGCGGGTTTTTGACGCGCCGTTTCGAGGCGTCTACGAGATCGTCTCGTTCCTCGGAGCCGTCGGGGTCGCATTTGCGCTGGCCGCGACGCAGAGACGCAGGGGGCACATCGTCGTGGATATCTTCTCGTCCCGCTACCCGCCCCTTCTGCGCCGCTGGATCGATGCGCTTTCCACGGCCGTCAGCACCGTCTTTTTCGGCATCGTCGCCCGGCAGATCCTCGTCTGGGGCTCGCGGATCATGAGCTCCGGCGAGGTTTCCGAAACGCTGAAGATGATCTATCACCCCTTTGTCTTCGGCGTCGCGGCCGGTTTTGCCTTGCTGGCCCTGACCTGCCTTCTGGACATCCCCCGGGCCTTGGGAAGAACCGAGGAGGTGAATCGGTGAGCGGGCCGCTGCTGGGCGTCGTCGGGATCGCCGTCATGTTCGCCTCCCTTTTCCTGCTACGGATCCCGGCCGGCTTCACGATGGCGATCATCGGCTTTTGCGGAATCGCCTATGTGACCTCCTGGACGGCCGCGCTGGGGATGATCGGCGCGGAGATCTGGAATGTTTTCTCCGGCTATGGGCTGACGGTGATCCCGATGTTCATTTTGGTCGGGGAGTTTGTCCATTACGCCGGATACAACGACAGCCTTTACCATGCCACGAACCGCTGGTTCGGCCATCGAAAAGGAGGCCTGGCGATCACGACGATCCTGGCCTCGGCGGCCTTCTCCGCGATCAGCGGATCGAACACGGCGACCGCGGCAACAATGAGTTCCGTCGCGATCCCGGCAATGAAGAAATACAAGTACCATTCGATCCTGAACGCCGGGTCCGTCGCCGCCGGATCGACCCTCGGCGTGCTGATCCCGCCGAGCATCGTTCTGGTCGTTTACGGGATCTACACGGGACAATCCATCGGGAAACTGTTTTTCGGGAACATCATCCCCAGCGCCATCGCCACGCTCCTGATCGCGGGCACGGTCTTTGTGATCTGCCGGCGTCACCCGGACTGGGGGCCGGCCGCGGAGCGGAGTTCCTGGAAGAAGCGCTTCCAGGCCCTCCCCGAGGCGCTGGACATCCTCTTCCTGTTCGGCGTCATCATGGTTGCCCTTTTCACCGGTCTGGTCACCGCAACGGAGGCGGCGGCGTTGAGCTGCTCGCTGGGACTGGCCATCTGTCTGGCCCGACGGAAGCTCTCCTGGCAGGGCTTTCTTGCCGCCGTCAACACGACGGTCCGGATTTCCTGCATGGTGTTCATGATTATTGCGGGGGCGGTGATTTTCGGACGCTTTCTGGCGCTCACGCGACTCCCCTTCGAGGCGGCAGGCTGGATCGGCTCTCTGGCGATGCCCCGGGAGGTTCTGCTGATTCTGATCCTGGTCTGTTACATCATCGGCGGATGCATCATGGATGCGCTGGCGTTTCTGCTCATCTCTCTGCCGATTTTCTATCCGCTGGTCCTCGGGATGGGCTATGACCCGATCTGGTTCGGCCAGATCGTGACCATCGTTACGACGCTCGGATCGATCATGCCCCCGATCGGAATCTGTTGCTACATCGTGGCGGGCATGGCGGAAAACATTTCCCTTTCCGAGGTCTTCCGGGGCGCCTTTTACTACGTGCCGGCATATCTGCTGACGCTGGCCCTGCTGATGCTCTTCCCTTACGCGACCGTCCTGGCCCTCTCCAACCTCGTTCGCTGACGATAGGACGCCTCCGGCTGCCCGGACCACCGACGGGACCGGCTCATTCGGATTGAGCGCCCGAGGAGCCTCATTCCCCCTTGAAGATCGGTTTCCTCTTTTCGGCAAAGGCCGCCAGGGCCTCCAGACGGTCCTTCGTCGGGATCGTCACCTCATACGCCTTCGACTCCAGCGGCAGCGCCACCCCCAGAGAGGCCTCCATTCCGTAGTTGATCGCAAATTTCGCCTGTGCCACGCCGACCGGACCGTTCTTCGCGATCTCCCGGGCCAGCTTCAGCGCCGCGGGCATCAGCTCCGGCGGTTCCACGACGCGGTTCACCAGGCCCATCCCGAGGGCCGTCGCTGCGTCGATCCTCCGGGCCGTGAAGATCATCTCCTTCGCCCTGGCGATCCCAACAATCCGGGGCAACCGCTGCGAGCCGCCCGCCCCGGGAATGATGGCGAGGCTCGTTTCGGTCAGCCCCATGACCGCATTGGAGGCGGCGATCCGCAGGTCGCAGGCCAGCGCCAACTCCAGCCCGCCGCCGAACGCAAACCCGTTGATCGCGGCGATCACCGGCGCCCGGACCTGCTCCACCGCGGTAAAGGCGTCCCGGATCGTGAAGATGAACCGACGGACCTGATCGGGGGTCAGCGTGCGGCGCTCCTTGAGGTCGGCCCCGGTCGAAAAGGAGGCCTTCTTCGGATCATCGGCCGACCGGCCCGTGATGACGATGCAGCGGAGAGACGTATCGAAATTGGCCTCGCGGACCGTTTCGGAAAGCGCCGCCAGCAGATCGAAGTTGAAGCAGTTCATCGCTTCCGGCCGGTTCAGCGTGAGGATCAGGATCCCCTCCTCGGTCCTCTCCTGCAAGAGAATATCGTCCATGTTTGATCTCCTTACACTTTCAGGTCTCCCCAGACGGACTCCCGCATCGGCATGTGCAGCGCGATCTCGAAGGCGCGAGCGAGGCGATCCCTCGCCTCCGAAAAGGCGATCACGCCGTCGTGGAAGAGCAGCGACCCGGTGTAAAACGGGTGCCCCTCCTCGTCGTAGCGGTCCCGCATCGCCTGGCGGAATCGCGCCATCTCCTCCTCGTTCACCGCTCCGCCCTTGTCCGCTATGTTCTTGCGGCGGACGGTCTCGAGGATGAAACCGGCCGTCTCTCCGGACATCACCGTCGTGCGTCCGCGCATGTTGGTGAACGCGAACCGGGGCCGGAAGGCGCGGCCGCACATTCCGTAGTTGGCGGCCCCGTGGTCCGGGCCGATGACGTAGGTCACCTTCGGGACCTCCAGGCAGGTGCAGGCGCGGACCATGTCGGAACCGTATTTCCCGATCCCGCCCCACTCTTCGGCCTTGCCGACCATGTAGCCCGGCGACCCCTGCAGAAAGAGGACCGGGATTCGGGAATTGCCGCAGCGGATCATCCACTCGGTCGCCTTCCGGGCCGCCTCGATGTAGATCACCCCTCCGGCGTTGGAGGCCACGACGCCCACCGGAATTCCCTTGAGCCACATCTTCCCGCAGACGATCGACTCCCCGCGGGCGAGGCCGTAGTTCGGTTTGTACTCGTGGAAGTAGCTGTCGTCGGCGAGGCATTTGAGGGTGTCGCGGATCCGGATGTGCTGGTAGGTGTTGACCGGCGTGGCGCGCATCATCTCCCGGAAGTCGAAACGGGGTTCCCGGGATTCCCGCCGGTCGACAAAGAGCTTCTGCGGGGGTTCGAATTCCATTATCGCCCGGAGCTTTTCAATCCCCTCCTGCTGTGTGCGGACAAGGTGGTCGCAGCCGCCGGAGTGCTGGGTGTGGACATAGGCGCCGCCGAGATCCTCCATCGACACCGTCTCGCCGATCGCCGACTTGACCATCGGCGGCCCGGCCAGAAAGGCATAGGCCAGCCTCTCGATCATGATCGATTCGGAGGCCAGGTACACGATGTAGGCCCCGCCGGCGGTGTTTCCGCCGGTCGAAAGGGTGTACTGCCGGATCCCCTTCGCGGACATCCGGCACATGTTGTAGAACATCGTCCCGAAATGGCCGTCGTCGGCAAAGCAGCCCACCTGAAGCGGCAGGTTGATCCCGCCGGAGTCGGCGATGTAGATGCAGGGAAGAGCGCACTGTTCCGCAATGGCCTGCGCCCGCATGTGCTTCTTCAGCGTGATCGGGAAATAGGTGCCCGCGGCATAGCGGTT
>JAXDCM010000154.1:0-3757 GCA_034677965.1 Syntrophales bacterium
TTTTCCTCCCCGCGATCGAGGTCGTGGTCTTCTGTCCCAGAATCGATGTCGGGGCCATCTGCCCGCCGGTCATCCCGTAGACGGCATTGTTGATGAATATGACGGTGATGTTCTCGCCGCGGTTGGCTGCATGGAAGCTCTCGGCGATGCCGATCGCCGCGAGATCGCCGTCTCCCTGATAGGAAAAAATGACGCGATCCGGCAATACGCGTTTCATTCCGGTCGCCGTTGCAGGTCCTCGCCCATGCTGTGCCTCGATCATGTCCACGTCGAAATAGTTGTAGGCAAGAACCGCGCATCCCGCCGGCGGGATGCCGATCGTGATCCCCCGGATATCCAGCTCATCGATCACTTCGGCGATCAGCCGGTGGGCGATGCTGTGACCGCATCCCGCACAGTAGTGAAAGATGTTTTTTTTCAGGCTCTTGGGTCTTCCAAACACCTTTTTCATCTTTTCAATCCTTGTCGTTGCTCTCGATGGATCGCGTCACGTCGCGCGCGACCTATCCCAGTGGATCGACGATCCCCTTCTTCCGGTCATACTGGCGCATCACCACATGGGCCAGTTCCACCGGGGTCGGAACGACGCCGCCGGGACGCCCGTGGAAGCCGATCCGGGCGCGTCCCTGAATCGCGAGACGGACATCCTCCACCATCTGCCCCGTGCTCATCTCGAAGACCAGAAAATCTCCGACCTTTTTCGCCACATCCCGCAGCTCGTTCCTTGGAAAAGGCCAAAGCGTAATCGGCCGGAAGAGGCCGGCCCGCAGTCCGATCTGGCGCAGCCGTTTGATGGCTCCCTCGGCAATCCGGGCAGCCGTCCCATAGGCGACGATGATCAATTCCGCGTCATCGGTCTTGTAGAGCTCGTGACGGGTTTCCCGCTGGGTGATCACCTCGTATTTGCGATGCAGTGTCCAGTTGTGCTCCTCCATCTCCAGCGGATCGAGGATGAGGCCCCGGATGATCTTGCTCTTGCCCGAGCCGGCCCCTTTCATGATGTGGCTTTCCGCGTATTCCCGCGTTTTGGGCTCTTTGAAGACCACCGGCTCCATCATCTGTCCCATCATGCCGTCGGCCAGGATCATCACCGGCGTCCGGTACCGGTCGGCGAGATCGAACGCGTCCATCGTCAGATCGGCCAGCTCCTGCGCCGAATCGGGCCCCAGAACGATGACGCGGTAGTCCCCGTGGCCGCCGCCGCGCGTGGCCTGGAAGTAATCCCCCTGGGAGGGGCTGATGTTGCCCAGGCCCGGACCGCCCCGCATCATGTTGACGATGACGGCGGGAAGTTCGCAGGCGGCCAATGTGGAGATCCCTTCCTGCTTGAGGGAGATCCCCGGGCTGGAAGAAGAGGTCATGGCGCGGGCGCCGGCGGCGCTGGCGCCGACCACCATGTGTATGGCCGCGACTTCGCTTTCCGATTGGACGAAGACTCCTCCCTCCACCTGCCGCAGACGCTCGGACATGTACTCCGGAATTTCGTTCTGCGGGGTAATCGGATATCCGGCGAAGAAACGGCACCCCGCCCGGATGGCGGCCTCCCCGATGATCTTGTTGCCCTGCATGAGTACTTTATTCACGGTAAACCTCGATGGCGATATCCGGGCAGGCGGTCGCACACAACGCGCAACCCGTGCAGCCCTCCTCATCCTTGAAACAGACCGGACGATATCCCCGGGAATTGTATTGATGGGAAGGGACGATCAGGCCCTTTTTACAGGCATGGATGCAAAGATGGCATTCCTTGCAAAGCTCACTGTCGATAACGATGCGTCCTTTCAAAGGTTTCGTCTCCTGTGCAATGGATTTCCGTCGCCCGGAACATTTCGGGATTCTGTATTTTTCCATGATCCCGGATCGCGGGACCCTCTCCGCGACAATTGAAAAAACAAGGCTCGTCTTTTCGCGCATAACCGAGAGAAAGTCAAGATGAAAATCGCGGAGGAAATCCGCCGATAGAGGAGGGACGGCCGCTGCGAAGAGGAATAAATGGAATGGAATCAGATCCGTGAGATCTGGAAGCCTTCCAGTTTAAGCGCGACGGATCGCTGGAGAAGCTCGATCGAAACCACGAAGACCTCCTTTTCATAGTCCGTTTTCAGGACCAGACCCTCGATGCCCTTGAAGGGACCGTCGATGATCCTGGCCGGCTCCCCGACCTTCGGATACTGGAACTGCTGGACCTCCACCTTCGAATCGACGATGCGCCGGATGGCATCGATCTTTTCATCGGGCACCGGGATGGGTTGGGAACCCGTCGGTTTTCCGAGGATGCGGACGACGCCGAACGTTTTGAGCACATCCACCTTGACCTCGTTGGTCAGAACGGGAAGTTCGACGAAGAGGTATCCGGGAAACATGGGGATCATGATTCTCTTTCGCCGATCCTTCCGCTTGCTCCAGACCTCCATCTTCGGCAAAAAGGCCACAAAGGATTTTTGAAGGAGGCCGAGATACACCCGGTCTTCGTGTCGACTTTTGCTATGAACGGCGTACCAGGACATCGGCTTCCCTTTCAAAGGCGGACCGCGGACAGGATTCGTCGCTTCCGCGCGCCGGCGTGCTCTCTACACGAAGGATCGCTGTTTTTCAACGGATAAAAAGGAATAGACTTGCCGAACCATGAATGGATCCTTGTCTCTTCTGCATGCGGGAGGCCCTTTCATGCGGATTCACGGATTCTTTGTGCGCATGCGGGCATCGAGGAGGATGTCTTCGCCCAGCCGGGTGATCCGTTGAAACGAAAAACCGATCGCGTCGCTCATCCGCTGTATGCCCAGGGGGCCGATCGCGGCGATCCCCTCGCCGACGATCTTCGGGGCCAGAATGACCAGAAGACGGTCGACGAGATTTCCCTTCAGAAAGGATGCGGCCGCGGAGGCTCCTCCTTCAACCAGAAGCGACGTGATATTGCGCTTCCCAAGGGCGATCAGCAGTTGTCCCAGGTCGATCCTTCCCTGCGCATCCTCCGCAATCTCCAGAACCTCGATCCCCTTTTCCTCCAGAGGATGCCGCCGATCCGCCGTTGCACGGCCGGTCGAGACGACGAGCGTCGGCTTCCCGTCCGTAAAAGCCTTTGCATCCGGCGGGAGACGGAGCCGGGAATCGAGGACGATCCTCAGGGGATCCCTTCCCCGGACCAGGCGGCAGGTCAGCTCCGGATCGTCGGTGCGGATGGTGCCTGCGCCGACGAGAATCGCGTCATGGGTTGACCGCAGACGATGCGCGAAACGGCGGGACGGGGGCGAACTGACCCAGCGCGCATCGCCGGTGACGGTTGCGATTCGACCGTCCAGGGTCTGGGCGAATTTGAGCGTGACATAGGGGAGTCCGGTCCGGATGAATTTGAAAAAAAACCGGTTGATCTCCCGGCAGGCCGCGTCCAGTACGCCGACCTCCGTTTCGATGCCGTTTTGCCTCAGCGCAGCGATCCCCTTTCCGGAGACGAGCGGATTCGGATCGACGGCGCCGATGACCACGCGCCCGGGGCGGCAGGAGATCAGGGAATCCACGCAGGGGGGGGTGCGGCCATGGTGGCTGCATGGCTCCAGCGTGATATAAAAGGTGGCTCCGGCGACATCCTCCGTCGCGTTTCGAAGCGCGTTGATCTCGGCATGGTTTTCACCGCAACAATGATGAAAACCCTCGCCGATGATTTTCCCGTTCCGGACGATCACGGCGCCGACCAGCGGATTCGGGCTGACCGTTCCTTCGCCTTTCCGCGCCAGCGCGAGGGCGCGGCGCATGAACCTCT
>JAXDCM010000155.1:0-2857 GCA_034677965.1 Syntrophales bacterium
GATCGGACCGCCGCCGATATGAGCTTTATCTTCATGATATTTCCTCCCTCTGGATGGTCAACGCATGACCCTCCGTCGCCTGGCCCCACTCGATCAACCGAAGTTGCGGGTTGTGGCCGCCATCAAAAGTGATTTCGAGCCCGGTAATGCTCAGCGGGTGGACGCAGGAACCGGTGTTATAGTAGCTCCCGTCGCGCTGATGCTTGATCTTGATGCCCTCGGTCTTGATCTTGGATTCCAGGTATCGTCGCTCCGTCAGCGACAGGTTTTCAAAAACTGCCCGATGGGTGTGGCCGGCAATGATGGCGGCAATGCCCTGGTCATTGTTGTTTGCCCATTCATGGAGGCGCCTGTCCACCTCGTTGCACAGACCTGGATTCACGGCGGCCCGGGTCGGGTCTTTGGCGCCGCACCGCTGAAGATCCGGCCAGAAGTAATGGACGAAGAACTTGCTGACAGCCGCGCCCTCCCCACAACACTTCGGATCCGCCTGGTGACCATGGATTAGGAGGATGCCGTCGCCGGCTGCCGCACTCCTGTCGCAGCTCCCTCCAGTGCCCACGCCTTCGACTACCCCGGATTCTTGTGCTTTGTCCCTGCTTGCTCCGCATCCACATCCCTTGGGTACCGCCAGGAAAATCCCTTCATGAATCTCAATGCCGGAGAAGAGCGTCCGGTAGACCGCCTCATGATCCTTCCAGTAGAGGTCATGGTTCCCCCACACCTTCAGGTAACGGGTCTTTGTCCGATCCGGATCGTGGAATTGCGCCAAGAGCTTATAGACCGGGGTGTGGGTAATGTAGATCTGATCGAAATTATCGTTCTCCCAGAGCTCCTCGGCGTCGCCCAGTTCGATGTAGGTAAAACCCTCTTTGAGGTAATGCCCCAGGGCGCAACGATAGATCAGGGAGTTCTTGGCGAAGTCGTCGGCCCCGGAACCGTCCCCCCGGTGCATGTCGGACATGACAATCAGCTTCATGCCGGGCGTCAGGGTCAGTCGCTTGACCCGTTCCAGCTTTGGCAGGCTATCCATTACCAACCTCCTTTTTCACCAGTGCGCACCGAAACAATTCACCTTCCGGAAGGCATCCCCGTCGGACCAGATCACCGGCCCATGACCGGGGAAAATGATCTGGACGCTGATCGTTTCCATCAGCATCGCAAAGGTTCTCCGAGACTGCCCATCATCCCAACAAAACCGGTTCAGGTATCCCCGGCCGTCTTTCCGGCCCAGAATCAGGTCGCCGGTGACAAGCTCCCCGCAAGCCTCGTTGTAAAACACCACCGAGTCCTCCGTGTGGCCAGGCGCGGCGATCACCTCCCAGCCACCGATGCCGATCCGGGAACGGGGTAGGCGGTTCCCTTCGAGGTACCTGATTCGTTCCGCAGAGGAGACCTGCTGAAGATCCCGAAAGAACGACAGGGGCACGCCGGCGGGACTGTCGAAAGCCAGATCGGTCCATTTGCAAACGCCGAAGAATCCGCCACTTATGAGCGTAGGGAGCAGCCCGGTGACCCAGTGCCGCATAGGAGAGAGCGGCCGATGCGCCTTCAGATAGGCCTTAACAAGGGGATGGAACAGGATCACAGCCTTGGGAGAGCACTTCGAGAGCAGGGCCGCGATCCCGCCGATATGGTCGATGTGGAAATGGGTGGCGGCGATGATCCGGATCGCCATAAGAGAGCGCTTTATGGTGTCGACGCAGAAATCCTCAACGGCCCGGGCGGCACTAACGCTGCCGCAATCGACAACCATCAGGCCGTCATTTTCGTCCGTTATCAGGTATGTCTGGGCAAGGCCGCTGCCCGGGATCGGATGCACCATATTGCCGTCCATTTTGTTTGCGCCCCCACCCCCTACCCCCTCCCCCAGATTCCGCCACACACTAATCGGCGTTCGGCGAGAGACCCGTAACTGCCGTATCGTTGGATAGAGCATCAGTGGATTTGGCAGGGTCGCACTGAGACCAAAGACGATCGAATTCGGTGGTGAAGGCTTGGATCAGCCCCTTGTGGTTCGTGAATATCGCCGCCTCGTGGTTCCTGAACTCAGACTCATTGGTGAAGTTGTAGCTGCCAGTGATGAGAATCTTGCCGTCGATGAGCATGAACTTGTGATGCAGCGAACCGCGCTTGATTTCGATGAGCCGGACACCGATCCCCTCACCGGCCAGCCATTCGTCGATGGAGTAAGACTTCCGGGCGTTGTCCCCGTCCAGGAGGATCCGGATCTTGACCCCGCGCTTCAGGGCCCCGGACAGGGCCTGGCCCAGGTATTTCGAGGAGAAGGCATAGGCGGCCACGGCGATTTCCTTCTTCGCTGCCTTGATCAGCCGGGCAAGTTCCTTCGACGTCCCGCCTTTCGAGGAGAAAAGCACCCGTGTTCCGGGAATGCTGCTCATCGGCAAACCTTCCTTTCGACATCATCTGTCAGAAGGCTGGAGGAAAGGGGAACGCTCCCGACTGATACGGGGGGCCACACTCCGCCAAAGGTGAAGCCCGCCACACCCGGACTGCGATGTGGCGGGCAGTGTCCACGGCCGGTGGGTTTACCTCTTTCCCTTGGCCTTCGGGGCCGCCTTGGAAACAGGTACTTTAGCCTTGCCCTTCGCCTGCTCCCGTTTACGCGGCATCATCCCATCCTTCCAGGCCTTGCAGGCCTTGAACCCCAGTCGATAACTTGCGGGGATGGTGATCGGCTCCTGGGTCTTGGGGTTGATCCCCTGCCGTTCCTTGGTCTGCCTGACCGTGAAGGTCCCGAAGTTGGTGAGCTGGAGCTTCCCTGCCTCCTTCAGGACGGAGAAGATCCCCGCCAGGACGGCGTTGACGACATTCTTGGCTTTCTCCTTGGTCAGTT
>JAXDCM010000156.1:0-8704 GCA_034677965.1 Syntrophales bacterium
GGCCTCCCCCAATTCGAAATGGGCAATGCTGCCGGGCTTGATCTGCACCTTGACCCGCATATTTTTTCCGGTTGTGGCGTACTGTCGCACCATGTTGAATGACTGGGCTTCGACCACCTCGATTTCCAGATCATCTTCGGCGGCGCCCATCCGCAAAACCTTTTCGCGCAGTTTTTCCCGGCCGGTTCGGATGACGTCCTCCATTTTAAAATGACCGGGAATCGCGGTCTGATAACCCTCTTCGGCGATGGTCAGGGTCTTGCGTTCGGTGTCGGCGAGAAGGGTCATTTCCGCCGTGGTCCTGGCCAGAGCGGCCCCGATGGCATTGGCCACCTCGGCATGAACGGGGATATGATCCTTGCATGCGAGGCGTTTTCCCAGTTCCGGCGCCAAAGGGCCGGCGGGTCCTCCGACCATATAGAGAAGCCGCGGAGTCAGTTTTTTCCCTTCCAGCATCTCGTGAATCGTATAGACGGGCTGGTCGTTGACCTCATCGACGAATTCCCGGACATGGTCGACGATGATCCGGCAGGTTTCTTCAAAGACCTTTCCGGCGGCCTCGACAATGGGGCAACGCCAGGCTTCGGCAATGGGGGCCAGGGAATCGGCTGCCTTTGCCGGATCCCCGATGGAAGCCATTCCGAGGACGACCATGGCGTCCGTCGGTGTCGGGAAGGGGCCGCCAAGGGCCGCGGCAACTCCCTCCCGCTGAGGGCCGATGGAGATCTTTCCGTTGTTCAGACGGATGACGCTGTCGCCGCCGATGCCGACCGATCGCGTCTTCAATCCCCGGATCAATGTCTTGTGTCCTTCGATGGTGACGCCGAAGGCCTCAAACAGCGGGACGCCATCGGCAAACAAGGCGATGTCCGTCGTGGTGCCGCCGATGTCGAGAGCGATCGCGTCGCTGGCGCAGCCGGTTGTGGTCATGATTCCCATAATGCTGGCTGCCGGGCCGGAAAGGATCGTCTGAACCGGAAAATCCACCGATTGCGAGATTTCGATAGTTCCCCCGTCCGCCTTGAGGATGTAGATCGGAACATTGATCCCCCTGGCACGGACGAAATGAAGAACTTCCTCGACAAAACGCTGATGAATGTCCCAGATCGACTCGTTGAGGTAGGTGGTTGCGATCCGCCGCGGAAAATTGAGATGTCCCGACATTCGATGACCGAGCGAGACGTGGTGGAGTTCCTCGCCGACAATCTCCGCAAGCTCGACCTCCTGGCGGGGGTTGCGGGTGGAAAATTTACCGACGATCCCCGCATGATGGATCCCCTCGGAACGGAAGCGATTCCGCATTTGGAGGGCCTCTTTCCGGTCGATACGGGTTATTTCGATGCCGCGGTGATTGATGCAGCCCGACAAGAAGTAGGTGTCCTGGTTGACGTCATAATGGCACGGGGGAAGGCCGGGTCCGCTGACCACCACCATTCCGACCCGGTCGACCTTGTTTTGAACGATGGCATTGGTGGAGATCGTGGTGCTCAGCACGACCCTTTCCAGTTCATGCATATTGGATTCATCGATCAGTTCGTTGGTCACCGCCAGAAGAGAGGTCAGCAGGTTCTGTTCATCTGTGAGAACCTTTGCCTTGTTCAGGACCCTGAAGCGATCAATCAGAACTGCATCGGTGTGCGTGCCGCCGACATCGATACCCAAGATCATGCCGTTACCTCAGCTTTGGCTTGGAGTTGAGCGTGTATATAATGAGAAAATGATCTTGACAAGGCAAAAAAGGGATTTTTTGCTTTTGCCTAAAAATACTTTTGACGCCGGCGGTCGCGCTGGTGTATGATGTTTCAAAAGATAGGGAAGGAGGAAGCTTTATGAGTAAAAGTGACGATTTCATGGTTGGTTTGATCGTCGGCGGTTTGCTGGGCGCGGTGATCGGAATCCTGTATGCGCCGAAACCGGGGAAGGAGACCCGTGAGGAGATCGGCAAAAAAGCCGATGAGATGTTGGCCAAGGCAAAAGAGGAATACGACATTGCCGTGGCAAAGAGCCGCAAGGTCTATGAGGCCACGGTGGCGCGCCTGAAAACACTGGAGGAGACGGCAAAAGAAAAAGCGGAGGAAGTGGAAGAGAAGGCGGAGGAGTTGGCCGGGCTCGGAAAAGAAAAGCTGCAGGAAAGCAAGGGCCGGATCAAGAAGGCGATAGATGCAGGCGTGGAGGCGTTCCGGGAGGAACAGGGGAAGACCGTCTAAACACAGCTATTGAGGGAGAGGGCCCATGACGACGACGGAGATCATCCTGATCATCGTGAGTATCGCCTTTCTGTTGTTCATCGGATTTTGCATTCCCGTCCTGCTGCAGTTGTGGCGGGCGGTGAAGAAAATGGACGAGACGTTGCATATCCTCAATGAGGGCCTCCCTCCGATCATCCGGAATCTTGCGGAAATCACGACGAACGTCAACCGGACGACGGTCAATGTCCAGCGGCAGGTTGCCGAGCTTTCTTCGACGTTGACCAAAATTCAGGGCGCTGTGGGTATTTTTGTCGGGCTGGAAGAGGTGATTCGGCGACGTGTGGGTTTCCCGTTCGTACGAAAGGTGACCACCTTGCTGTCGGTGGCCCGGGGGGTCAGCGCTTTCGTCCACACCCTGGCCGGTCCGCGTGCCGTCCCGAAGCAAACTACAAAAGAACTGCAGCGGTGACCCGAAAGGGGCGGTTGCTTCATTCTTTATTGCATGGAAAAGGCGGCATGGCCGGTGTAACCTACGGAAAGAGAGGGGGAAGAGTACAGGTTCAGAGAACCCGGAGCAAACCGGGGGACGCTCGATCCGCCGAAGAGGTGGTCCGGGAGATCAAGATGTCTCAGTCGGTCGGAGGCGAGGAGTACCGGGAGAAGTCCCTGGCCCTGCACGGGTTGGTCTGCGGGCGCTGCGGCCGCGAGTTTGATTCCTCGCACCGACATCTGCTGACGGTCCATCACAGGGACGGCAATCATCACAACAACCCACCGGATGGGAGCAACTGGGAGAACCTCTGCGCATACTGCCACGAGGATGTGCACAGCCGGGAACTTCTCGGGGATTATCTCGGGGGAAGACCGGCTTCCATCGAGCGGACCGTCGTCTATTCGGACGAGGCCGCGGCGGGAGGGATGGGCGCCCTTGCCGCAAAACTTCAAGAGGCCCTGCAAAAGAAAAAGTCCTTCAAGTAACGGTTTCCACGTTCATCTGCATCCATAGGGGTGTCTCATGGATGGCGCCCCGTAAATTATGAACTGCAGCAACATAAAAAGCCGGGGCAGAATTCTATAACCAAGGAGGCAAAAGATGGGGAAGCTGTTGTGGAGTCCTTCGGAGGAACGCGTCAAGAACAGCAACATGTACCGCTTCATGACGTTTGTCAACGAGAGGGAGGGGCAGGCCTTCACGGATTACGAGCAGCTCTATGCCTGGTCCGTGAACCAGATCCCTGAATTCTGGGCCGCCGTCTGGGATTTTGTCGGGATCATCGCATCACGCCATTATGATCGGGTGGTCGACGACATAAAAAAAATGCCCGGCGCTAAATGGTTTCCCGGCGCGCGTCTGAATTTTGCGGAAAACCTTCTGCGCTTCCGGGACAATTCCGTGGCCCTGATCTTCAAGGGCGAGGATCGTCCGACCATCCGGATCACCTATGCCGAACTCTACGACCGGGTCGCGAGATTGGCGAAGAGCCTCAAAGCATGCGGCGTCGGCCCGGGCGATCGTGTCGCCGGTTTTCTGCCGAACATGCCCGAGGCTGTAACGGCAATGCTGGCGGCAACCAGCATCGGGGCGGTTTGGTCCTCCTGCTCCCCCGATTTCGGGATCAAGGGGGTCCTGGATCGCTTCGGACAGATCAAGCCGAAGGTCCTCTTTACGGCCAACGGCTACTTCTTCAAGGGCAAGAGCCTCGATTCCATTTCCCGCGTGGCCGAAATCCTGAAGGATCTTCCGTCGATCGAGAAAGTCATTGTCGTTCCCTACACCGAAAACGAGCCCGACATCAGCGCCATTCCCAAGGCCGTTCATTACGGGGAGTTTCTGGCGAAGGAGAGCGGTTTGAAGATCCAGTTCGAGCAGCTTCCCTTCGAGCACCCGCTCTATATCATGTTCACCTCGGGGACCACGGGTCTCCCCAAGTGCATGGTTCAGAGCGCCGGCGGCATCCTGATCCATCACATGAAGGAGCTCATGCTTCATACCAACCTCTCCCGCGAGGATACGATCTTCTATTTCACGACCTGCGGCTGGATGATGTGGAACTGGCTCGTCAGTTCGCTCTCCCTCGGCGCAAAGCTGTTCCTGTTCGACGGCAACCCCTTTCACCCTCACCCGGGCGCGCTGTGGCGCGCAGCCCAGGATGAGGGAATCACGATATTCGGAACCAGCGCCGGATACATTTCCGCGCTCATGAACGAGGGGGTTCGGCCGGGCAAGGAGTATGACCTTTCCGCCCTGAAAGCCTTGCTCTCGACGGGTTCGCCCCTCTCCGAGGAAGGATTCGAGTTCATCTATCGCGAAGTGAAAAGCGACCTTCAGCTCGCCTCCATCTCCGGCGGTTCGGACATCAACGGCTGCTTTGCGCTCGGGAATCCGATGGGGCCGGTCTATTCCGGGGAACTGCAGTGTCGAGGCCTCGGGATGAAGGTCGAGGCCTTCGACGAGAACGGGAAACCGGTGCTCAACCAGCAGGGCGAACTGGTCTGCACGGCGCCGTCTCCCTCGATGCCCATCTATTTCTGGGACGATCCGGGACACAAGAAATACCGGGCCGCCTATTTCGATGTCTATCCGAATGTCTGGCGACACGGGGATTATGTCCTGATCAACGACCACGGCGGGGTTGTCATCTACGGAAGGTCGGACGCCACATTGAATCCCGGCGGCGTCCGGATCGGAACGGCCGAGATCTACCGCCAGGTCGAGAACCTGCCGGAAATCGCCGACAGCATCGTTGTCGGCCAAAACTGGAAGAACGACGTCCGGGTGATTCTCTTTGTGAAGATGGCGCCGGGCAAGGAACTGAACGACGAGATCCGGGACCGGATCCGCAAAACGATCCGCGTCAACGCCTCACCGCGCCATGTTCCGGCCAAGATCATCGCCGTTCCGGACATTCCTTATACCCTGAACATGAAGAAGGTCGAGCTTTCCGTCAAGAAGGTGATCGAAGGCCAGACTGTGCAGAACAGAGACGCCCTCAAGAATCCGGAGGCGTTGGCCTTCTATGAGGGAATCCCGGAGCTGCAGCAGGATTAGGAAGTTCAAAAAATGGGAGGGCGGCCTCGCGCCGCCCTTTTTCATTTGATCAGAACGCGGAGGTTGTCCCGTTCCGTCACCAGCTTGTCGCCCACGGAGGTGCCGCAGAAGGTGCAGGTATAGTCGTATTTATCCCCGTTCGAAAGGACCAGCAGCAGACGTTTCCGAACCGGAACCGCGCGCCGGCATTTGGGACAGAACAGCTCCGTCGCGTCAAAATCCCTGTATTGTTGCCGTTTCATTTTCCATCCCTTTTCGGAATCTTTTTTGCATCGTTCAGCCAGACGGCTGCTTCGCTGTCGCTCGGCGCGCGGTAATCGCTCCGGGGTGAGAGGGACCCGCCCGAGCCGACCTTGGGGCCGTTGGGAACGCAGGTGCGCTTGAACTGGCTGATCTGGAAGAACCGGTAGAGGTATACCTCCAGCCAGTGCCGGATCTCTCCGATCGTATAGGCGTTTCTCTTGGCCTCCGGGATGTCCGGCCAGGCCCCGCTTGTCTTGTCCCGCCAGGCGCAGTATGCCATGAAAGCGATTTTCGTCGGCAGGTAGCCGTAGCGGAGCGTGTAGAAAAGGTTGAAATCCTGGAGTTCGAACGGGCCGACGATCGACTCCGTCCGTTGGGAAGGCTGGGCGCCTTCCTTGCCGGGGATCAGTTCAGGGCTGATTTCCGTCTCCAGAATGTCGAGCAGGATTTCTGAGGCCCGGGGCGAGAATTGCCCGGTTCGAACGACCCAGCGGATCAGGCGCTGAATCAGGGTTTTGGGGACGCTGGCGTTCACATTGTAGTGGGACATGTGGTCCCCCACGCCGTAGGTGCACCAACCCAGGGCGAGCTCGCTCAAGTCGCCCGTGCCGAGGACGATCGCGTTTCTCAGGTTGGCGATTCTGAACAGATGGGACGTCCGCTCTCCGGCCTGGATATTTTCGAAAGTGATGTCGTAAACCGTTTTCCCCTTCGCGCAGGGGTGGCCGATGTTCTTGAGCATTTGGGTGCAGCTCGGCCGGATGTCGATTTCATTGGACTCGACGCCGAGCGCCTTCATCAGGGCAAGCGCATTGCGGCGGGTCTTGTCCGATGTGGCGAAACCCGGCATCGTATAGGCCAGCACATGCCTTCTGGGAAGTTTCAGCCGGTCCATCGTTCGGGCGGCGACGATCAGCGCATGCGTGGAATCGAGCCCGCCGGAGACGCCGACCACGACCTTATCGATTCCCGATGACTTCAGACGTTGCGCCAACCCGTGAACCTGGATGTGGTAGGCCTCGTAGCATCGCTGGTCCCTATGGGCTGGGTCCGACGGGATGTAGGGAAAACGGGGCACGTCGCGCCGGAGCAGGAGCCGCCCCCCGATCGCATCCAGATTCAGGCCGATCCGGCGGAACCGGAGGAGCGATTCGCGGTGCGTAAAGGCATTGCGGGCGAAGGTGGTCTGGCGCATCCGGTCCTGGGCAAGACGGTCCAGGTCGAGATCGGCGAAGATGATCCGGGATTTTTCGGAAAACCGCTCCGATTCCGCCAGCAGGTTTCCGTTTTCAAAGATCATGGCATGGCCGTCCCAGGCCAGGTCCGTCGTGGATTCCCCCGGACCGGCGGCGGCATACAGATAGGCGGCGATGCAGCGGGCGGACTGGTTCGCGGTCAGGCCCAGCCGGTATTCCGACTTCCCGATCGTCACGTTGGAGGCGGAAAGGTTCCCGATCACGGTTGCCCCGGCCATCACCGCGAACGAGGACGGGGGGATCGGCACCCAGACGTCCTCGCAGATTTCCAGGAAGAAACAAAAGTTCGGGATGTCGGCAACATCGAACAACAGGTCGGCGCCGAAGGGGATGTCCTGCCGGCCGCACAGATTCACGGTTTTGGACAGCGCCTCCTCCGCGGGGCTGAACTGGCGACTCTCGTAGAACTCCCGGTAATTGGGCAGACAGGACTTCACGGCAATTCCGGCAATCCGCCCCCGACACAGGACAATGGCGCAGTTGAACAGGCGGGAGTCGCACCGGAAGGGCGCGCCGACCACGAGGATCAGGTTCAGCGCCGCCGTTTCGCGGGCAATCCGCTCGATCGCGCCGACGACCCCCTGCAGAAGCGCCTCCTGCTGGAAGAGATCGTCGTTGGAATAGGCCGAGATTCCCAGCTCCGGAAAGAGGGCGAAAACAGCCTTGTTCCCGGCGGCCTCTTGGGCCAGGCGGATGGTTTCATCCGCGTTGAATTCGACATCCGCCACCCGGACTTCCGGGGTGCAGACGGCGACCCGGACGAACCCGTGACGGTACAGATTGAAAAAATGGCCGGCCTTGTCCTTTTTCATCGCTACTCCTTCTCTACGCAGGCGTAAGCGCTGTGGTTGTGGATGCTTTCGAAATTTTCCGCCTCCACCCGGTACCAGGTGAAGTTGCTCTCGCCGGCAAGCCGCCCCGCCACGTTCCGGACGACATCCTCCACGAACATCGGGTTGTCGTAGCTCCTCTCCGTGACGAATTTCTCGTCGACGCGCTTCAGAAGCGAATAGACCTCGCCGCTGGCCGATTCCTCGATCAAGCGAATCACGTCCTCGATCCAGAAGAACTTGCGGAAACGGACCATCACGGTGACGATGCTCCGCTGGTTGTGTGCGCCGGACCGGCTGATTTCCTTGGAACAGGGACAGACCGTCGTGACCGGGACCTCCGTCCCCACGATGAAATCCATCCCACTCGCGTCGCTCGTCCCCAGAAACCGGCACCGGTACTCCATCAGGCTTTTCGCCCCGGAGCGGGGCGCCGACTTTTCGATGAAATACGGAAATTCGATTTCGATATGGGCCGATTCGGCGTGCAGCTTTTTCCGGATCTTCTCCAGGATGCTGTGGAAGGTCTGGATGTTCACCTGCTCGCGGATTTCGTTCAGGACTTCAACGAACCGGCTCATGTGCGTTCCCTTGAAATTTCGCAGGAGGCTCACGTACATGTTGATCGTGGCATTGACCGGTTGCGTCCCATGGGCGCGGTCCAGCACAACGATCGGGTATTTGAGCCCCTTGACGCCCACGCGCTGGATATCGATATTCCTCTCGTCTTTCTGGTTCTGGATGTCGATCATCGGCTGTAGGAAACGCGTGCGTTCTCCGATTCCCAGACGGTCACGCGGGTCAGAGGGACCTTTGCCGGCCCCGCCTTTTCATCGATTCGTTCGAAAAGAAAACGAGCGATCCGTTCGGATGAGGGGTTGATTCCTTTGAAGCATTCGAGCTCGTTCAGATATTTGTGGTCGAGCCCCTCAAGGACATCATCCGTCCAACGCTTCAGCAAACGGAAATCGATCAGCAGGCCGTCCTCGTCAAGGGTTTCCGATGCGGCCGAAACTTCGACGATGAAATTATGACCGTGAAGCTCTTCGCATTTGCCGCCGATTTCTTTGAGAAGATGTGCGGCGGAGAAGGATTTCCGGATCGTGACTTCGTACATGGTTTGCCCTCCCGAGATTT
>JAXDCM010000157.1:0-3771 GCA_034677965.1 Syntrophales bacterium
TGGAGTTCTACAAGACCGCCTTTGCCTCCGCCGGCAAAGGGAACTACGATATCTACGTAACCTTCGTCGAAAAGGGGCTTGGCCTCCTGAACGCCAAAGGGCGTCTGGGCTTCATCCTGCCGCACAAATTCTTCAATGCCCAATATGGCGAGCCACTGCGCGCGCTGCTGGCGAAAGGGCAGCATCTGAGCGAAGTTATCCATTTTGGCGATGCCCAAGTCTTCGCCGGTGCCACGACCTACACTTGCCTGCTCTTTCTGGACAAGGCGGGTTCCGGAAGCTGCCGTTTCACGAAGGTTGAGGATCTGGAGTCCTGGCGTCAGACCAAAGGGGGGATCGAAGGCGCGATTTCCGCAGCCTCCGTCACCGCAGCGGAGTGGAACTTCACCGTCGGCCGCGGCGCCGATCTCTTCGAAAATCTCCGCCGCATGCCGGTGAAACTTGAGAACGTGACAGCCCGTATCTTTCAGGGGATCAAGACCAGCGCGGACAAGATCTATATTCTTGAGGAAAGGGGGCGTGAAAAAAGTCCCTCAGGTCGTGTCAAGATCTATTCGAGGGAGAGTGACAAAGAATTTTGGCTGGAATCCGACCTGCTCCATCCGCTGATCAAAGGGGGCGACAGCAGACGATACCATCTGCAACGGACGCACCGCCTCATCCTGTTCCCCTATGCAACCCGTGAAAACGGTTCTGCCGGATTGATTCCCGAACCGATTTTCAAATCCGAATACCCCCTGACATGGGCCTATCTCCTGGAGCACAAATCATTTTTGGAAAATAGGGAAAACGGAAAGATGAGAGGCTCCCACTGGAATGCTTATGGTCGTACACAAGCGCTTGACGTCATGCCGCTACCAAAGATCTTCACCCCGGACATCGCGGCGCGATCGTCCTTCTCGTTGGATGAGAACGGCGACATCTTCTTCACCGGCGGCGTTGCCGGCGGATACGGCATTCTTGTTTCGCCGGATTTTTCAAGGGAATATCTCCTGGGGCTGCTAAACAGCCGCCTTTTGGAATGGTTCCTCCGCAAGACCGCTACGCAGATGCGTGGCGGATATTACAGTTACGAATCCCGGTTTATCCGCCATCTCCCCATCCGCCCCATCGACTTTGCCGACCCCACGGAGCGGGAGCGGCACGATCGGATGGTCGCTCTGGTAGAGGAGATGCTTTCCCTCCACAGGCAATTGGCCGCCGCACGGACGGAACACGAGCAGACCAGCCTCAAGCGGCAAATCGACGCCACGGACCGCCGGATCGACCGTCTCGTTTATGACCTCTACAACCTGACGGATGAAGAGACCCGGATCGTTGAGAAAGATCTATTTCGAACTTGACACGGGGTCCAAGTGGTTGCATAATGGTTCCATATTGAAATCATTGGAGGTGTCTGATATGGCAACCGTGACAGTGAAGAATATACCTGATGAGCTTTACGGGCGACTTAAGACTGCCGCAGAGATAAATCGGCGATCCATCAATAGCGAGATTGTCGTATGTATTGAGAATGCGGTGACGAGTCGTCGGATAAATCCCGACGAGGTGCTTGAGGATGCTCGCCGTCTCCGTCAATTGACAGCCGGCCATCACATCAGTGATCAGGAATTCAACCAGGCCAAAGGAGAAGGTCGGCTATGATTGTGGTCGACACGAATATTATAGGCTATCTCTTCCTCTCAAGCGAGCAGTCGCTCCTGGCCGAAGGTGCTCTTAAAAAGGACAGTGAGTGGGCGGCTCCGATACTTTGGCGCAGCGAACTTCGCAACGTGTTGCATTTTTATATGCGTAATAAACTGATCAAACTGCAGCACGCTCAGCTCATTATGGATGCTGCGTCGAAATTGTTAAGGGGTCGAGAATATGAGGTTTCATCATATGAAGTCCTGCGGCTTGCATCAGAAAGCAAATGTTCTGCTTACGATTGTGAGTTTATCGCTGTGGCAAATGACCTGAAGGTCCCTTTGATCACTGCCGATAAGGAACTGCTTCGGGAGTTTCCTGCGGTGGCCGTATCCTTGACTGCTTTCTGCGGGTAATTTTAATCCGAACCGTCCCGGAGTTGCACGCATGGCATCACATCGATTGGTCCATCTGGCGGAAAAGGCGGGCCTGGAATTGGCACCGGAGACGATGACATGGTTGCGCAGATCGATTCCATCATCGACATCGTAAAAAGATACGTCGGCGAATTGGAAAAGCATCATATCCCGGTGCGTGAAGCCATTCTTTATGGTTCATATACCCATGGGCGCGTCAGGGAGGAAGGCAACATCGATGCGGCTTTGGTCTCGGTGGCATTCACCGGGGATCGCTTTGAGGACCGACGGCGGATCGTCCCGCTTCGCGGAAAAATCGACGCCCGGATCGAACCGATGCTTTTTACACCAACAGGATTTTCAGATGGCGGTAATCTGATCGACGAGATCAAAAAAACCGGGATCAAAGTGAACTGAATAACCCACCCGGCGGACCGGGATCGGCACGACCGGATGGTTGCTCTGGTCGAGGAGATGCTTTCCCTCCACAAGCAACTGGCTTCCGCGCGGACGGAGCACGAGCAGACCAGCCTCAAGCGGCAAATCGAGGCCACGGACCGCCGGATTGACCGCCTCGTTTACGACCTCTACGACCTCACGGAGGACGAAATCCTGATCGTGGAGAAGGATTGACAAAAATTTCTTATTGACGGATCATTCGTCCACGGAAGATATTTATCCGCGCGGATTAGAGTGGTACGAATGTTCGGCGCCCGATCAGCCGCATGTTTATCATCTCGCAGAGGAGGCTAAGAAATGCTTTCGGCCAAGGAACAGATAACAGACATCATCAAGGCTCAGCCGGATGATTGCTCTTTCGATGATCTCCTGCGTGAACTGCAGTTCGCTCGCATGGTGGAAAGAGGGCTCGATGATTCGCGGGCGCACCGGACGATCAGCAACGAAGAGATGAAGCGGCGAATCCAACTATGGCGGAAATAAACTGGACTGCCGAAGCCGAACAATGGCTGCGGGATATTTACGATTATATCTCTTCCGATAAGCCGGAAGCGGCCCGAAGGGTTGTTGAAGGCATCTATGAGAAAGTTCAGATCCTGCGCCGGTTCCCTGAAGTCGGGCACCGCTACGATCTTTATCCTGATTTAAACATCCGTATTCTCCTTTATGGCCATTATCGAATCGCCTATCTCATCAAGCCGGAAGGAACTATCGACATCCTCGGCGTCTTTCATGGGGCGCTCGATATCGATCGCTATCTGCCTTAGACGAGCATCCATATTTATGGAGCGAGTGCCGCGCCGGATCGACCGCCTCGTTTACGGCCTCTACAACCTGACGGACGCAGAAATCCGGATCGTCGAGGATCATTCCGTATTTCAGAAATGAAGGCAATGCCAGATCGGATATTCAAATGAAATTCCAATGCGCCCTTGGGGCAATCACCCTTCTGATGTTTTTTCTGCTTCCCCTGAGCGTGAGGGCCGATTCGTCCGAAACATCCTTCACGCAAAAACGGGAGCAGATGGTGGAGCAACAGATCCAGGCGAGGGGAGTCAAGGACCCGCGCGTGATCCGTGCCCTGCTCAAGGTGAAAAGGCATCTGTTTGTTCCGTCCCGTGTTCGGCATCTGGCCTATGAGGACCATCCATTGCCGATCGGCGAGGGGCAGACGATCTCGCAGCCCTATATCGTGGCCCTGATGACGGAGCTCCTCGCCCTGAAGGGCGGGGAAAGGATTCTGGAAATCGGAACCGGCTCGGGATATCAG
>JAXDCM010000158.1:0-3544 GCA_034677965.1 Syntrophales bacterium
GAACGCACAGGCCATTTTCCCGGCCATGCGCCGGATGTTTTCCACGGCGGTTTCGTTGTCCACCAGAACAGTGACCTGTTCGTTCTCCTCCATTGCTTTTTTCGCCATGATGACGGGCTGCGGGCACCCGAGCCCTCTGGCATCGATTACTACTGGCATATATTTGAACCTCCTGCGTTATGTTTTTTCCTGCTTTTCGAAATCCAGTTTTTCCTATTCCCTTTCAGTAACCCGCATAGCGCCGATGGAATCACCCCTTCCGAATGGTTATGCTGTAGACACCGTCCGCTTCCCGAATGTCGGCCACCTTCCACCCCCGGCTCTTCGCCGCCCGGGAGACATTCTCCTTCGAGGCGTCGTTGTCCACCATCACCACGATTTCATCCGCTTTTCCGGTCTTGATCTCATCCAGCGTCATCAGGACCGGCTGAGGGCAGGAAAGCCCCCGCGCATCTACCATGTTGGCCATATGTCTATTCTCCTTTCCGTCTAAGCGATTCTTCTTCTCATGGTAAAGCCGATGAACAGGCAGGCGACCAGGCCGATGACAACCGCCGGGATTCCGTAGGGTCCGACCCCGGTCGACGAACTGGCCAGGCCGAAGTTATGTGCGACAGCGGCCCCGGTGATCATGCCCACCACAAACACGGCGGCATCGCCGTCTCCCTCCCCGGCCAAAAAGAGCTGGCGGCCGGGACAGCCGCCGGCAAGGCAGAAGGCCAGGCCCGCCAGGGCCATGCCGGCAAAGTTCCAAAGGTGCATCGTGTGGGCGACGGGCTGACCCTCGAATCCCGGCTTGAACTGACCTACGATGAAATTGACGGCGAAGGCGGCCAGAATCAGGGCGATGAATCCGGAGAGAAGGTGCATCTGCCGAAACAGAACAAAGTCGCGGATGGCGCCCATGGTGCAGAAACGGCTTCGCTGGGCGAAAAATCCGACCACGAGGCCCACGACCAGCGACACGGCAAGGGGCGCGTGCATGGATCCGGGACCTTTGATGCTGTAGAGCAAAACCCCGCTTTTCGCCTCGCCCGCGGTCTGTGGAAAGGCCAGCAGGAGCGCAAGGAGACCGAGCATAAACAGGGGAAGCATCCAGCCTGCCGCGGCGTGGGTCGTCTGGGTGCGTCCCAGGTTGTAGCCGCCCTTCAGGAAAAGGGTGCCGATCCAGATGCCGGTAACGAGCCCGGCCAGCCCGAGAATGGCGTTTCCGTCGCCGCCGGCGAGTCGAAGGGCCGCCCGCCAGGGGCAACCGAGAAAGACCAGAGCGCCGATCATGGCGAAAACGCCCAGAAAAAAACGAACGATCGGCGCCGAGCCGAGGCGTGGCCGAAATTCCTTGAAGAGATATGCCGCAATCAGCGCCCCGAGGACGAAACCGATGATTTCCGGCCGGATGTACTGCACCACGTCCGCCCGGTGAAGACCCATGGCGCCGGCAATGTCCCGCTCGAAACAGGCGACGCAGACGCCCATGTTCCCGGGGTTCCCGAATTTCTGCAAGAGGGGCGCCAGGATGCCGATCAGAATCCCGACGCCGATGATTCCCCAGCGTCCCGCAAAGATGTTCTTGAATCCGTTCATGAAACTCCTCCTTCCTCCATAATGTGATTTGCGATATTCGGCGCTCCGGGAATGCAGCGCCTTTTTTGTTCGGCCAGATTCGATCCCTGCGACGGGCCCTGGCCCTGCCAAACTGGCCGGCCTGCGAACAGGAAAGCACAGGCCGCCGTCGCTGCGGGCAAATCGGGACAAAAGGGCAGAATCCCGCATCGGATCGCTTCTGTTGCTGTTGAAAGGGTCGGTGTTTCTAAAAAGAGATGGGCCAATCCCGCCTCCCTGATGCTGTCATGCCGCTTTCACCGCGGCATGAGCCTCAGAAGGCTAATCGGCCGGCAATGAAAAAACGGCAGGACGGCAGTTTCCGGGGGACCGCCCGGGTCCCCTGTCAGCGCCTCATATTAATGGTGTGAAGAAAAACAACCTGTTCATCGATATCTCTCTGACTTCATAAAAAATTGCGATGCAGATGGTGCATCCTCTAGACAATCCGTTGCAATATGTCAACCAAAATATATCCTTTCGGAGGTCCAGCCATTTCAACCGCATTTTCTTGATTATCCGACGGCCTGCTGGTATATCATTCGCCGACCTGACCAAAGGCAGCCGATCCCCGCGTAAGCGGAAACGATAAAAGCATGATTCGCGATCCGGCCGGCGCAAGACGGCCCGCATCGCGGAAACGAGGTACTGCCATGAAGCCTTCCAGTTCGGAAAAGCTCGAACGCAACGTCATTCAGGAGGGGCTGTGCATCGGTTGCGGCGCCTGCATCGGCCTTTGCCCCTATTTTCAATCCTACCGGGGAAAAACGGCCCTGCTCTTCCCCTGCAACGTCGAGGCGGGACGGTGTCTTGCCCATTGCCCCAAGGCCGAGGTGGATGTGGAGGGCCTTTCGCAGTTTCACTTCGCGAAGCCCTACGACGGCAGCCCCCTGGGCGCCTGGCGCAGCATTCATGTCTCCCGGGCCGGCGACAGGGTGAAGAAGCAGCCCTTCCAGTCGGGGGGGACCGTATCCGCCATGATGTATTTTGCCCTGCGGACCCGGCGCATCGACGGCGCCATCCTCACAGGCCGGGACGGCATTCTTCCCGAACCCCGTCTGGTGACCCGCCCCGCGGCGGTCTTTCGCCAGAGCCTCTCCAAGTACACCGCGGCGCCCACCCTGGAGGCCATGAACCGTGCCGTCACGGCCGGATACGGGGCCCTGGGGGTTGTCGCCACGCCCTGCCAGGCAATGTCGCTGGCCCGAATGCGGATGAATCCTCTGGCCAAACCTTCTTTTCACGATCCGACGGCCCTGGTGGTCGGGCTCTTCTGCACCTGGGCGCTCGACTTCCGGCAGTTCGAATCTTTCCTGTCGCAGCGAATGCCGCTCCGGGAAATCGTCAAGATCGACATCCCGCCGCCCCCGGCCTCGGTCCTGGAGGTTTATCTCAAGGAAGGAAAAATCGACTTCCCCCTTGACGAGATTCGGCCCCTCGTGCCGGAGAGCTGCGGCTACTGTCCGGACATGACTTCCGAATTCGCCGATATCTCCGTGGGCGTCCTGGAGGGCCGGCCGGAGATGAATACGCTCATCATCCGGACGGAGCGGGGGGAAGAGATGGTCCGGGAGGCACGGCAGAAGGAATACCTGGTCCTCGAAGAAATGCCGGCCGAGAACCTCGCCCACCTCGAGTGGGCGGCGGCGAACAAGAAAAAACGGGGAATCCGGCGCTGCCGGGAGGCGGGAAAGCTCAACGGCGCGGAAGGAACGTCCTGCCTGCGGATGCGGGAGGACGCGGCGGAGCGGATTCTGGGCAATGGAAAGGAGTTCTGATCATGTCATACCTGATCGATGAGGGCAACGATACCCAGCACCTCCTCATGGGAAACGAGGCGATTGTCCGGGGCGCCCTGGAGGCCGGCATCAACGTGGCCACCGGATATCCCGGCACCCCTTCGTCGGAGATCATCGAGCGCTTCTCCGGGGTGGCGAAGGAA
>JAXDCM010000159.1:0-5263 GCA_034677965.1 Syntrophales bacterium
GAACGCACAGGCCATTTTCCCGGCCATGCGCCGGATGTTTTCCACGGCGGTTTCGTTGTCCACCAGAACAGTGACCTGTTCGTTCTCCTCCATTGCTTTTTTCGCCATGATGACGGGCTGCGGGCACGCGAGCCCTCTGGCATCGATTACAACCGTCATTCCTTCAATCCTCCCCCTTTTTTTGTCAGCAAAGACCCGCGCAGAGTCAAGGTCGACATCAACGTGCTGATTCCAGCGAATTCCTGAACCGCTCCCTGAATTGGAAAATCCATCACGGCATTCCTCTGTCCTGATCGGTCTTTTTTACTTTTTCCGAATTGGCAATGACGGCCCGGATTTCCCGAAGGATGGCGTTCAGGTCGAAGCCGAACCTGGCCGCAGACTCCCGCAGGGTGTCGAACAACCCCTGGCAGCAGATGCACGCGCCCGTTTCCGCTTCGAGCCGCTTGAAGATCTTCTCCGTTTCCCGATACCGGCTGATCACGTCGATGACGCTGGTTTCGGGCGTGATGTCCGTTCTCTTTTCCGACATGGCAAATGTCTATCCTCTCGACGACTCAGCGCGAGGCCGATTCGCCCAGTACCTCCCGGAGCGCCCGGGGCATGCACCGGATGATCTCCCCGATCTGCGTGGCCGGCGTGGGTCGGGCGTAACGTCCCGCCAGCCGGTTTGCCCGCATCGCGGCAACGGCCGCCCGTCTCATGTCCATCCCGGCGTCCAGAAGAACGGACACGAGGCCGGTCAGCGTGTCCCCCGTGCCTCCCATGGCCTCCAGGGCTTCCTCGACGGGCATGTCCACCGTTTCGAGAATGCCGCTCTCGTCGGCCAGCACGTCCTCCCTCCCCTTGACGAGAAGGTAGCGGGCGGCGTTCCGGTGCCGGTACGCCCGGGCGATCATGTCCGGGACGCGGTTGTCCTCATGGAGGATGAAGCCACGCGTGTAGAAGGGATGGGGGGCATCTTCGTCGGCCAGGAAGGCGAGTTCCCCCACGTCCGGCGTGAAGAGGTCGTAGAGGGCGGCTTCGCCGCTCATCTTTGCCGCGTACATGAAACCCGCATCGGCGATCAGGAGCGGCCGCGGGTTCAGGGCCGCGAGGACGGTCTGGATCTTTTTGTGCCAGTGGACGATGGGCTGCAGGTAGTGAAAGGCGATGGTCGCAAAGGTACACCGGGGCAGGGTGTCCGCCATGTGGCTGTACAGGCGGCGGCTTCCCTTTCCGCTGCCCGTATCGCCAACGAGACAGGCGAACGGCGCCGGCTTTCCCAGAGCTTCCGCGGCCGTCACGGCCGCCGCCAGGAGGGCGGCGGTACCCCGGTTGACGGGAATGAAAGACGCGCCGATGGCCAGTTTTTCGCCCCTCAGGCAGACCTCGCCCGTTACGAGGGGAAAGTCGTCCGCCGGCACCGTTCCCGCTACACAGAGCACTGGCGCCTGACCTCCTCATAAGCGAGCTGGAGCGCATAACCGCAGAGGGTGTGGCCGATCTCCCGGGGACTCGGCGCATCGGCCAGCCGTTTTCCCACCATGGAAGCGGCCAGATAGGGAACGTCGGGACATCCCCCTCCCGATACGTTCACGATGGCCGTCGTTTCCTTGTCCACCGTCAGCTTCATGTTGGCCGCCCGCACCATGATGTAGCCGCCGAAATCCTTGACCTGAAAAATATCGACGGGTGCCAGCAGGGGCCCCGTGACGGGGACGGCCCGCAGGGGCATGAGCTTCGCCTCCCTTAGAGCCTCTGCGATTCTCAGCTCCTCGATCAGCGGGAATTCGATGACCAGATCGCACCCCTGGCGGATTTCCGGCGGGGGACCCATCACGTGCACCTCCCACCCGTTTTTCTTCAGCAGGTTTTCCGCCTGAATCACCTCGCCGGTGTTTTCAAACACCAGGAATCCCCGGTCTGCCCGGCTGTCGCGACCGGGGGCAGCGTCTTTTTTCCTGTTCCCTTTCAGAAAATCGAAGATCGCCAAGGGAATCACCCCTTCCGAATGGTTATGCTGTAGACGCCGTCCGCTTCCCGAATGTCTGCCACCTTCCACCCCCGGCTCTTCGCCGCCCGGGAGACATTCTCCTTCGAGGCGTCGTTGTCCACCATCACCACGATTTCGTCCGCTTTTCCGGTCTTGATCTCATCCAGCGTCATCAGAACCGGCTGAGGGCAGGAAAGCCCCCGCGCATCTACTGTGTTGGCCATATGTCTATGCTCCTTTCCGTCTAAGCGATTCTTCTTCTCATGGTAAAGCCGATGAACAGGCACGCCAGCAGTCCGACCACCACGGCCGGGATTCCGTAAGGACCGACACCGGCCGGTGAACTGGCCAGGCCGAAGTTATGGCTGATGCCGGCCCCCACGATCATGCCCAGAACGAAAACGGCGGCGTCACCGTCCCCTTCGCCGGCAAGAAAGAGCTGCCTTCCCGGACAACCGCCGGCCAGACAGTAGGCAAGCCCCGACAGGGCCATGCCGGCGAAATTCCAGACATGCATCGTGTGGGCCACGGGCTGCCCCGCGAATCCCGGCTTGAACTGCCCCAGGATGAAGTTGACCGCCAGGGCCGTGACGATCAGGGCCAGAAACCCGGAAAGGAGGTGCGTCTGACGAAAGAGGACAAAATCACGAATGGCCCCCATGGTGCAGAAGCGGCTCCGCTGGGCCAGAAAGCCGATCAGCAGGCCGACACCCAGAGAGATGAGCAAGGGGGCGTGCATGGAGCCCGGACCTTTCACGCTGTAGAAAAGGACTCCGCTTTTTGCTTCGCCGGGAATCTGTGGAAAGAAAAGAACAAGGGCCAGCAGCCCCAGCATCAAAAGCGGAAGCATCCAGCCCGCCGTGTGGTGGGTCGGCTGGCTCCTGCCGAGATTATAGCCCCCCTTCAGAAAGAGCGTCCCGACCCAGATGCCCACGATGAGCCCCACGAGGCCGACGATGGCCGTGCCGTCTCCCCCGGCCAGACGCAGGGCGGCACGCCAGGGGCAGCCGAGAAAAACGAGGGCGCCGATCATGGCAAAAACTCCGAGGAAAAAGCGGACGACGGGCGCCGAGCCGAGGCGGGGCCGGAATTCCCTGAACAGATATGCGGCGACAAGCGACCCCAGGACGAAGCCGATGATCTCCGGCCGGATGTACTGCACCACGTCCGCCCGGTGCAAGCCCAGCGCCCCGGAAATATCCCGCTCAAAGCAGGCGACGCAAATTCCCATGTTGGCGGGGTTGCCCCAGTACTGCAGCAGGGGCGCCAGGATGCCGATCAAAACCCCCACGCCGACGATCCCCCAAGATTCCGCAAAGATGTTTTTGATCCCCTTCATTCAACTCCTCCTTTCGCTGATTTCCGTTATCGATGTGTATTTTCACCGCCTTCCGGCATGGATTCAAAAAGCCGGGGCAGAAGGCAATGACTTGTTTTGATTGAAGAATCCGGATATTCCGTAAAAAGCAATGGGAGCCGGAGCACGGCTTCCGGTCCGGATAGACCAGACCCGTGCAGGAAAATTCCCCGCTTGCGTTGGTAATGATGGGAAAGGCTTGTTCTTGGATCGACCAATTCCTTCTCCTGATGCTGTCATGCCGCATTCACCGCGGCATGACCCTCAGAAGGCTAATCGGCCGGGTATGGAAAAACGGCAGGACGGCAGTTTCCGGGGGACCGCCCGGGTCCCCTGTCAGCGCCTCATATTAACGGTGTGAAGAAAAACAACCAGTTCATGGATATCTCTCTAACTTCATACAAATTGCGATGCACATGAAACGCCTTGTAGACAATCCGTTGAAATATGTCAACCAAAATATGCCCCTCTGTAGATCCTGCCTTTTCAAACGCATTTGCTTGATTATCGGGCGGCCTGCTGGTATAGCATTCGCCGACCGGCACGCGGACAGCCGATCCCCGCGGGAGCGGAAACGATAAAAGCATGATTCGCGAGCCGGCCGGCGCAAGACGGCCCGCATCGCGGAAACGAGGTTCTGCCATGAAGCCTTCCAGTTCGGAAAAGCTCGAACGCAACGTCATTCAGGAGGGGCTGTGCATCGGTTGCGGCGCCTGCATCGGCCTTTGCCCCTATTTTCAATCCTACCGGGGGAAAACGGCCCTGCTCTTCCCCTGCAACGTCGAAGCCGGACGGTGTCTCGCCCATTGCCCCAAGGCCGAGGTGGATGTGGAGGGCCTTTCGCAGTTTCACTTCGCGAAGCCCTACGACGGCAGCCCCCTGGGCGCCTGGCGCAGCATTCATGTCTCCCGGGCCGGCGGCAGGGTGAAGAAGCAGCCCTTCCAGTCGGGGGGGACCGTATCCGCCCTGATGTATTTTGCCCTGCGGACCAGGCACATCGACGGCGCCATCCTCACAGGCCGGGACGGTATTCTTCCCGAACCCCGTCTGGTGACCCGCCCCGCGGCGGTCTGGCGCCAGAGCCTCTCCAAGTACACCGCAGCGCCCACCCTGGAGGCCATGAACCGTGCCGTCACGGCCGGATACGGGGCCCTGGGGGTTGTCGCCACGCCCTGCCAGGCAACGGCGCTGGCCCGAATGCGGATGAATCCCCTGGACAAATCCTCCTTTCATGATCCGACGGCCCTGGTGGTCGGGCTTTTCTGCACCTGGGCGCTCGATTTCCGGCGGTTCGAGGCCTTCCTGTCGCAGCGAATGCCCCTGCGGGAAATCGTCAAGATCGACATCCCGCCGCCCCCGGCCTCGGTCCTGGAGGTTTACCTGAAGGAAGGAAAGCGCGACTTCCCCCTCGACGAGATCCGGCCCCTCGTTCCGGAGAGCTGCGGCTACTGTCCGGACATGACTTCCGAGTTCGCCGATGTCTCCGTGGGCGTCCTCGAGGGCCGGCCGGAGATGAACACGCTCATCGTCCGGACGGAGCGGGGGGAAGAGATGGTCCGGGAGGCACGGCGGAAGGAATACTTGGTCCTCGAAGACATGCCGGCCGAGAACCTCGCCCACCTCGAGTGGGCGGCGGCGAACAAGAAGAAACGGGGAATCCGGCGCTGCCGGGAGGCGGGTAAGCTCAACGGCGCCGAAGGGACGTCCTGCCTGCGGATGCGGGAGGACGCGGCGGAGCGGATTCTGGGCAACGGAAAGGAGTCATGATCATGTCATACCTGATCGATGAGGGCAACGATACCCGGCACCTCCTCATGGGAAACGAGGCGATTGTCCGGGGCGCCCTGGAGGCCGGCATCAACGTGGCCACCGGATATCCCGGCACCCCTTCGTCGGAGATCATCGAGCGCTTCTCCGGGGTGGCGAAGGAA
>JAXDCM010000160.1:0-3616 GCA_034677965.1 Syntrophales bacterium
CGGAAATGCCGCAGGCGACATAGAGGTTCGGGGAGACGATTTTGCCGGTCTGCCCGACCTGATCGGACTGGGGCCTCCAGCCTGCATCGACCGCCGCGCGCGACGCGCCGACGGTGGCGCCGAGAACTGCGGCAAGCTCCTCCAGGATGGCATATCCTTCCGGGCCCTTCATGCCCCGTCCGCCGGAGACGATGATGTTGGCCTCCGTCAGGTCCACCTTGCCGCTCGCGTCCTTCTGCACCTCGAGGACCTTCGTCTTGAGCCGGCCCGGATCGAGAGCCGGATCGAACTTCACCACCGTGCCGGCCTTCGCGTTTTCGACCGCCGGGAAGACGTTCGGCCGGAGAGACGCCATCTGCGGGAACGTGGCGGTCACCACCTCGCCGAAGCACTTCCCGGCATACATCGGCCGGATCGCAAGCAGCTTTCCGTCGGCGATCTTCACGTCCGTGCAGTCCGTCGCCATCCCCGTCTCCAGCTTCCCGACCAGGCGGGCGGAGAGGTCCTTTCCCTGGGTGGACGCGCCCAAAAGCAGGATGGCCGGATCATTCTCCTTGACCACCTTTGCCACCGCCGCCGCGTGCGCATCCGTCGTATAGGGTTCGAGGGCGGAGTGATCCGCCACGAAGACCTTGTCCACTCCATACTGACCCAGTTGCCCGGCGATCCCCTCGATCCCCGAACCGCACAGAACGGCGCAAACCTCCTCGCCGAGGGCGTCCGCCAGCTTCCGGGCCGTGCCGGCCAGTTCGAAGCTGATCTTCCGGAACGCGCCGTCCCGCTGTTCTGCAACTATCCATACCCCTTTTGCCATCTTCATATCCTCCTATATGACCTTCGCCTCTTCGCGAAGCAGTTTCGCCAGCTCCGCGGCCTTCGCCGCCGGATCGTCCCCGCAGATGATTTTTCCCGCGGCCCGGGCCGGGGGCGGCACAAACCTGGCCACCTTGGCCTTGGCCGAAACCGTCACGCCGAGCGCGGCGGCGTTCTTCACATCAACCGGTTTCTTCTTGGCCTTCATGATCCCGGGGAGGGACGCATAGCGGGGCTCGTTGAGCCCCTTCTGGGCCGACACGATGCAGGGAAGCGCGCACTCGATCAAGAGCTGCGCCCCCTCGATCGGCCGGATGACCTTGACGGAACTGCCGGCAAATTCGAATTTCGTGACGACCGTGACCTGGGGAATGCCCAACAGTTCGGCCAGAATGGCGGCCACCTGACCGGAATCGTCATCGATGGCCCGCTGCCCGCAGAAGATGATGTCATAGGGGATCCCCTTGATCGCCGCCGCCAGGGCAGAGGCCGTGGCGAAGGCATCCGCGCCGTCGAAAACGGGATCGCAGATATGGATGCCCTTGTCGGCGCCCATGGCCAGCGCGGTCCGGATCGTCTCCATCGCGCGCTGCGGTCCGACGGAGACGATGGTCACATCGCCGCCGTTCTTCTCTTTGAGCCGCAGGGCCTCTTCCACACCGAATTCGTCGTAGGGGTTCATGACCCACTTGATGCCCCCCTCTTCGACCCCGGAACCGTCGGCCTTGACCTTGATCTGGGCCTCTGTGTCCGGAACCTGTTTTACGCATGCAACAATATTCACTTTCGCCTCCTTCGTTTCGATATTTTACAGTCTGTTGTTCACCAGGTCCGTGACCACGGACGGATCCGCCAGCGTGCTGGTGTCTCCCAGGTCGCTGACGTCGTTTGCGGCCACCTTCTTCAGGATGCGCCTCATGATCTTGCCGCTCCGGGTCTTGGGGAGACCGTCCGCCCACTGGATCTTCTCCGGGGTGGCGATCGGCCCGATGATGTTCCGGACATGCGCCACGAGTTCCTTTTTCAGCGCATCCGACTTCTCGACGCCGGTGTTGAGCGTGACGTAGGCGTAAATCGACTGGCCCTTGATTTCATGCGGATAACCGACCACGGCCGACTCCGCCACCTTCTCATGCGAGTTGAGCGCGGCCTCGACCTCGGCGGTCCCCATCCGGTGGCCGGAGACGTTGATCACGTCGTCGATGCGTCCGGTGATCCGGTAGTAGCCGTCCTTGTCCCGGAGCGCCCCGTCGCCGGAGAAATAGAATCCCGGGAACGGCTCAAAGTAGGTCTCCTCGTATTTCTTGTGATCTCCGTAGATCGTCCGGGTGAAGCCGGGCCACGCGCGCTTGATGCACAGCGCGCCGCGGCCGACCAGCTCCTTGACCTCCTCGCCGGTCGAGTCGTCCACCAGGGCCGGGACGATGCCCATGATCGGCAGCGTCGCCATCGCCGGCTTGATCGGGATCGCGCCGGGCAGCGGCAGGATCATGAAGCCGCCGGTTTCCGTCTGCCACCAGGTGTCGACAATCGGACAGCGGTTCTTTCCGATCACGCTGTAGTACCAGTGCCAGGCCTCCGGGTTCAGCGGTTCGCCGACCGAGCCGAGGATCCGAAGCGAGGAGATGTCGATGCCTTCCACCCACTGGTTCCCCTCCTTGGCGATCGCGCGGATGGCCGTCGGGGCGGTGTAGAACTGGGTCACCTTGTACTTCTCGACGATCTGCCAGAAGCGGCTGTAGGTCGGGTAATTGGGGACGCCCTCGAACATGATGGAGGTCGAGCCGTTGCAGAGCGGGCCGTAGAGGACGAAGCTGTGTCCCGTCACCCAGCCGATGTCCGCAGTGCACCACCAGATGTCGTTTTCGTGCACGTCAAACGCGAGTTTGTGTGTGTAGGCGCAAAAGAGGAGGTAGCCCGCCGTCGTGTGAAGGGCGCCCTTGGGCTGTCCCGTCGAGCCGGAGGTGTAAAGGATGAAGAGGGGATCCTCGGCATCCATCGATTCCGGTTCGCACTGGTCGCTCGCCTTGGCCATCTCCTCATGCCACCAGAGGTCGCGGCCCGCTGTCCAGTCGATCTTGACCTTATCGCCGACCCTTTTCACCACGATCACCTTTTCGACCGTCGGGCATTCCTTCAGGGCCGTGTCGGCGTCCTTCTTCTGCGGGACGGCCTTGGCGCCGCGGAAGGTCCCGTCGCAGACTACGAGAATCCGGGACTTGGAGTCCTGGATCCGGACGGCCAGCGCGTCCGGGCTGAAACCGCCGAACACCACGGTATGGACGGCGCCGATCCGCGCACAGGCCAGCATCGCGATGCCGGCCTCGGGGACCATCGGCATGTAGATGCAGACACGGTCTCCCTTTTTGATCCCATGGGATTTGAGGACATTCGCGAACTTGCAGACCTCTTTGTAGAGTTCGCGGTACGTGATGGCGCGCTCTTCGCCCGGCTCGTTGCCGACCCACTGGATCGCCACCTTGTCGCCGCGCTTCTCCAACTGCCGATCCAGGCAGTTGTAGGCAACGTTCAGTTTCGCGCCCTCGAAATATTTCAGATAGATCGGCCCTTTGCGGATATCGAAGTTGAAATCCTCGACCTTGTCCCACTTCTTGAAGAAGGTCAGGTATTCATCCGCCTGCTTGGCCCAGAAGCCGGGCGGATCGGCCAGGAACCCCGCGTAGAGCTTCTCGTACTCCTCCCGGCTTTTGATGTACGCGATTTTACGAACCCTCTCCTGTACCGGATAGACCTCTTTCAACTGTACCTTTTCCTCTTCTGCCATCGTGACCTCCCTTTTTAT
>JAXDCM010000161.1:0-5219 GCA_034677965.1 Syntrophales bacterium
CTGTGGACACGGATCAGCTTTTCCCGAAGAAGCAAGAACCGAATGGAATGCCGGTTTGTCATCCCTGGTTTTATTCTGTTTGCGATCCATCGGCGCCTGGATTGCAGTTGAAAGGCTGAAGAGTGGCAAAACTGAACCGGAAAAACATCTGGGCCGATTATCGGTTTTTGTTCCTGCTCGTCGTTTTGGTTTTTCTGGTCTCCTGCATCGGCTGGATATTGGAGAAACCCTCTTTCATTCTCCGCGGGATCATCATCAAACCCCGCTCCTTTTCCGAGATGACCCTTCTTCTCCGTCTGGAGGCGAAAAATCCGAACCATTTCGATCTCACTCTGCGGTCGTTCGAGTACACGGTTGACCTCGCCGAAGAGGAAGTCGCAAAGGGCCGCCTGGAAAACCCTTTCCTGCTCTCCTCCTCATCGACAACGGAAATCGAGGTGCCGGTCGCTGTGCGGTTCAAAGACCTGGGCGCAAGCCTGAAAGCCGTTCTCACCGGGGGTGAACTGCCTTACAAAATCAAAGGAAAGGCCGAGGTCCGGGCGTTTTTTACAAACGTCCATTTCCCGTTCTCTAAAGAGGGACGGATTGATTTGAAAAATTGAATTGCGGCAACACGGTTTCTTCAGGCTTTCCTTGAGAATTTTCCCCGCAGCCTCTCCCAGAACTTGGTCTGCCCGACGATCATGAAGACAATCGACAAGGTCAGGACCAACGTCAGCGGGTTCACGAAAAGCTGGGTCACGAAACCGATAAGGCTGTTCTGCTGGTCCGTCATCGCCTGGCGATAGCCGGTCTCCATGATCGGCCCCAGGATGACGCCAAGGATCACCGGCCCCACCTGGAAGCCGTAAAGCTTCAGAAAATAGCCGACGATCCCGAACCCGAGCATCCAGTAAACATCGTAGATGCTGTTGTTGATCGCATAGGCGCCGACGATGGAGATGACGATGATGATCGGCAGCAGCAAACCCTTGCGGATCTCCACCATCTTGGCAAAGATCCGGATCCCGGTCAGGCCGAAAATCAGCAGAAAGACGTTCGCCGCCAGCAGGCAGCCGACGGAGAACCAGAAGAGATGGGGGGTCTCGATCATCAGCATCGGGCCGGGCTTCAGGCCGTGGATGTAGAGCGCCCCGATGACGACCGCGGTCACCGCGTCCCCGGGGATCCCCAGCGTAATCATCGGGATGTAGGCGCCTCCGATCGCCGCGTTGTTGGCCGTCTCAGGAGCGATAACCCCCTCGTAGGCCCCCTCGCCGAACGGACGGGTCGGGCGCTTCACGCTCCGCCGCGCGTGGCCATAGGCCAACAGTGCCGCAATGTCGCCGCCGGCGCCGGGCAGTGCGCCGATTCCGATCCCGATGAGCGCACTCTTGATAATCAGATACAGGTGCTTGAAGAGGAGCCGCCAATCGGGAAGGATCTTTCTTACATCCTGCTTGATCGACATGAGGTTGATGTCGTGGAGCTGGACGAGGGCCTCCGAAACGCCGAACAGACCGATCATGATCGCCACGAAGTGGATCCCGCTCATCAGGCCGACACTTCCGAAGGCGAAACGGGGCTGTCCAGTGAAGTTGTCCATCCCGACCAGGCTCAGCAGGATGCCGAGCGCCCCCGCGAAGACCCCCTTGGCCAGGGATTCGCCGGAAAGGCTGCCCACCAGCAGGATCCCCATGATCGAAAGCAGGAAATAGTCGCGCGGCGCGAATTTCAGCGAAAATTCCGAGATGATCGGCGCCGCGAAGATCAACGCAAAGATCCCCATAAAACCACCGATGACCGAGGCGGTCGTCGAGAGGCCGATGGCCTTACCCGCCTCGCCCAGTTTGGCCAAGGGGTAGCCGTCGAACCCGGTGGCGACGGCGGCCGGCGCCCCCGGGATGTTCAGCAGGATCGAACTGCGGGAGCCGCCGTAGACCCCGCCGGTCCAGATGCCGAACATCAGACAGAGGGCCGGGTTGAGCTCCCACGAAAAGGTGAACGAGATCAGAATCGAAACCGCCATCGTGACGGAAAGGCCCGGAATCGCGCCGATGTAGATCCCCGCCAGCGTCCCGAGCGCCGTCAGGCCCAGCAGCTTGACATCCAAAAGCGACATCATGAAATATTGAAGGTTAAAGGCCGCGGAGGCTGCTTCCATTTGCTTATGCTCCCATCACCAGAGGATGACTGTGAACACCGTTTGAAACAGCACATAGACGATCGCCACCATGAAGGCCGCGATCAGAAACGACTTCCAAATTTTATCCGCTTTCAAAAAAATGAACGACCCGACGAGGAACAGGTAAGTGCTCGGCAGAAAATGGAGCGGCGCGGTCACCAGGATATAAACGACCAGTATCGCCGTATAACCGATCACGATCTTCGGCAGCGCAAAGGGCTGGGCCCGGCGGATTTCCTCCATCAGTGGCAGCTCGGCATACCGTTTGCGGTTCTTCCAGAGGATGGTGGCCGCGGAAACAAGCATGATCGATGTGATGAAAATGGGAAAGGCGCCGGAGGAAGACAGGTTTTTCAGATTCGGGATCCTGATTGCCGTGATGAACATGAAAGCGCTGAAAACCAAACAAAACCACAGCAGGATGCGCTCCCCGGGCCGCTGTCGGCTCTTTTCTTCCATAGCGGAAACTCCTCGCGAAGTTGCCGGCCGGGAGGTCACCCGGCCGGCATATGGATCAGGTATCTCTTTAAAGAATCAGGCTATGGTTTTGGAATCCCAAACTTTTCGGGTGAGAACTTCGTGGCCCCGGCCTCGTGCAGAAGCCAGGTGGTGGTCGACTGCCATTTGTTCAGGAACTGCTCCGCTTCGGCCCCGGAGATCCCCATGTAAATGGAGCCGAAGTTCTTGATGAACTCCTGAGCCTTGGGGTCTTCCACACCCTTTTTGAACGCATCGACCAGGACCTTCTTGATCGGATCCGGGGTCTCCTTTTTCACGAAGACACCGTAGAAAGGACCCCACGGAAGGTACTTCTTGTAATTGGCGTTCGTGGCGGTAATCAATGGAACCTCTTCCAGACCGGTCACCGGCGTGTCCGATACCATGGCCACCGCGCGCAAACGGCCCGCCCGGAGATGCTCCCTGCAGGCAGCCATGCCGAACGTTGACCACTGGACGTGGCCGCCCAGGAGTGCCGTCGTCAGGGGACCTTCTCCCTGGAAGACGATCTCATTGAAGGTCACGCCATCGATCGCCTTCATCATGGATCCCACCACATGCGGGAGGCCGCCCGGCCCGGTCTGCCCCATCTTGACTTGCCCCGGATTCTTCTTCGCCTCCGCAAAAATGTCGCCGAGGGTTTTCCACGGCGAATCGCTCTTGACGACAACCACGCCGACGTTGCGGGCGAACAGCATGACCGTGTAGAAGTCCTTGTATTCAAGCTGCGTGATATCCAGAACGCGGTAGAGGTTCGGATTTTCCGCACCGTACAGAAGGGTATAACCGTCGGCCGGCTGGTTGTGGACCCACTGCATACCTACGGCGCCCGTCGCGCCCGTCTTGTTTTGCAGGACGATCTTCTTTCCAAGCACCTTTTCGACATACGGCGTTACGGCGCGGGAAACGTTATCCGTCGCCCCGCCGGCTCCCCACTGGATGACCCCCATGATGTCTTTGGTCGGATAGTCCGCCGCCTGTACAGGCACGGTCCATCCAATGGCCAACAACGCAACGATGACACACAACCACTTCCTCTTTCCCATCTTCATTCCTCCTGTCCGTAAAGGGTTTGCTGCCTTATAAAAGATTTGCCGTCCGGATCGAAAAAGGTTTGCATCCACCGCATTGGCTGCATTTCATCGCACAGGTTTTACGGCGTTTGCGTACCCTTCATCCTTCTATTTGTCAAGACCATTGTACACGGCGGACAGCTCTCGAAGGGCATTCGGATATCCCGTCGAAATGCCTTCCATTGTCTGTCGGTCACGGTTTGTAGGGACCGAGGACCTTCACCGCATTGGCCGTAAAAGAGGTGTCGGCCATCTTCTCCTGGGGAATCTCGGTCGTGTAGTTCGTCCAACCCGCCCATCGGAAGATCTCCTCCATGTTCTTGACGCTGTCGATATAAACCTTCAGGTCGGGATCGTAGACCTGGGGCGTCCCTTTGCGGATAGCCTGCTCCGTGGAAGTGACATACCGAAGATAACCCTTCATGTTCGCCGGATCGAGGTATTTGCTTCCCTGCATCGCCCGTGATCCCTGGACCAGCGCAATCATGAATCGTCTGGCCGTATCCGGACGCTCCTTGATGAATTTCCCCGAGTACATGAAGACCGTCGTCATGGCACCCGGCGCCATGTCTTTGGCCAGCAGAACCCCCTTGCCTCCTGCAAGGATCTGGTCCGAGTAGGGGGGCCCGACCAGGGCCGCGTCGACGGAGGATTTCTCAATGGCCAGCGGCATGTCCGGATTGGCCAGATTCACGATCTCAATATCCTTCACGGTCAATCCCGCCTCCTTCAGCGCCCGAGCCGTAAAGTAGGCGCCCGTTGTCCCCGGGCCACCGGCCAGCGCAACCTTCCTCCCCTTCAGATCCGCCACCGACTTCACCTGACCGGATTCCTTGAGATCTTTTCGCACGATGATGATGGTGGGTCCGTCCTTCGAAGGTTGAACCGCGGCCGATCCGACGATGCGCAGATCGAATCCCTTGTTGAAGGCATTGAAGGTTGAAGCCCCGATTCCGATCCCGCCGGCATCCAGGGAACCCTGCGCGAGAAACGCCATCGCCTCGGTTCCGGAGGCGACTTTCTGCATCTCGACCTCAATATTCTGTTCCTTCATAAACCCTCGCTCAATCGCCACATAGAGGGGCGCGAAATTCATGATGGCGACATAAGCGGCCTTGACTTTTTCGGCGGCGACTGCCGGACCGGCCAGGAACATCGACAGTGCAAAAATGATGATAACACAGAAAACGATTTTCCCCTTCTTCATACTCTCCTCCTTCATTTTTTTTATTTCCCCCCGCCATTCTCTATCTGTTGCGGCCGGGTGGACGACGAGTCTGCGTTTCGAACAATGCTCTCTCCGGAGTCACACTTTTCCCGTCCCTCCCATGTCCGCCACGTCGGCTGAGGATGGCGTCTCTTCCCTCTGCCAAGGCATCAGCCATCGTTCCAACGCCTGGAGACCGCTGGTGAACAGCGCCCCGAGGATCATGATGACCAGCAGGCCTGCAAACATGTTTTCCGTCAGCAGGGTCTGCCAGGAA
>JAXDCM010000162.1:0-3062 GCA_034677965.1 Syntrophales bacterium
ACCTCTGCCGGCGCTGGAAGGGCAATACGGATGCAAAACTTTCCATCGAACAGGCAAACCGAAATGATGCCTACAAGGACCGGATCCGGACGATGGAGATCCGGGCGCGCCGAAAAATGAACAGGGCTGTGGGATGGAGATCCTGATCCGGCCATGGCGAAGGGATGACCTTCCAACAGTGCAGCGGATCCTCTGGGAGTCGTGGATGGACGCCTATCGCACCTTCATCCCGGAAGAGGACCTGCGGTGTTATCACGCGGCAACCTACCGCATCGAATCCCTTACCCACCTGTATGAGAGCCCGCATGTCCACGGCTTCATCGGCAAGGCGGACGGATCGGCGGCGGGTTTTGCCCGTGCTCAGTTTCATAAAAATGATAACCGTCTCTACCTGGCGTCGCTCTACATCCTTCCAGGCTTCCAAGGGTTCGGCATCGGCGGGAAACTGCTCGAGGCCGCTGAGAAGAGGGCGTTGGACAGCGGCCTTGACGAGATCTGGGTCGGTGTAATGGTTCCGAACGAGACGGCGCGTCGATGGTACGACAAACGGGGCTTCCGGTTCGTCCGGGAGGAGCCTTTCCGGATGGGAGGAACCACCGTGCTCCACCGAATCGGCTACAAGGCGATCCGATCATGACGCGGAGCCAAGGAACGGAAGACAGGCAAACACAACGATGTCTTGCTTCGTTTGACGGCAAAGGAGGATCACCATTGCTCGTCCAGTTGGCGGACGATCTTCTCGCAAGGCAGAGAGAAAACTGGCCGGGACTGAACGATGGATATGCGGCCCTCTCGGCGGCCCGGACCCGCAGGATCGACGGGGACGGCTGGAGCGTGCGGGTGCAGTTCAACCCCCGGCGGATCGTCAGCAGCGGTGCGAAACTCGATCCGGAATCGATTCGCCGACGACCCTGTTTTCTCTGCCCCGAAAATCTTCCCCCGGAGCAGCAGGCCATCCGCTACCGGGACGATTTCCTCATCCTCTGCAACCCGGCGCCCATTTTTCCGGGCCATTGGACAATCAGCCGCATCCGTCACTCGCCGCAGTCCCTTTCGGGTCAACTCGGAATTTTTCTGAGACTCGCGGCGGATTTCGGCCCCCGGATGACCGTCTTCTACAATGGGCCGCAAGCCGGCGCCTCGGCCCCGGATCACCTTCATTTTCAGGCGGCCCAAGCCGGACAGATGCCGGTGGAGCAGGAAATTCGCGATCGGGGAAAGCGGATTGAATCGAAACCGTCGGACGGCGTAAAGATCTCCCAAACGGCAGGGCTCGGCCGGGGAATCCTGTTGATCGAAGGGAAAAGTGAGGAAAAAGTCATAACGGTCACGGAAAAGGCCATCCGTTCGATCGGCCGTCTGACATCAACCGACGGGGAGCCGAAGCTGAATGTCCTTTGCACACGCGCCGCGGAAGAGTGGCGCCTGTTGCTCTTTCCGCGGCTGAAGCACCGGCCGGACGCCTATTTCCGGGAAGGCGCGGAGAGGCTCCTCATCAGCCCCGGTGCGGCGGACATGGGCGGCGTGATCATCACCCCGCGGGAGCAGGAATTCCTGGCCCTGACGCCGGATCTTGTTTCGTCCCTATTCCGGGAGGTGGCCTTCGATGATGCCAAAACCGGCGCCGTTCTGGACTTGCTGAGCGAAAAAGATCAGGGCCAGTTTTTCACATAGTCGATGATTCCGAAATACTCGAGCAGAAGAGGGCCCACCGTCCCGATCACGATGCCGATGGCCACGGCCAGGACAAAGAAGTGATATCCCTTCGGGATGGTGGCAAGGCTCTGCCGTTCCCGGTTTTTCATCTTTTCTCCCTTGCGGGTCTTGCCGGCGCGACGTCCGCCGGGATCACCCTTCCGACGATGATTCCCGTCCGCGCGCGATGCGATAGAAGATAGCGACTGAGCGTGGCGCCGGAGAGAACGACCTTGCCCGCCTTGCGCGAGGCATGGAGGATATGAAGCCCGCGGGGGCCGCGGACGGCCATCCCCACATGACGGACATCGATCCCTTCCACATCCGTCGTGATCGCGATGATGTCGCCATTTTCGATCCGTTTCTCAATTTCCATCACATGCGTTTTGGGAATGTAATGGAACGTCCGGTTAGAACAGACGGTCTCTATCCTCCGCATCCGACGGAACGCGTCCGCCTCACGCAGGGGCCGGATCTGCTCCCGGCGATCGGTCATTGCGTGAAAATCCTTCCGGAAAGGTCTTCCCCCCAGCTCCCTCGTGACATCCCGGACGATGCCGCGGCGTCCGTTGTCCAAAAGCCAGTCCGTGAAATAATGGAGTCGGGACGCGTAGCCGTTCCTGCGTCCGCCCCGGTAGCGGATCCTCTCCAGCTCGTCGGTGAAGTCTCGGAAAGAGCTCCGCCCGGTCCGGCCCAGGCGCGCCAGAACAATGACGTTCTCGATCAACGTTACGCAGTCGAAGGCGCGCAGGTTGACGACAAGCTCCTCCGGTCCTTTCTGCTCCAGCGTATCCTCCTCATAGGGTGCACCGATCAAATGAAACCCGAGCTTTACGATTCCGTCGGCGACCGTCAGGTCGGTGAAGCCGTCCTTACGCACCGATCTCAGAATCGTCTTACAGATCTCCCGGTCTGCCGGCAGAAAAATCACAGCCATTCTCCTTCCATCATTCCACCTGGGGCATTTCTATCACAATTCGCCCGACCGGGCATTCGGAAAAAATACATGGAGTCAACGAGCATTGCCTTGACTTTTTTTCATTCCAGCGGTTAGCATTTCAGAGAAAGAGGCCTTCCCGCCTGCTCACTAATTCCCAGCTTCACGGAACCCGGAAATAAGCGGGAAAGAGTGGTTGTTTCGCTTTATAGGATCACGGGATTGTGAACCCCCGATTTGGAAGATGGCTTGGCAAGCAAACTGTCACGGCCGATCCAACCAAGAGTCGAAAAGAAAGATGAACGGCCGGAAAGATCTGGAGATACAAACCGCCCGTGTCATGATCGACATGTTCTGCCGGCAGTTTCATCACCGGAGGCCGTGCAGGGAGTGCGATGAACTGCTGGAATACGTGAAGCAAAAAATCGGG
>JAXDCM010000163.1:0-47724 GCA_034677965.1 Syntrophales bacterium
AGGAAGCAAAGCCTGATCGGCCAGATCGGGGCCGGTCAATCACGCCCAAGCGGCATCATTGACGTTGCGATTATGCAGTCTTTGAATAGCGATGCCGAGGTCAAGGAATGGAGCAAAAACTACGGCATGGTGATCGTCGATGAATGTCATCATATTCCGGCATTCAGTTTTGAACAGATCCTGAAAGGGGTTCACTCCAAATACGTCTATGGGCTGACGGCCACCCCGACGCGGCAGGACGGTCACCATCCGATCATCTTTATGCATTGCGGGCCGATCCGTTATCGGGTGGACGCCAAAAAACAGGCGGAGGCAAGGCCCTTCGACCATTATGTAATTCCTCGACTGACCCGTTTCCGAACACCGATGGAAGGAGGAGGAAAGGAGCCGTCGATCCAGCAGCTTTACACGGCCATGTCCGTGAATGAGCCGAGAAACGACCGAATCGTCGAGGATGTGGTCCGTTGTTTTCAAAACGGAGGCAACGCCTTGGTACTGACCGAAAGAACCGCCCATGTGGCCGTGCTGGCCGAGAAGGTGCGGGAGCAGATTCCCGAAGTCATTGCCTTGACCGGCAGCAAAGGAGCCAAGGAAACACGGGAAGCGTTGGCAAAGGTCGCTCAGGCGACGACAGACAGGCCGTTGACGTTGATTGCCACCGGAAGATACATCGGCGAGGGATTTGACGAGCCCCGCCTGGATACGCTTTTCCTGGCCATGCCTATCTCTTGGAAGGGCACCCTCCAACAATACGCCGGAAGACTCCACCGGCTCTATGAAGGCAAGCGCGAGGTCCGGATCTATGACTATATCGACGTCCATGTTCCCATGCTGGAGAAAATGTACCACAAACGTCTGACCGGTTATGCAGCCATTGGATACAAAGCGAGGACAGAAATCGCTACCTGCGGCTCCAAGGACATCATTTTCGATAACACCACGTTCCTGCCGGTTTACCAAAACGATCTGCTGACCGCGGCTCGGGAGATCCTGATCGTCAGTCCTTTCCTCACCCGAAGACGCGTCTCCCAGATGCTTCCCTTCCTGGTTGTCGCTCGGGAACGAGACGTCAAGGTGGTTGTGGTCACCAGACCGGCAACGGATTTCCGGGAGAAGGATCGGGCTTCTCTGGAAGATACGCTGTCCCTCCTCCACGGCGCCGGAGTCGGCGTGGTACTCAAATCCGGCATCCATCAGAAATTTGCGATCTTCGATCAGAGGATCGTCTGGTATGGGAGTATCAACCTCTTGAGTTTCGGGCGATCGGAAGAGAGCATCATGCGGCTCGAAAATTCGAGTATCGCAGATGAACTGCTCGGCAGTATCCAAAAGTGAAACTCTCTTGCTTGAGAAAATCAACAGTGCGGAGAATAACGACCATATTTGCCGCAAATTATGCGGAGATTATTCTTGCCTCTGCGGAGAATATGCGGCATAATGTCCTCAAGGGGTGTCGTAAATCATGAACTACATCTACCATATAGAAGAATGGCCCAGAATGACCTGGGATGCCGAGCGGTTGGCCGGGACGCTCGCCGGCGTCCGTCATCGGCAGGGGCGCCTCATCGGTCGGATGGAGAGCTTGGGCTTTTCGCTTCGCAACGAGGCGGCGCTCCAGACGCTGACCGAAGATGTGCTCAAGTCCAACGAGATCGAAGGCGAAAAGCTGGACCGTGACCAGGTGCGCTCCTCCATTGCCCGGAGGTTGGGGCTTGAAGTCGGGGGCCTCATGGCGGTGGACCGGTATATCGAGGGGGTGGTGGAGATGATGCTCGACGCTACTGGGCATTATGCCGAGCCCTTGACTGAAGAGCGGCTCTTTGGCTGGCATGCGGCCCTCTTTCCCACCGGTCGCAGCGGGATGATCAGGATCGCGGTCGGCCGCTGGCGTGACGTTCAATCCGATCCCATGCAGGTGATGTCCGGGCCGATCGGCCGGGAGAAGGTGCATTACCAGGCACTGGCGGCCCAGCTGGTTCCAAGTGAGATGGCTGTCTTCTTGAAGTGGTTCAACACGCCCCCGGCGATTGATCCGGTCATGGCGGCGGGCCTGGCCCATCTTTGGTTTGTGACGATCCATCCCTTCGAGGACGGCAACGGCCGGATGGCCCGGGCGATTGCCGATATGGCCTTGGCGCGATCGGAAAGCAGTTCTCAGCGTTTTTACAGCATGTCGGCACAGATCTGTCTGGAGCGAAACGCCTATTACGAGGCGCTGGAAAGGACTCAACAGGGCGGCCTGGATATCACGCCTTGGCTGGAATGGTTCGTGGGCTGTCTGGATCGCGCTATCGAAGGCGCGGAAGGGATCCTGGCCGGCATCTTTCACAAGGCCCGCTTCTGGGAGTCTCATGCCAAGAATCCCTTCAACGAGCGGCAGCGGTTGGTCCTCAATCGGCTTTTCGATGGTTTCGAAGGCAAACTGACCTCTTCCAAATGGGCCAAACTCACCAAATGCTCGCAGGATACGGCCTTTCGAGATATCGACGACCTGGTGAAGCGTGTGGTTCTGGTGAAGGAGCCGGGCGGGGGGCGGAGCACCAGTTATGCTCTGGCGATTGATCACGCGTCGTCAAATTAGCCCTCGGTGACGACTTGAAAAAGCATCGTTGCTGGTGGGAGGATTCCAAGATCCGGGCCGCCTTCAATCCCGACCTGTGCAACGAGGTAGACAGGAAGCTCCACAAATGGGCGAACCACAATGACCAGGGTGTTTCTTCCATTTAATCTGCTCTTGTCACGCGGGACCGATTTTCCTATCGTCTAACGGAACAACGAAGAGTTCTTATCGTTCTGTTTGATCAGTCCCAATCAGAGAGAGGAAAAAGCAATGACGAGTTCCCTGCCGATTGGGATAGAAGACTGCGGAGAGAGTTCCTTCTTGTGGCTGGCACCGTTCGCCCCACCGAAAGGGTGGACGAAAGTGCCGAGGGGCGGAATGTGCCTGTGCGCCTTTTTATTTGTCATGAGTGAGAGGAAAATTCTATTGGGAAAATATGCCGAACATCCGGCATGGGAACAACTCTGCGGTATGGATAACAAGCGTATCAAGAACAATATCCATGGCTGGACCATCCCCGCGAGCCATCTGAAGTTCGGTGAGGATCCACGGGACACCGCTCGGCGAATCGGAGAACAGATCCTCACGCTCGACAGGGGGCTTGTCTATTCGGAACCCTACGTTAAAACATTCTTCTACGAACCGGCAATAGCCCCGGGCAAAAAACATTTCGATGTTCTGTTTCTTTTCGAGACCTCCGTAAAGGCGGGTGTTAAAATCCACACACCTCCCTGGTACGAAGCACTCGAATGGTTCGATATCGGAACGGTGCAATGCGGACAGTTTGCCAGACAGCACGAGGATGTCGTGGAATCTTGGCTGAGTCATAGGGCTGAATTTTTTGATCGCTAACGAGCCCGGGCGCACTCCCTCTAAACCGGCAGAAAAATACGTTTATTCTTTTACTCCTGACCAGACTTCAATAAATACCTGTTCATTCACGACTTGCCCGTCAATAGTTCCTGAGTTCCTGCAACACTTGCCGGTCCGGCATATGTCAGTTCATGCTCTTGCACGATCTCCATGTCTTCTATCTTCATATCGATGGTAAGGTCAGCGTTTTTTTGAAACGATGCAAGGTGTATGTGGTATCGAAGAGGCCAGCAAGTTTTCGATTTTTCAAGATCTCCAAGCTATCGGGATTAGCAGTCCACCATTGTTATCCCCAATCCGCCGGTTCCCATTTCCTTGAAAGGGGTGGGCAATGCCCTGCCTGTTTCCAGCATGGCCATGATGACCCGATCCAGATCCTCCCAATGTTGGGACGTGATTTCGTTGGTGGCCAGCAGATAGGCATTATAGGCCTTGAGAGCCCCAAAAGCGTTTCTTTCGATGCAGGGGATTAAAACAAAGCCTCCCACGGGGTCACAGGACATGCCCAGGTGATGCTCGAGGGCGATAGTGGCTGCAACTTCGGTGGCTTCAAGAGACGCCCCTGTTGCATAGGTGAGCATTGCCGCGGCCATCGCGGATGCCACACCGATCTCTCCCTGGCAGCCCACTTCCGCGCCCGCGACACTCGCGTTGCTCTTGCACAAAAAACCGACCAGCCCTGCTGCCATTAATCCTTTTCGCATTGCATCTTGGGACAGCTTCATTTCCTTCATGACACGGACGATGGCCGGCATGGTGCCTGCGGAACCAAGCGTTGGGGCGGTCACCGCAAGGCGCCCGGCGGCGTTTCCCTCTGAAACCGCTAAGGCATAACTGCTCAGCCTCCCCATAAAGCCGTTTACCTTTCCTGCCTTTCGGGAACGCTCATAGATCCGTTTTGCCTTCCGATAAAAGGGAAAGGGTGCGGGAATGAGCCCCTCTTCCCGAAGGCCCTGCCTGACGCCGTCCAGCATGGTGTTGATTACCCTGTCGAGATGTGCGTTTGTCTCGTCAACGCCAACCTTCATGATGGCTTTTTCGTTTTCCAGGATCATTTCATGGAGGCTTTTCCTGTTTTCCGCTGCAAGCGCCTTGAAGTGAGTCATGCTATGGTAGGGATATAGAGGCTGGCCACGATCTTCCTCCGGCTGCCCCTTCCAGAGGAAGAAACCGCCGCCGGGTGAGTAATACTCCCTCTCGAATAAGGTGGATCCGTCCTTGTCGGCGAGGCGTATGATCATCGTGTTGGCATAGGGATGGGAGTGTTCGATCTTATCCCAAACGATCATGTCATGGCTGATCCTGAAGGTTTTACCGTTGATGTTCACCGAAAATTCTTTCGTCGCATCCTGAAGCTGATCCATCAGTTTTGTATCGCATGTCTCAGATTTCTGACCTAAAAGCCCGGCCATGATGGCGCGATCCGTATGGTGTCCACGGCCCGTGGCACTCAAACTGCCGAAGAGCCTGACTTCAATGGATTGGGCTTTTTCGATTTGATCCTTTGGCAACGCCTCCATTGTCTGCCGAAAATGTTCGGCAATCCGTAAAGGGGCAATCGTGTGGGAACTCGAAGGCCCCGGGCCGATCTTGAACAGGTCAGACAGGGACGTCAGAATGACTCCCTTTGGCGGCCCGGCATAACATTGATTCGTTCCCCGGCCAGGAAAGGCTCCGGAGGGTATCCCCTTGGCCATGCCCAAGTTTGCATTCAACAGCATCCCGCCCACACCCGCCGATGAAAGCACTGCAAGCTTACAAAAATTACGACGATTCATGACACCCCCTGGAACTCTTAAAAGATTTCGTCAATATGAATAACCATTACATGAAGAACATGCCGGGGGAAAATCCATCATAGATGCTTTAATTTTTGGAAATGGTCATGTCTTGCGACATCCACTTTGTGTTCTTACACGTTACGATTTGTGCTCTCTCATGGTTATTGAAATTCGTCAACGATTGAGCAAGGACTGATAAAATAATCATAAAACAACGGAGGCGTTGGTGCGCCGAGCAGAGTGGCGACCTGTTCTTCCCAATGGGCGCTGATGACCAGAATAGCGTCCGGCTTTCTCAAACCGGCTGGGAGCCGGCGCATGAAATCAAACAACGCTTGGTGGCTGGCATCTCCAGGAATAGGCAAGGGACCTCCCCCGTGGGAGAAATAGGCAATCTGGGCTTTACGGTGGCGATCGGTTTGATGCAATGAAGCAGGCCCCCCTATGCAATCATTCTTCTATATTGCTTATTTCCTCTTGATAAAGGTGCCTTCGTCAAGCTCACGGAAAGCCGTCTGAAGTTCCTCCTGGGTATTCATCACAATGGGGCCGCCCCAGGCGATCGGCTCGTGGAGCTGTTTGCCCGTCACAAAGATGTAATGGATGTCATCGCTCGCCTTTACGACAAACTGTCCGGTTTCCGTAAATAGGATCAATTGACCCGGTTCCAGCTTCATCTCATCAAACGCACCAGTGCCTTCGACAAGATAACAAAAGCTTGTATACCCTTTCCGAGCGGTGTGGGGTAGGGACATACCTTTTTTTAAACGGATATCCAGATACTCGATATCGACCATCAGTTCCTGAACAGGGCCGGTTACATTCTGGTAAGTGCCGGCGATGACCCGCACCTCTCCCTCGGGTATCGGGACGACTGGCACTTGATGAGCGAGAATGCCCTGATAGCGTGGCGCCATCATTTTATCTTTAGCAGGGAGATTGACCCAAAGTTGCAGCCCGTGCATTTTCTCTTCCGACCGCTTCGGCATCTCCTGGTGAATCACACCGCTGCCCGCAGTCATCCACTGGATATCCCCTGGCCCAATCGTGCCTGCGTTGCCGATATTGTCGCCGTGCTCGACCGTGCCGCCAAGCATATAGGTGATGGTTTCAATACCCCGATGGGGATGCCAGGGAAAGCCTTTGAGATAATCGTCCGGATTGTCGGAACCGAAATGATCCAGGAGCAGGAACGGATCGGTCTGTTTCGTGTGGTCACGCGAGAAGATTCGCTTCAACTTGACGCCGGCCCCATCGTAGGTTGAATGACCTCGTAGAACTAATTTTTCCATACTTCCTCCCGAACTCTCGAAAAAACGGACCTGCATTGAAAAAAGTCTACCACATGAAAGCTCAAATTCCCAATTTTATAGCTCCATCGAATAATGACATGAAACAATGGTCATAATTTGGTGCGGGATTCTGATGATCCTATTCAATGAATCCGGTTGCAGGGTGCGCCTAAAATTCTCTCCACACTTATTGTATTTGTAATAGATGACCGTGTTTTATGGATACCACTGAACTTGACAATATCTACTGTTAATCATAAATTGAAGCTGCCGTTACCCGGAAAACGTTGTCTTGGAAAATGAATCAACAGGGCTAATCAATTGTCTGCAAATTATGAAAGATCCAGGGATTTCAAGAAACGTCCGAAGATAAGGTAAGGAAATGGCCAATCAACTCGATCCTAAAGAGCTCGCGACAAGATTATGAAACTTCAAGATATGTAAGAGAAGGAATAGCAGATGAACGGGCTCCCCTTTTTTGACTCACCCATATTCACCTGGGTCGTCATTCCAGTTTTGATCATTCTGGCGCGGATTGTTGATGTTACGCTCGACACAATCCGCATCATCTACATCTCGCGAGGGATGAAATACCTCGCTCCCATTTTTGGATTTTTTGAAATTCTGATATGGCTGCTGGCAATCAGTACGATTATGCGCAATCTGAACAATCCGGTTTATTATCTGGCCTATGCCGTCGGTTTCGCCACGGGGAACCTTGTCGGCATCTTTGTAGAAGAACGACTGGCTATGGGCAAGGTTGTTTTGCGCATTATCTCCCAGAAAGACATATCGGAACTTGTCAGCCATCTCAGATCATGCGGGCACGGGGTAACCACGGTCGATGCGGAAGGAGCTACAGGACCCGTTAAGCTCGTATTCACCATTATCGACAGGAATAAAATCAAATCCGTTGTCCAAAGCATTGACCGCTATAACCCCAAGTCCTTTTATTCCATTGAAGATGTCCGCTCGGCGAAAGAGGGAACTTTTCCACCATCGCGAAGATTCAGTAATCTGCTCCGGTTGAGGAGAAAAGGATAACCGGTGCAGGGAAGAGGGTACCTATAAGAGCCGTTGGCTGAAGGGTACACTCATAAGGCGCGCGATCGAAAGGTCCTGGTCGGCATTTCAGGATACTGATCGCCTCTTTCCGATCCGGCATGGATAAGAGCCTGGGCAGAGTCGATCGGATATTGAATCCGCGATCATTCAGGCCGAAAAATGAGAGGATGAATATCCATGAAATCTTTCAGAGAAGAGCTGTGGTTTGACATCCCAAGCCGAAGGGGGTTTGTCAACATCACTCCCCAGGTCGAGCGATGCCTGGCAAAAAGCGGCGTCACCGAAGGCCTTCTGCTGGTGAATGCCATGCATATCACCGCTTCCGTCTTCATCAACGATGACGAATCGGGACTGCATCGTGACTATGAGGAATGGCTTGAAAAGCTGGCCCCTCATGAGCCCATATCAAAATACCGGCACAACAGGACAGGCGAAGATAATGGAGACGCACACCTGAAAAGACAGGTCATGGGTCGTGAAGTCGTCGCGGCCGTCACGAACGGGAAGCTCGATTTTGGCCCCTGGGAACAGATATTTTATGGAGAGTTCGATGGAGGGCGGCGAAAACGGGTGTTGGTCAAAATTATCGGGGAATAGAAAACGGAAGGGAAGAATCGTTTTATGGCCATATCGGAATTCACAAAAAAAATGGTAGAAATAAGATTCAGGGAATATTGCGATAGAATATGATCATTAGAATTATTTCCGGAGGCCAGACCGGTGCAGACAGAGCCGCTCTTGATTTTGCCATCAAGCACAACATCCCTTACGGCGGCTGGGTTCCCAAAGGGCGAAAGACCGAGGATGGGACACTCCCGGAGAAATACAACCTTCAGGAGATGCCGACAGTTCAATACGCCAATCGAACGGAAAAGAACATCCTTGACTCAGACGGCACCCTTCAGGCAAGTATGTTCAAATAATCCAATATGCGGAAGGATGCGATAAATGCGGATAAATAATCATGTATGCTCCTGACTTGCTGAGAGAACTCCACATCACCATTCGATGTATTCAAAAAGAGATGGATGGAGTTGATGGCGAAAAAGCCAAGGTGTCCGCAAAGGCTTACCGGGAACTCCTGGAGGACTTCTACGAAGAATATCGCGACACGATGTCACGGGAGCAGTATGAAAAAGCAAAGGATGACGCGGACTATTTTTTAGCGATGATACCATTAGCGTATCATTATCAGACCACGGTGTTGGGCAAGAGCGAGGGAGAGCAGGCTGCACCGTACTTTAACTGGAAGTTATTCACACAGATATGAGGAGGCGATATGCAAAAAAACACACGCATCAGATTCAATCCGATCACAAAGGAAATCGAGATCGAGGGAAGCGAAACGTTTGTGAAGTCATACTTCAAAAAGCTCCAAGGGATGATGACCGGATCTCCGGACAAACAGGGGACGATCAGGGGAAAGGTCGCAAAGAAGGAAAAAGGAAAGAAGGTGACCAACAAAGACAAGGTTGTGTCGCTCATTCAAGGGAGCAAAGATGGGATCTCGACGGCTGAATTGAAGAAAAAAACCAAACTGACCGAACAGCAGATTTGGAACATCGTCAACCGTGTGTCCAAGGAAGGTAAAATCAGGAAGATGAAACGCGGCGTTTATGGCGCGGTATAGATTTCATTGATCTGCGGCTATTGTAAAGACAGTGAGCAAAAAGCAGACGGGATGAGACCAAATGTCTGTCCATAGGATCCCTATTGATAAGCTCAGCCCCGAAGCCCTGCAAGGAATTATCGAGGAATTCATTTCAAGGGAGGGGACCGATTATGGAGAAATTGAGGCGCCCCCGGACACAAAATTCAAGCAGGTAAAATCCAAGCTCGAAACCGGAGGGGCCATACTGCTTTTTGATGACGAAACGGAAACGACCAATATATTTCTTGCAAATGACCCCGTATTAAAGGGCCTTGCCTGACCAGGCATCGAAAAGGGAAAGATATCGCAAAATAAAAATTTTGCCGTCGGCAGTCTTTACCTTGAAATAGCTTATTTCAGGATGTGTGGGATCGATGTTGCCCTCATACCAGCGATCAAGGATTTCCCTTATGTCCTGGCGGTGACCTTGATAAGTGAAAGACAGCGGACGCTCATTGACTTTGCACCCGCTGTAGCAATCGACCTGTAGTATTTCGTAATCCATCGAGACTATTTCAGTTCCGGTTTGGACGGCTTATCCACGGCAACTTTATTCTTCTCACCCGCCACCTGATGGGTCTGAACCATTCAGGTTTGCACGCCAAAATTCGGCAAAATCACCGCCTGAGGCAAAAACCAAACGACCACCACGCCAACGATGAGCAACAGACCCTTCATCGCAATGCCTCTCGCTTGTATTTTAATGTTTCCACCACTCAAAAGGTAATCATTTTCAACAGTCAATCGCCAGCAGGCCTCCGGTAGAATTGTGGATCCTGTTCATCTCCGAGAGGATGATTTGGATGCGTTCCGGACGGATGCCGAAATTCCTGGAGATATCTTCGGTGACACCCTTTACCAGGGCCCTTTTCTGATCCAGGGAACGCCCTTCAAAAAGCTGAAGCTGCACGATGAGCCACGGGGTGTCTTCGAGGGGTAGCTTATCCGGATCTTTGACATCGCTCATCAATCTGCCGCTCACCGCTCGGTTGTTTCTCGAAATCGGGTAGAATTGTATCTGGACATTCGGAGGCGTGACCGCTGCGGCGGCGCAGACGGTTTTGGTGAGATCCCTCACCAGCACAATCTTCTGGACGTCGGTGTGTTCCTCATAGCACTGGATGTGAAGCTGGGGCATAACAGACTCTCCTTTTATTTTTTTTTCTAACCTGCATCTCAAATGAAACGGTCCGGACTCGCGGGTATCAGTTGATGTGCAGAACTCTCCTGCACATGGACCTGCTCATTGCCTTTGACAGTTTTATGTTATTGTAAGTATATGAATTAATTGGCGGAAGTGCATGGGAATCGAACCCACCAAGGAGGGTACTAGCCCCCTTCTCCGGATTTGAAGTCCGGGAGGCCCACCAGTGACCTTTGCACTTCCGTGGCGCGTCTATAGCACATTCACTGGAGGAATGGAAGCCACGATCTCCGGCAGGATGTGACGACTCTGATGCTGCCGTGAGGCCTGGACTCCGATGAGACGGACAGAGATCTTTGAGGCAGTGCCTTTGACAGATTCCTGCTTGAATAAAGACGAATAATCTTATAGCATCCGCCCTAAAGAACAAGACATTTCAAGATAATTCCTTTGAAAACCGAGGTCGAAACATGAAGGTTGAAACCACGCAAAAAAAGATCCGGAAACTGCTGCAGGAGAAAAATGCGGTTTTGATTGTCCATTATTATGAACGTCCGGAGATTCAGAAGATTGCCGACATTCTGGGCGATTCGCTTGCGCTGAGTATCGCAGCCGCGAGGACCCAGGCCGACGTGATCGTCTTCGCGGGTGTCCATTTCATGGCGGAGACCGCTGCGCTCGTCTCGCCTGAAAAGACCGTTCTTCTGCCCCGTCTGGAAGCCGGCTGTCCGCTGGCCGACATGATCACCCCGAAGCAGCTCGCGCAGGCCAGAAAAGAGCATCCGGAGGCCGCCGTGGTGGCCTACGTGAACTCCACCGCGGCAACCAAGGCCCTCAGCGACATCTGCTGCACGTCGGCCAATGCGGTGAAGATTGTCAATTCTCTGACAGAATACAGAGAAGTCCTGATGGTTCCGGACGGCAACCTGGCCCGGTACACGGCCGGACTCACCGATAAGAAGATTATCCCCTGGACCGGATATTGCCCCGTGCACCATTTCCTGATGCCGGCGGATGTCGAACGGGCAAAGGCGCTGCACCCCGGCGCCCCCTTTGCGGCCCATCCCGAATGCCGGCCGGAGGTCCTGGCGATGGCCGACTTCGTGGGAAGCACGGCGGGAATCATCCGTTTTGCGGCAACATCCCCCGAACGGGAAATCATCCTGGGAACGGAGGAGGGGGTGATCGCAAAGCTGAAACAGGAATCCCCGGACAAGACGTTTATCCCCGCTTCCGACACCCTGATCTGCAAGACGATGAAAATGACGACCCTTGAGGATATCCTGGCTTCCCTTCTGGAGATGAAAAACGTGATCCGTGTTCCGGAGGAGATCCGCATTCCGGCGAAGCGGGCGGTCGATCGAATGCTCGCCGCCTCGTAATGCCGGTCTGATCCCTGTGACATCGCACGGACAACCTTATCCCGGTTTCCAATGGGAGGCTTGGGCCCTTCGAAATCATCCCTTCGAAGGGGTTATTTTTTTGCGGTGCCGTTTGTGAGAAAAATCATTGACCCCCGGAAAATTCCGGAAGACTCCGCAATGCGGTGGCTGCTGGAGAGGCTGGAGCGGGACGAAAAGCGCGTTGCTGTCGGCGGCCTGGAGGGGTCGGTCCGTGCGTTCCTGATAGCTCTTCTTTTTCGACGGCTGCGCCGTCCGATCATCGTGATCTCTCCGACGGAGAAGGAGGCGGGCATCTTTGTCCGGGATCTGGCCTTCTTCCTCGGTGAAGAGCAAACTTTCCTATTGCCCTCGTGGGACCTCCTGACAACGGATCTGTTTGCATTCCAGCGGGAGACGGAACTGGATCGACTCGAGGCTTTCCACTGGCTGGTCTACGGTCATCCGGCCGTGGCCGTTCTTCCCGTCCGCGCATTGATGCAGCGGGTGATGCCGCGGGGGATTCTCGAAGGCTATTCGGAATGGGTCTCGGTCGGCGATGTCCGGGAACGGGACGAGCTTGTGCGAAAGCTGACCGAGGGGGGGTACAGCCGCGTGACGCTTGTGGAAGGGAAGGGGGAGTTCAGCGTCCGCGGAAACATGGTCGATCTCTACCCGCCATCGGCGGCGCATCCGTTCCGAATGGATTTTTTGGGCGACGAGCTGGAATCGATCCGTATCTTCGATGAGGGCACCCAGCGCTCCATGGGGGAGATTGCCGAATTCATGCTCTTCCCCGCCCGCGAGGTGATCCTGACGCCTGAGCGGCGGGAACGGGCCGTCAGGAATATCCGCCGTCGTTCGAATGACCTGGAGCTCCCGCGTGCGGTGAAGGACAAACTCTCCGAAATGATCGCGACCGGTCTCGGTTCCGCGGTCAACCCGTTGTTCCATCCCCTTTTCTATGGCGATGCAGGCGACGGTGGGAACGGATTTGAAAACGGCTCCCCGGTTTCATACGACACGGGTGTCAACGACGATCCGAATGGCGTTGAATTGCAGATTCGTCCCGCTACTGTGGAGGCGCCGGCGCCTCCGGATCAGGGGCTTGCCGCGCTGTTTGACTATCTTCCGGCGGACGGCCTCTTCGTTCTGGATGATCCGCTTGCCGTCATGCAGGCCGCGGAGAAGATCGAGAACGATCTGGACCGCTTCCTTCTCAAGGCCCGCGACCAGGAGCGGTTTTATCTGGAAAAGGAGACCGCCTACCTGTCGGCGGCCGGGATCACGGAGCGCCTCCAGGAATGCCGGCAGATTCGTCTCGAAGGTCTATCCCTTGGGGATGGAAGCGAAGACGGCTCTTCCCCTTCCGTCCGGTTCCAATTGGAACGGGATGCTGTTGCCGTCACGCCGCCCGGGACGGAGGCGGAAGAGGCCGGCATCCTTCAACCGCTCGCGGAAAAGATCCGGGCCCGGCTCGGAGAGGGAAACAAGGTCGTCTATGTCTGTCCGGGCCAGGAATGCATGCAGCGGATGGGGCAGCTTCTGACGCGGTACGATCTTGCTGTCCGGAAGGAAAAGGGGCCGTTTCTGGACGGCGAGGGGCGATTGGAAATCCATGCCGAAGGAAACGGTGTCCTGACACTCCGGGAGGGCCAAATCAGCGGAGGCTTTCATTGGCCGGGGATGAAGCTCGTCGTGCTTTCCGAAGAGCAGATCTTTGGAAAAAAGATCCTGCGGCGGAGGACGCGCCCGGCCCGGGAAGGGTATTTTCTGAAATCCTTCGGGGAACTGGCCGAAGGGGATTTCGTCGTCCATCAAGAGCAGGGCATCGGCCGCTACCGGGGTCTGCAGAAACTGACGGCCGGCGGGATTGAGAACGATTTTCTGGTGGTCGAATACCACGGGAATGACCGTCTTTACCTTCCGGTGGACCGGATCGATCAGATCCAGCGCTACATCGGGCCGGACGGATTCGAGCCGAAGGTGGATAAATTGGGCGGCTCCTCCTGGGAGACGGTCAAGGAACGGGTCAAGAAGTCGGTCCGTGAGGTGGCCGAGGAGCTGGTTGCCATCTACGCCGCCCGGGAGGTGATGGGCCGGGAGGCCTTTGCCGCCCCCGATCGAATCTACGACGAGTTTTGTGCCTCCTTCGAGTACGAGGAGACGCCGGACCAGGCGAAGGCCATCGAGGAGATCCATGTCGACATGGATGGCGGCAAACCGATGGATCGCCTGATCTGCGGCGACGCGGGATTCGGCAAGACCGAGGTGGCGATGCGGGCGTCGCTTCGGGCCGCGCTCGATGGGAAGCAGGTGGCGGTTCTCGTTCCCACGACGATCCTGGCCGAGCAGCACCACCAGACCTTTTCACGCCGTTTGAAACCCTACCCGATCCGCGTGGAGGTTCTCAACCGCTTTCGCACAAAGGCGGAACAGCGGGAAATTCTCGACGGCCTGGCCCGCGGGACGGTGGACGTCGTCATCGGCACCCACCGGCTTCTCCAGAAGGACGTGACCTTCCGGAACCTCGGGATGGTCATCATCGACGAGGAGCAGCGTTTCGGGGTCAGCCACAAGGAAAAGCTCAAGAAACTGCGGAAGCTGGTGGACGTTCTCACCCTCACCGCGACCCCCATTCCGCGGACGCTCCATCTGTCGCTTGTCGGGATCCGGGATCTCTCCATCATCAATACCCCGCCGGAGGATCGGCTGCCGGTAAAGACCCATGTCCTGGAATTCAACGAAGAGGTGATTGCCGATGCGACCCGCCGCGAGCTGGCGCGAAACGGTCAGGTTTTCTTCCTCCACGACCGGGTCCGGTCGATCTATACGATGGCCCGCCTGGTTCAGAGGCTCGTGCCGGAGGCGAAGGTGGGGGTGGTCCACGGCCGGATGAAACCGGCGGAGATCGAGGATGCGATGGGGCGGTTCGTCCGGCGGGAGGACAACGTCCTGGTCTGCACGACGATCATCGGGTCGGGCCTGGACATCCCGACGGCGAACACGATCATCATCAACCGGGCGGACCGCTTCGGCCTGGGGCAGCTCTACCAGATCCGGGGAAGGGTGGGGCGGTCGAAGGAGGAGTCCTTTGCCTACCTTCTCGTTCCGAAAGGGGCGATGCTCTCGCGGGACGCCCAGAAAAGGCTCCAGGTGATCATGGACTTCACGGAGCCGGGTTCGGGTTTCCGGATCGCCTCCAACGACCTGGATATCCGCGGGGCCGGGAATCTTCTCGGCATTTCACAGTCCGGGCACGTATCCGCGGTGGGCTACGAGCTTTATACGGAGCTCATGGAGAAGGCGATCCGGGAGATCAAGGGGGAGCCTGCGCCGGAAGAGGAGCCGCGACCGGAAATCCATCTCGGGATTCCCGCCTTTATCCCCGAATCCTACATGGCCGACGAGCACCAGAGGCTCGTGGCCTACAAACGGGTCTCGCTGGCGCAAAGCGATGAAGAACTGGCGGATATCCGGGAAGGTCTGCTGGACTGCTATGGACCGATTCCCTCCGAAGCGGAGAATCTGCTGGCGGTGATCCGGATCCGAAACCTCCTCAGGGAACTTAAGGGAACGAGGATGGGTTACGACGGGAGCGCCATGTCGGTCTTTCTTCAGGAAAAGAGCCCCGTCGATCCCTCCCGGATCATGGAGATTTGCGGCCGGAAAAGCCGGGGGGCGCATCTGACCCCCGATCTGAAACTGACGATCCCGATGCCGGATTTGGAGGGGCCGGACATCCTGGCCCGGGCGCGGGAGCTACTGTTGGAGCTCAAGGGCTGAAAGGCCGAGGGTATGATCGTTTTCTCGAATCGCACGGCTCTGCTGGGGACGCTCTTGTGGATGATTCTTCTTTCTTTGCTGGCGGCCTGCGAAAGCGAAAAGGCCCCGCCGCCTCCGGAACCGGTGGTGGCGACGGTCAACGGGGAACCCATTTCCCAGGGGGAGTTTGAGAAGGCGCTGGCGATGGAGTTGGGCCTGGTGAAAAGGGAGGCGCCGCTGGATGTGGATGAGATGAACCGTCTCAAGGAGGCGGTTCTCGATAACCTGGTCCGGGAGAGGCTCATGCTTCAGCGGGCCCGCGAGCTTTCGCTCACCGTTCCGGAGGAGAAGGTGAACGCCCGGATCGAGGAGATCCGAAAGGACTATAATCACAATCGGTTCGATGAAATGTTCAAAAGCGGCCAGGTTGATTTTCTCGAATGGAAAAATGCGCTGCGGAAGCGGATTCTGCTTGAAAATCTTGTAGCACGCGAGGTGAACGAAAAAATTCTGGTCACGGACCGGGAGGCGAGGGTTCATTTCAATGCCAACCGCAAGGCTTACGTTACAAAGAGACGGGCGCACATTGCGCAGATTGTCCTCCCCGACCGCAAACGGGCGGAGGCGGTCCTGAAAAGATTGAAGGCGGGAGAAGATTTTGGTAAGGTGGCGCGGCAGGTCTCCATCAGCCCGGAGGCGGCCAGGGGCGGCGACCTCGGTTTTTTTGAGCGCGGGGTCATGCCGGAGGCCATCGACCGGGAGGTCTCTTCCCTCCCGGTGGGAGAGTTGAGTCAAGTGGTTCAAAGCCCCTATGGCTTCCATATTTTCAAGGTTCTGGAAAGGGAGAAATCCGGCGGCCGAAAATTCTCGGATGTGAAAGAACGTGTGATCGCCGAGCTCCGGAAACAGAAAGAGTCCGAATCCTACAAGGGCTGGATCGATGAATTAAAGTCGAAGGCGGCGATCCGGATCAACCGTCCGCTTCCGGGCCCCCGGGGAGCGGATCGGACGGAGACACCGTAGAGATCCGTCTCCCGAATACACGGTTATCGAGTTTGAGGTGAACAGGATGAGAATCCATGAAGCCCTACTGGCGGCCTTAACGGCCATTTTCCTGAGTGCGGCAGTTCATGCGGAAGTCAAGGACCGCATCGTGGCGGTAGTCAACGATGAGGCGATCACCCTGTCCGAATGGGACAGCGCTTTCATCCCCTATCAGGAGAGGATCGAGGCCACCTATCAGGGCCCGAACCGGGAGAAGGCCATTGCCGATAACCGGTTGTTCCTTCTGAATCGAATGGTCGACAATCTTTTGATGGAGCAGGAAGCCCGCAAAACGAAGATCACCGTTTCGAATGAAGAGGTGACGGATGCGATCGGCGATATCCGGAAACAGCGGAAGGTCTCGGAGGAAGAGTTCCTCAAGGCCCTGGAGCAGGACGGGCTGAGCATGGAGGCCTACCGAAAGAGTATTCGGGATCAGCTCATGCGGATCAAGCTGATCCGGCGGGACATCAAATCCCGGGTGGCGGTGACGGACGAGGAAATCGGAGAATATTACCGGAAACATCGGGAAGAATATGAGGGAAAGGAGACCGCACGGATCAAACAGATTCTGTTCATCCTGCCGAATGACGCGGATGCGGCAGCAAAGGAAAAGCTCCGCGCGGAGGCCGAGGAGGTTCACAAGCGGCTGATGAACGGGGAGTCCTTCAACCAGCTCTCCGCCGCGCACTCTCAGGGGCCGGAGGCGGCCGGCGGCGGGGACATCGGCTATATCGATAAGGGGGTGGTCCTTCAGGAAGTGGACGAGGCCGCCTTCAGCTTGCCGCTCAACCGGATCAGCGGCGTCATCGAATCCTCCGTCGGTTTTCACATCATCCAGGTGATCGATCGCCGGGGCGGCGGCGTGAAATCCATCGAGAGCGTCCGCGAGGAAATCCGGGAAAAGATCGATCGGGAGAAGATGGAAAAGAAATTCGACGAGTGGCTGGCGGAGCTCCGGAAAAAGTCGCATATCGAGATCAAACCGTAATGAACTACATTCAAATCAAAGGCGCCTCACAGCACAATCTCAAGAACATCAATGTGGACATTCCCAGAGACAGACTCGTCGTGATCACGGGCGTCTCCGGCTCGGGGAAGTCCTCCCTGGCCTTCGATACGATCTACGCCGAGGGGCAGAGGCGCTATGTGGAATCGCTGTCCACCTACGCCCGCCAGTTCATCGGGCAGATGGACAAACCCGATGTCGAGTCCATTGAAGGGCTTTCTCCGGCGATCGCCATCGAGCAGAGGACCGCCGCGCACAATCCCCGCTCCACCGTCGGGACGGTGACGGAAATCTACGATTACCTGCGGCTCCTCTTTGCCCGGATCGGCGTTCCTCACTGTCATCGATGCGGGAAGGAGATCCGCTCCCAATCCATCGACACGATGCTGGAGACGATTCTGGCCTGGCCGGTCAATACCCGCTTGACGATCCTTGCCCCGATCGCCCGGGGCAAGAAGGGCGAGTTCCAAAAAGAGCTCAAGAAGCTCCTGAAAGAGGGATACATCCGAGTCCGCGTGGACGGCGAAATCCGGGAGCTTGCCGAAGAGATCCTTCTGGACAAAAACAAACGGCACAATATCGATGTGGTGATCGACCGCCTCATCGTCAAGGAGGGGATCCGCAAACGGCTGCGCGACTCGCTGGAGACGGCCGCCGGGCTGTCCGACGGGCTTGTCCGCGTTTCCGTTTCCGGCGGCGAGGAGGTTCTCTTCAGCGAGCGTTATGCCTGCCCGGACTGCGGCGTCAGCATTCCGGAGCTTGCCCCTCGGATGTTCTCCTTCAACAGTCCCTACGGGGCCTGTCCGGACTGCAGCGGGCTGGGCACACGGATGTATTTCGACGAGGAGCTGGTTGTTCCCGACGGAGGGATGTCCATTCGCGAAGGGGCGATCGTTCCCTGGTCGGGACGCCATTCCCTCCATTACTTCCAGACGATCGATGCGCTGGCCGAGCACTATCATTTCGACATCAACATGCCTTTCGAGAAATTGCCCGAGGCGATCCGAAATGTCCTGCTTCGCGGTTCGGGCCGGGAGGCGATTCGCTTTTATGCCGACCGGGGCGGCCGTCGGTTTTTCTACACCCGGCCGTTCGAGGGCGTCCTCAACCAGCTCGACCGGCGCTATAAGGAGACAACGTCCCTCCATGTCCGCATGGATCTGTCGCGCTACATCAACCTCCGGGAGTGTCCGACCTGTCGGGGCGCCCGATTGAAGAAGGAGATCCTCTCGGTCACCGTCGGCGGCAAGAACATTTACGAAGTTTGCGGTCTTCCGATTCGCGCCTGTCTGGATTTTATCACGGGGATTCCTCTTTCCCCGCAGGAGATCCAGGTGACCGAGCGCATCATGAAGGAGATCCGCCAGCGGCTGCGGTTCCTGCTCGACGTCGGCATGGATTATCTGAGCCTGGAGCGCTCGTCGGGGAGCCTCTCCGGGGGGGAAGGGCAGAGAATCCGTCTGGCCACGCAGATCGGATCGGGGCTGGTGGGCGTCCTCTATATCCTCGATGAGCCGACCGTCGGTCTCCATCAGCGGGACAATGTGCGGCTGATCGCCACGTTGAAGCGTCTGCGCGACATGGGGAATACCGTCCTTGTGGTGGAGCACGACCAGGACATGATGATGGTGTCGGATCAGATCATCGACATCGGTCCCGGGGCCGGGGTGGACGGGGGCGAGGTCGTCTTCCAGGGAACTCCGGAAGAGGCCTGCCGGAGCGAGGTTTCGCTGACAGGCGCCTACCTGTCGGGGCGGAAATTCATCGAGATCCCCAAGAAGCGGCGGCGGGCGGCGGGGCGGTTCATTGTTCTGGAGGGGGCGCACAAGAACAATCTCCGGAATGTGGACATCCGGATTCCGGTAGGGATTTTTACCGTGGTGACCGGCGTCTCCGGATCGGGAAAAAGCTCCATGGTGATCGAGACCCTCTACAGGGTGATGGCACGCCGGCTCAACCAGGATCGAACGGGGGACGGAAAGATCCGCAGGGTCGTGGATCTGGGGGGGATCGAGCGCGTGATCCTGATGAATCAGCAGCCCATCGGTCGGACCCCCCGCTCCAATCCTGCCACCTATACCGGCATCTTCTCCCCGATCCGGGATCTCTTCGCCGGTTTGCCCGAATCCAGGCTGCGGGGATACAAGCCCGGCCGCTTCAGCTTCAACGTGAAGGGGGGACGCTGCGAGGCGTGCGAGGGAAACGGCCTGATCAAGATCGAAATGCATTTTCTCCCGGATGTTTATGTGACCTGCGACGTCTGCCATGGCCGCCGCTTCAACCCGGACACGCTCGACGTCCGCTACAAGGACAAGAACATCTCGGAGGTTCTCGATATGACCGTGCAGCAGGCGCTGGTCTTCTTCGAGAACATCCCGGCCATCCGCGGAAAACTCCAACTCCTTTACGACGTCGGCCTCGGCTACATCCGCCTGGGCCAGTCGGCGACCACCCTTTCCGGGGGCGAGGCGCAGCGGATCAAGCTATCCCGGGAGCTGGGGAAACGGATGAACAGCAACACCCTCTATATCCTGGACGAGCCGACGATCGGCCTCCACTTTGCCGATATCCACAAACTCCTCGACGTGCTGGGGAGACTGACGGAGATGGGAAACACCATCGTCGTGATCGAGCACAACCTCGATGTGATTAAAAGCGCGGATTACATCATTGACCTCGGACCCGAAGGGGGGCCGGGCGGGGGGCGGATCGTCGCCGCCGGCGCGCCGGAGGAGGTCGCCCGCACGGAGGGCTCCTACACCGGCTTGTTCCTCAGGAAGATCCTGGGGCTCTAAATCTTCCGCCTTGCTTTTCTTTGCCGTCCCACCCAGCAGCCGTAGACGGCCAGGTTCAGCACAACGGCGCCGAAGCCGAGCGCGATCTGCATCCCGCGTGTAAGCCCCGAAGGATAAATGATCGCGGCGGCGTAGTGTCCGATGAAATCGCCGCTATACCCGGCGGAGCCGCCCAACTGCCGGAGCGTCGTCTCCAGCGACGTCAACGGGCAAATCACGCCGAAAAATTCACTGAATGCTCCCCAGGCGACGGAGGGCAGATGCAGCCATATCAGACAGGGCCACCGCAGCACGAGCAGACCGCCGAGCGCCACGAAAAGGATAAAGGCCAGGTGGGCAATCAGGATGAGGTCGGCGGATAGACGGTAGAGCATTCCCTGCTCATCTCCCTCGGTGTGTTCTGAAGGGGTGATTCCTTTGCGCGCAGGCCTTTTCGATCCCGGGCTTTCGCTCCATCCGGCCCGGCGTATGGGGTGCCGGGTTCTTCAATGCGCATTCGTCGGCATGCCCTCGTGAATCGGCGACCCACCCCGCTGCGCGGTCTTTGAAACCTGGGGTTACACAGGTGCCGACAGGCGTTTTTGGTAAAATGCGGCGTCCTCGTCGCTGAAGCAGCAGAAGACGACGCTGCGTGGCAGTTCGTGGCTGCTCAGCCAAGCCTGAACGGTCCTGACGGCGATGTCGCACGCTTCCGCTTTCGGATAGCTGTACACCCCCGTGGAGATGCACGGAAACGCCAGCGAAGCAGCCCCGTTCTCCTCGGCCAGCCGCAGAGAGTGGCTGTAGGCCGATTCCAGCAGCTTGGCCTCATCGCGGCGGCCGCCGTGATACACGGGGCCGACGGTATGGATGACGAACCGGGTGGGGAGGTTGTAGCCGCCCGTGATGCGCGCCTCGCCGGTAGGGCAACCGCCCAGGCGCCGGCACTCCTCCAGAAGCCCCGGACCGGCTGCACGGTGGATGGCGCCGTCGACACCTCCGCCACCGAGCAGCGATGTGTTGGCCGCATTCACAATGGCATCGACCTGCAGTCGGGTGATGTCTCCTTTCAACACCTGCATACGTGATAGGGATTCGTTGATCATCTTAAGCCCCCAATCCGGACGGTCATGGAACTTTGTCCGCTGCCTCCGCGCCGACGGAGATCCCTTGTCCGACAAGGCGAATGTTACTTGGGCGGTTCGTCGAGATACTCGATGATGTCCGCCGTAAGCGTGATCTTTGGAATGGAAAACAGGATGAAATACATAAAGGAACGATCTTCCGTTTGATTGACAAGGGCAATCGCGCGGCCCTCCAATGGTTCGCCCACGGATTCGTAAAGAGATTGCTTGGCTTCGGAGTATCTGGGACTTGCCAGAGGGATAATTCCAAGAAATCTGAATCCAGTGCTTTCCCCCTTGGCGGCCACCTTGATGATCTTGTAGTTCTTTTTTTCAAGGGTTACGCCCGCCACCGTTCCCTGGCCGCGGAATTCGCCGGTCGACGCGCAGCCCGATAGTCCGAAGATCAGGGCCGATGCCAATAACGCTTTCCAGAAATCCCCCATTGGTTTCCTTGCCTTCATCCGTTCCATCTCCTTTTCATTTTGAAGTTCCGCTCTCGAACGTCACGAGAACCAGTGCTTTTGTCCAAGCCGCGAGCACCATCTCCGCCCGGATTCGTCGGCCGACAGAATGTCCGCCTCACGCTTTTCCTTCGGGACGGCCTGTCCTGACACGCATTTGACCTGCCGATCGACACCGCGCCGGTCAGGCATCATCTGCTCTTTAAAAACGGTTCGATCTCCTGCCGGTGGTTGACGACGTAATGACAGCTTGGCTCCTCTCCGCATTTTCGACACGTAATGTCGTATGCGGAATTGATGGTTTGGCATCGTGAACAGGCATAGTATTTCCTGACTTCTTCGAGCCATTGTTTGTAACCAACCGATTTGATTCGCTCGAGGTTGCGCCAGAGTTCAATCCGATGAGGCATCGCGGATTGGAACTGTTTCAGATCATCACAAGGAAACGCGTCACATTCGCTGCAGAAGTCGATACCCCGTTCTTCCGCACAAACGGACATTTTGCAATGGCCACAGTAAGGCAGCCTTTTTTCAGAACGACACCCGTAGCACCTGCTCTCTTCCTCCGACCAATTTCGTTGAGCGGCAAGCCTTTTCAGCCTTTCAGGGTCCTCGGCAGTGGAAATAAACCACGAGCAGGCTTCACAATAAAGGCCGCACACAGCCGCCATCTTTTTGTCCGCATCACGAATATTGGCTGATTCTCTTTCCATCGCGACACTCATTCTCATTTGGATATTTTGGGTATAACGTACAATGCTCAACAGCGCGAAGCGTCCTGTGCAGCTGCTTTTTGGACGCGCACGTCAGTCAATGTGCGGGAGCCCATCCATGGGGAACCTCGCACCCGTTCGAGCCACCGCGGGCGGCGCGAATGCAGGCATCAGCCGCATGCCGGTTGCGACGGATCATCTTTTCGTCCCGAATGACGATGACAACGTGAGAGAAGAACTGGAATTCGGCGCGTAAGGCAAATCGGCTGCATGCAGTGGCCGCCATTAGCGTGTTGTTGCCCGCCGGTCATCTCTTTGCACTATGTTTCAATCTTGGTTCCCAGCACCTGCAGAAACTTGGCAAGCCAAACAGGATGAGCCGGCCAGGCCGGGGCGGTGACCAATTTGCCGTCCACATGGGCTTCGTTCACGGGAATATCGACATACTTGCCCCCTGCGCGAGTAACATCCGGCCCCACCGCCGGATAGGCGGCGCAGGCTTTTCCCTCGATGACTCCGGCGGCGGCCAGCACCTGAGCGCCATGACAGACAGCGGCGATGGGCTTGTCGGCTTTCGAAAAATGCCGCACGATCTTGAGGACGGTCTCGTTCAGGCGGATGTATTCCGGTGCGCGTCCGCCGGGGATGACCAGTGCGTCGTAGTCTTCGGCTTTGATCTCCGCGAAAGTGGCGTTCAGCGCAAAGTTATGGCCGGGTTTTTCGCTGTAGGTTTGGTCTCCCTCGAAATCGTGTACGGCGGTGCGCACTGTCTCGCCCGCTTTCTTGCCGGGACAGACGGTGTGGACGGTATGTCCCACCATCGAGAGCGCCTGAAAAGGCACCATCACCTCGTAGTCTTCCACGTAGTCGCCGACAAGCATCAAGATTTTCTTTGCACTCATCATGACCTCCTTTCTGTCGTCCTGTGTTTGCGAACGGTGTTTTTTCGTTTCCTTTCTGTTTTTATGGGCGGTATCGCCGACCCTCTGTGGCGATAGGCCGCCCGACGGGTGCAAGATGAGCCGAACCCCTTGGGTCCGGGAGATGCAATTCATTGCTGCTCCCGTGACAAAAAGGTGTGGAGCCGCCCTAGTAGGTGGGGCGGCTTCATGGATGGTTGGATCATCCTGTGGTAAAAGCCAGTTTCCCATTTGCAAAAAACAATCGCATAAGATAGGATGGCTGTCAAATGAAAAATCAAATCAGCTATTTGTCTTGACTGATCCGATGGAATGGCATGAAGGCAGTTCGATCAAATATCGGATCCGGATATCCCTGAGGGCGCGCAATCTTCGTCTTACGCTTTCTCATCGGGAGGGGTTGACGGTGGTGGTTCCCCGGAACTATGACCTCAGCCGGGTTCCGGCGATCGTGGAGAAGAAGCGAACCTGGATCAAGGCCCATCTCCGGCAATTTTCCGAAACGGCGATTGGTGCGGAAGCCGCCGAAAAGACCGGCCGTGAAGAGGCCACTGCGCTGCCGGACACCCTTGATTTGCCGGCCCTCGGAGAGTCGTGGCGGATTGAATACCTGCCGACAAATACGCGCGCGGTCGGCGTGCTCATCGACCGGCCGGGGTGGGTGACCGTCTACGGAGCCGTTCATGACCATGACTCCTGCCGTGAGGCTTTGAAGCGCTGGCTGCGTTTGCGGACCCGTGAGGAACTGGCCCCCTGGCTCGATCGTCTGGCGACGGAGAACGGCTTCAGGTTCAGGGAAGCCCTCATCCGCGGCCAGAGGACCCGCTGGGCGAGCTGTTCGGCCAACGGGGCGATCAGCCTCAGTTACAAGCTGCTTTTTCTGGAGCGTCACTGGGTGCGCTGCATTCTGCTGCACGAACTCTGTCACACGGTCTGCATGAACCATTCCCACCGCTTCTGGGCGCTGCTTGGCCGCCACGAACCGGAATGCCGGGAAATCCAGAGGCGGATGCGCGACAGTTGGAAGCGCGTTCCGGCCTGGGTGGAGGAACGGCCAGGGGAGTGAGTCGCAGCGAAGTGGGACGCAGCGGAGGGAGAGAGGGCATCGGATTCCCGCAACGCATTTGCGAGGGAGGGCGGGGGACAATCGGGTTTCGATGAGTTGCCTGGTAAGGCTTCTGTTTTCAGAAGGAGGAGAGCGGGATGCTGAGCAGGGAAGAGGTGATTGCCAAGGCCGTTGAGTGCGGGTTTGAGGACACAGGATTCACGTCCGCGGAGCCTTTCGACGCCCAGCGGGCGATCCTGGAGGGGAGGCGTGAGGAGTACGGGTGGGCGAGCGCGGCGGGCCTCGACCTGATTGCGGGCACCGATCCCCGAAACATCCTTCCCGGGGCGAAGTCGATCATCGTTCTGGTGGAGGCTTATTTCCGGGAGGCCTTTCCGGCTTCGCTGGAACGCCACTTCGGCCGCTGCTATCTCGACGACGACCGGATGCTGGGGAAACGCCTGGGAAAAAGGGTTAAGGCGTTCCGCTCGTTTCTGAGAGACCATGGAATCGATTCCAAGGTCCCCTTCCATCTGCCCCACCGGTTGGCGGCGGCGCGAGCGGGACTGGGGACGTTCGGCAAGAACTGCCTCTTCTATTCGAGAAGGGTCGCCGCCGGCGGCTCCTGGGTCCTCCCGATCGCGGTCGTGGTGGATCAGGCCTTTCCGCCGGATGAGCCCACACTCGAAATCGGCTGCCCCGACTGGTGCCGTAACACCTGTCTGGCCGCCTGTCCCACGGGAGCGCTGCAGGGGCCGCAAAAGATCGATCCGCGCCGCTGCATCTCGTTTCTCACCTATTTCGGTAGCGGACTGACTCCGCCTGAGATGCGGGCGCCGATGGGGATGAACGTTTACGGTTGCGACCGCTGCCAGAACGTCTGCCCCCGAAACGCCCCCTGGCTGGCCCGGGAGCTTAAAGCGAACGAGAAGGCCGCGGGAATGGCCGACGATTTCCGGCTGGAGAAACTGCTGCGGATGGACAAGGCATGGTTCACGGAAAAAATCTGGCCGCACATGTTCTACATGCCCCCCGCGGATCTCTGGCGGTGGAAGATGAACGTGGCCCGGGCCATGGGAAACACACGGGATGAGGCTTACGTGCCCGAGCTCGCGGAGGCGTACCGGCAGGAGGAGGATGAGCGGGTCAAGGCGATGGCCGCCTGGGCGCTCGGCCGGATCGGCGGCCCAGAGGCGCGGCAGTGTCTCGATCGTTTTCTCCCCCAAAGCGCCGGCCTTGTCCGGGAGGAGATCATTGCGGTGCTGGAAGCATCGGCCCCCGGGAAAAGATCCGCTTGAGGACGGCGGCCCGGCACGTCCGCGGAAATTCATGAAGATGGATGAGATCGATCCGGGCAGCGCCGCCCGGGAGAACGCCGGCGACGCTGTTGGTCGTCGGAATGGATCATCGGTGGAGTGCCGGGGCAGGGCTCCCCAACGATGTTAAAGGATGGCGGGTCATGTATACCGGGAGATGACTTCCGGAAACGGCGCAGCGACGATGCCTGCCTATTCGCTGGGTTCCGAGAAGCGCGCTTCCAACAGCAGGTCCCCGTCTTCATACTTGGTCGATATCTTGTACGGCAATTTCCGGAAGAGCTTGATCATCGTTTTGTTGTAGGAAAAGGTCATTGCACAGAGCCCGGCAAATCCGTTGTGCCTGGCGGCGTCGACGATTTTCGTCTGCAGTTTTGCGGCGATGCCCTTCCCCTGCCATTTTCGGTCCAGCGAATAGGCCACCTCGGCCATCTCTTTCCCCTCTTCGGCGCCGTACATCCCGATTCCGATCACCTTCCCGAGCCCTTCCTCGCCCAGGTAGGCAATGACCGAGAACCGGTTTTTATAATCCACCAGGAACATGTTCTCGAGTTCGTCCCAGAAAAAATGCAGGCGCATCCCGAAGAAGCGTTTGTTGACGTCCGATTGATCCATTTCGTAAAAATGCTCCTGGATCAGGCGGCTGTCAGTCGATTTGGCCGGCCTGAAGGTGACCTTCTGCCCGTCGATTTCGCACGTCTCTTCCATCCATGCCGGATACACCCCCATGAGCGATTCATGGATCTTCCTCTCCCGGCCGACCATGCCCAGTTCCTGGGCCTTCACGAAAAGCTCGTCCCGGAATTTCGGATGGGCGATGCCGATCATGGCCATCGCCCTCTCCTGGATGTTTTTGCCGAAGAGATTGACCACGCCGTATTCGCTGACCACATAGGTGGTGTCGGATGCCGGGATCACGATGGAGCCGGCCGATATTTCCGGGATGATATTGCTTTCGCTCTCATCGAACGGCGCCGAAGGGATGATTACGATGGTCTTGCCGCCCGGCGCCATCGATGCGCCTCTCGCGAAATCCACCATGCCGGCGACGTCCGCGTAATGGTTTTGCGGGATGCCGTCCGCGGCGACCTGGCCTTTGAGATCGATCTGTGTCGCCAGGTGGATGGCCGTCATTTTATGATGATTGGATATGATGCGGGGGTTGCTCACGTAGTCCGAGGGTCTCAATTCAACGGCCGGATTTTGATCCAGAAAACGGTAAAGCTCATTGGATCCGATGGCGCCCGAAGCGACCATTTTACCGTCGTTGTAGCCCTTTTTACGGTTGGTGACGATGCCTCTGCCGTGGAGGGCATGGATCGAATCGAGCAGAAACTGGCAATGCACGCCAAGATCGTTTTTCTGCCCCAGGGCCGCTACAATCAGTTCAGGGGGAATCCCCGGCGAAACATGGACGGTCGCCGCATCCTCCACGAGATTGGAGACAAATTTCGCGATATTCTCCCAACCCGGAAGATCCGGCAGCGGGTAGGTCGTCAGCAGCTCCTCGTTCTTTTCGACAATGAAATCCACCTCGTCGATATGGAGCATTCCGTATCCGGGAACCCTGGGCATCTCGGAATTGACCTGGGCGATCACGACATCGGCCGCCTGCGCCGCGGCCAGCGTGATGTCCACGGAGACCCCGAGGTTCATCCAGCCGAAATCGTCGGGAGGAGCGACCTGTACGAGGGCGTAATGGAGCGGGATGTGCCTTTTGGAGAATAGGGACGGGACCATGAAAAAGTTCATCGGAGTCAGGAATCTTCTCGTGGAGGAGAGGCCGGTCAGCATGCCGGAGCCCTGATAGATCGAACGCACGTGATAACTGCGGCCCTTCGTTTCATCGGCCGTCAGGCCCATGAGAGACCCTTCGAGATTCAGAAATCGGATCAGTTCAATGTCGAAAAATTTTTCCGTGTTTTGCAGGAGGACCGACACAAGATGTTGCGGCTCCGAACAAAAGGATCCCACAAAAATCCTTTTCCCCTGGGGAATTCTACCGATAGCCGCTTTGGCGCCGGTCAGCTTCTTTCGATACTCTGCTGCAATCTTTTCGTTCATCTATGCCCCCGGCAATGAACATCTGACCCGCTGGACCGGATCAAGCAGGAAATCGGAAAGTTTGGGCCTGGCCGTGGTGAGGATCACCCGGCCGCCGAATCCGGCCTCCTTCTTCAGGGCGGCGGTTTGGTTTTTTACGCGGAGCTTCGGATCGCCGATCTCCCCGATGCGGTAGACGATCCGCGAAAAGGGCCGGGAGAGGCCGCGTGCGTCAAACGTCCCTCCCGTGTGATACAAATCGGCCACGTCGGCGGCAGAAACGCGCGGCGGGAGAGGACCTCCGGGTTCGGAAAAAGTGACCTGGTCCTGGACGATCAGGCCGTCCCGGGTGTAGAAAACCTCCGTGACGTCGTAACCAAACTGGGAGTTGCGCCAGGTGAGGGTCACCGGCTCGCCGTCCGGCGCCACGACGGTGAGAAGCTTCTCCCCCCCGGCTTCCTCCGTCAGCTCGATCCGCGTGTATCCCGGCAGGGAGACCTGCGACAGGAGTCCGAGACACAGGACCGCCAGGATCGGCAGGACGATTTTTGTTTTATGGCGCATCCGCTGATTCCCCACGGGGCTCTGATAAAGCAAATCCACTGCGTTGACCTGATCCTTCGCTTTGTTCCGACCGGGATCAGGGTTGTCGGAATGCAGGGGAATCGATTTTATGGCGGGTCGGCGCGGGGTCATGTACCGAGAACCGACCCGCCAAAGACGTTCACGCGGGACTTATTTGATCGCGCCCTTTTCCTTGAAATACTTCAGTGCGCCGGGATGGAGCAGCTTGAGGGCGTCCTGCGTGACCTGGCCGACGGCGCTCTCCGGCGTCATCTTCGCGGCGCCCTTCCAGACGGCCACCAGCTCGCTTTTGTGGTCGAAGATCGCCTTGACGATCTGATAGAGCCGATCCTCCGGGAAGGTATCCATCGCCTGCAGAACGGCTGTAATCGCGATCGTTTCGACATCTTTGTCCAAGGCGGAGTACGAGCCTTTGGCGAAAATCGTCTTGTGGAAGACGCCGGGATTCTCCTTCATGATTTTCTGTGCAATATCCCCTGCGATCGGCAGCATGACCATCTTGAGACCGGGGGTCGAGGAGAGATCGATGATGGAGGACGTCGGCACGGCGCCGCTCCAGAAGAAAGCGTCGATCTTGCCGTCCTTCAGCGCCGCGACGGACTCGCCCGCCCCGAGTTTTTCCCGCTTGAAATCCTTGTTCCAGTCTATCCCGAGCGCCTTGAGGACGTAATCGGCCTGCTCCTCGGTGCCGCTGTTCGGGGCGCACGTGGAGACGCGCTTGCCCTTGAGGTCCATGATCGATTTGATCCCGGTTCCCTCCTTGGTCACGACGTGGAGCGGTTGCTCGTAGAAGCCGAGAACCATGCGGACTTTATGTTTTCCGGAAAGGCCGGGCACCTTCCCGTCGTTTGCCCACCCGATGTGATAGTCATAGGCAAAAGCCAGCCCCGCCTTCCCGGCCGTCAGCAGTTTCAGGTTGTCGATTGCGGCCGTTGTCGCCTCTGCGGAGGCCTCGGTGTTTGGGATATACTTGCCGATAACCCCCCCGATGGCGCCGCCCAGCGGATACCAGACACCGCCGGTGCCGCCGGTCACGATGCTGAAAGAGAGTTTGTCCGCTTTTGCCTGTGCGCCCACGTTGCCGGCCAATGCCAACGATAGGACCAAAATAACCGCCAAGGCCGCTATGGTTCCGCATTTTCGAACGTTCATAACACACCTCCTCCAATGGTGGTATCGGCAGGGCTTCATCGCCCTGACCCTTTGGATGCCCCTGCGGAAAATCCCCGGGGGCAAACAGACCCTTTGAAATCTTCTCCCTATCCGATTCCCTTCGGTGACCTGTCGGCAGTCGGTTTGGGGCTCATCCATAAGTGGTAAACGAGCATCAGGATACCGGCCGACAGCGGTGCCAGCCCGTCGACCGAAACACCGATCGGTGAAATGACCATGCCGACGGCAACGACAACCAGCAAGGTCCTCTCCACGAGGGATAAGGGCTTGCGCAGGTAACCGATGATCCCCATCGCCAGAAAAAACAGGGCGGCAAGACTCGTCATTGTCGCGAGGATGAAATCGGGCCAGTTCGCCCCGACGATCAGCAGGCTGTTGCCGACCTTGGTCGTCGAAAAGAAAAACGGGACGAGAAAGGCCGGCAGCGAGTATTTCCAGGCCTGCATCATCGATCCGAAAGGGTTTCCGCCCGTCACGGCCGCCGCTGCGCACGGGGAGAGGCCCACTGGCGGGGAGACCTCGGAAAGGACGGCAAAATAGAAACAGAGCAGGTGCGCGACGTGCATCTGGATACCGATGGACACCAGGGCGGGGGCGACCATGACGACGGTCATGATGTAGGTGGCCGTGATCGGAAGGGAAAGGCCGATCAGCATTGAAGCGAACAGTGCCAGGAACAGCGCGGCCAGGACGGATCCCCCGCTCACCGACATGATGATCGACGAGATTTTCAGACCCAGGCCCGTCAATGTGAAGGTTCCGACGATGAGCCCCGCGGCCGCCAGCAGGACGGCCACCGGGAGCATGTTTTTGGCCCCCTCGACCATCGCGACGACAATCCGCTTCGGGGTCAGCCATTCGTTGCGATCCCGGCTGATAAAGCTTGTCACGATCGTTGTCGCGATCGCACCGAGCGCCGCCAATTCAGGAGACTTGTTCCAGACCACCAGCAACGCCACCAGCACAACGATGGACAGCAGGTGGTATCCCTTGGTGCGTATCACCTGCCGGACGGTTCTGGCCTCGGTTTCCGGAGGGGCAAAGCGATACTTGCGGGCCTCCAGCTCAACGATGAAGAGGGTCCCCACGTAATACAGGACCGTCGGGATGGTGACCATGACGACCACCTCCCAGAAGGTGATCCCCATGAACTGCATGATCAAGAAGGCGGCGGCTCCCATCAGCGGCGGCGAAAGGACGGCCCCGATTCCGCCGGTCGCGATCAGCCCCGCGGCCATGTTCGGCGAATAACCCGCCTTCTGCAGGATCGGCCACATGATCGGCGTCACCGACATCGTGGTGGCCACACCGCTTCCCTGCGGTCCGCCCAGAAGGGCCGCGGTGATCACTGCGCCCCGCCCGGAGCTGGCCGACTGCCGTCCCATCGTTGCCAGGGAAAGCTCCAGCCAGAAGTTGCCCGCCCCGGCGACGTCCATGAACGTGCCATAGACAACAAAGAGCATGACAAAGGAGACGCTGACCGACAACGGCACGCCGAAGATTCCTTCGAGGGTCATATACATGTGGCCGACGATCCGGTCGATGTCATATCCCTTGTGGGAGATCACGTCCGGAAAGTACTGTCCGAAGACCATATAAAGCAGAAAACCGATCACAACCGCCGTGAAGACGGTGCCGACCATGCGGCGGGAGATTTCCAGCAGAAGGAGGATCGCCGTGATGCCGAAGAACATGTCCAGGGGTTCCGGCAGGGTCGAGCGGCGGATGAAACTGTCCATGTCCACGAAGCCGTATGCGATTGCAGCAACGCCCAACAGAGACAGGATCACGTCCGGCGCCAGCCACCATCGGCCGGCGTTCGGCTTGTAAGGGTAGATCGGAAAGGCGAGCGCATAAATGAAGGCCATGTGGATCATGCGAAAAGCGTAGGTCTCCACCGGCCAGATGGCGCCGTAAATCGACCAGCCGACGAAACCAACGTAGAGGGCGCCGATAGCCCAGGAGGCTTTTCCTTCGATTTGTCGCATCTCTTCTCAACTCCCTGTTCGAGAACCCAACGCCGATCGGGGAAAAAACGAGTCCGTGCTTGATGGGGGAATCCACACAGAATGCGCGCACTATAAAAAAATGACTTGCCTATGTCAAGTGCAACGGGTCGACGCAGGACAGTGCAACCGAAAACACACGGAGCCCGCAAAATATCGGGAAGATTTTCGTCTGTAGAGCCTTGTCCTTCAGGGTTTTTTCAGCGAGGCGCAAACAGCGTCCGTCACTTCGCGGGTTGTCGCGCGGCCTCCGAGGTCCGCCGGCATGAACTCCCCGCGGGCTGTGACCGTTTCAATGGCCTTCATCAGCATTCCCGCCGCTTCCTTCTCTCCCAGATGCTCGAGCATCAGCACGGCCGACCAGAACGTTCCGATCGGATTGGCGATGCCCTTTCCCATGATATCGAACGCCGATCCGTGTATGGGTTCGAACATGGAAGGGTATTTCTCTTCCGGATTCAGGTTGGCCGTCGCGCCCATCCCCAGGCTTCCCGACAGGGCGGCCGCCAGATCGGAAAGGATGTCCGCATGGAGGTTCGTGGCCACCAGGACATCCAGGGTTTCCGGACGCAGCACCATCCGGGTCGTGGCCGCATCGACCAGGATCCGGTCCGTCGAAACATCGGGATAGTCTGTCGCGACCGCGGCGAAAATTTCGTCCCAGAGGACCATCCCGTGGCGCTGGGCGTTGGACTTGGTCACCAGCGTGAGCATGCGACGCGGGCGCTTCCGGGCCAGCTCGAAGGCAAACCGCATGATCCGAAAAACCCCGGCCCTGGTGAAGACGGATACCTCCATTCCCACCTCCTCCGCATGCGCCTGGTGAGCCCGACCCCCGACGCCCGCGTATTCCCCTTCCGTGTTCTCACGGACGATGACCCAATCCAGATCCCCCGGGCCGCGGTCCTTCAACGGACTTCGGACACCGGGCAGGATGCGGGCGGGGCGGACGTTGGCGTATTGATCGAATCCCTGGCAGATGGGAAGACGCAAACCCCACAGCGAAATGTGGTCCGGAACGGTGGGATGGCCGACGGCACCGAAGTAGATGGCGTCAAAGGCCTTCAACGTATCCAGGCCATTCTCCGGCATCATTCGGCCATGGGCATGATAGTAATCGGACCCCCACGGGAAGGTCTCGAAGGTCATCCGGAAGTTTCCGGTGCATTTCTGGAGAACCTCCAGGACCCGGATCCCTTCGGGGATGACCTCCAGGCCGATCCCGTCGGCGGGGATGGCCGCGATGCGATAGGTCGCCATGATTTGTGGTTCCTAAGATAAAAGTTTCGAATACCGCACCGGGCGGGGCACACCCGCATGCAGAAACGGGGTGCCCCGCATCGGGTTTTGCAAGGATCCGCGGTGCTTCCTGTTGGAAGGGATCCGGACGGATTCTACTTCTTGATCCTTCCGAGTTCCTTCATGATGGCTTCGTACTCCACCATCTTTTTCTTGACCAGGGCCAGGGATTCTTCGGGGCCCATGAACTCCGTCTTGAAGGCGTTGGCATCCATCTTCTTCTTGACTTCCGGATCCTTCATGACCTTTTCGAACGCATCGGCAAGGATCTTGACGATCTCATCCGGCGTTCCCGGAGGGGCGGCGACACCGCGATAGGCGCCTTCCACGACATCGTATCCCTGTTCCTTGAAGGTCGGCAAATCGGGGAGAACCTCCATCCGTTTTTCCGTGGCAATGGCCAGCGCGCGGAACTGGTCCTTCTGCTGAATCGCCATTGTGGAATAGCTCATCAATGCGGTGACATGGCCGCCCAGAAGGGCGGGAATCGCCGAACCGGTCCCGCCGAAGGGGATGTAGGTCAACTTGATGCCCGCAGCCTTGTTGAACATGCTGGTCCCCAGATCGTTCGCCGAGGAGCTGGCGCTGCCCCCGCAGGTGAAGGTGCCGGCGGGCTGCTTTTTGACGGCCTCGACGAACTCCTTCAGGGTCTTGTAGGGGCTGTCCTTGCGGACGAACAGAACATCCGGCGTGCTCTCGAACATATAGACTTGCTTGAGATCCAGCGTCTTGTACCCGGCATTGCCCATCTCCATCGGCTGAACGACCGTATGGGGCAGGTTGTGCCCGGCGATCGTGTAACCATCGGGCTTGGTCCGGGTCAGTTCCGCCCAGCAGAGCGCCCCGCCGCCGCCGACCTGGTAGGTGATGGCGACATCGACGCCAAGGGCCTTCTTCAGGGCGGCCTCCTGGAATCGCGCGGTGATATCCGACTCGCCGCCGGGATTGAAACAGATTTTGTAGGTGATGCGTTTGCTCGGGAACTTGTCCGCCGCGGTAGCCGAAGCGGCCAGAACCAGCGATACAACGGCGCAAAGAACGATAAAACCAATGGCAATCCTTTTCATCTCTTCCCTCCTCATTCATCGTTGATTTGATTTCGATGCCCTGCGTACTACGGACACCCGTCTATCCATCCGCCTGCTTCGCGGACCGGATGGGATTCCTCCACTGCTTGGGGAATGCCCCCTCTGTTCTCGGAAAACCTTTCTGTTTCAACCAGCATCAATAATCCGCATCGTCCGTGACGACCTCGGGTGCCTTGGCTTTAACCTGAGCCCAGACCCCCCGCCCGATGGACAGGAAGGCCAGCGCCACGAAGATCGCGGAGATGGGACGGGTGAAGAAGATCAGCACCGATCCCTGGGAGATGAGCAGCGACTGACCAAGGGACGTCTCCAGCATCTGCGCCAGGACGCTTGCCAGGACCATCGGTGCGATGGGGTAACCGAGTTTCCTCATGAAGTATCCGATCACGCCGAAAAGGAGCATGATCCAGATGTCGAAGGTCTGGAACCGGACGCTGTAAGTCCCGACGAGGGCGCAAAAGACGATCAGCGGTCCCAATATGTAGAAGGGTATGCGCACGATTCGGACCCATACCCCGATCAAAGGCAGGTTGAGGACCAGCAGCATGACGTTGCCGATGTACATGCTGGCGATGACCGCCCAAACGAAATCCGGGTTCTGGATGAAGAGCATCGGTCCGGGCTGGAGGCCGTACATCATCAGCCCTCCGAGGAGGACCGCCATCGACGGCGCCGTGGGAAGCCCGAAGGAGAAGAGCGGAACAAACCCGGCGGTGGAGGTTGCGTTGTTCGACGCCTCCGTGGCTGCGAGCCCGTCCATCGCCCCGCGGCTGAACCGTTCAGGATGTTTGGAGGCCCTTTTTTCAAGGTCATAGGCCACAAAGGAGGTGACCGACGGGGCGCAGCCGGGAAGGAGCCCCAGCAGGAATCCGACCGTGGAGGAGCGAAGCATGGCTCCCTTGCAATACAGGATGTCGGCCCAGGTCGGCATCCAGCTCTTGACCTCCATTTTGCTGATGGAGGTGAGTCGCTGCTCCACATTGATCATCACCTCGCTGACGGCGAACAGCCCCACGATGATCGCGATGAAATCGACGCCGACCGTCAGCGTGACGGATCCGAAGGTCAGCCGCTCCGCCCCGGTGAGAGGGTCTTGGCCGATCAGGCCGGCCGTGAGCCCCAGGGCCATGGAGATGATCCCTTTCAGCAGGGCGCGTCCCGAAAGGCTGATCACCAGGCTCAGCCCCATGAACATCAGCGCGAAATACTCCGGCGGGCCGAAGACGACGGCAAACCGGGCCAGCGTGGGGGCGAAAAAGGTCAGCGCGATCACGCTGAGCGTTCCGGCGACAAACGAGGCGATGGCCGCGATGGCCAGCGCCGGCCCTGCCTTTCCCTGCTTGGCCAGTTCGTAGCCTTCCATTGCGGTCGGGACGGAGGAGGCCTCCCCGGGGATGTTGACGACGATCGCGGTCGTTGAACCTCCGTACATCGCGCCATAGTAGATCGACGCCATCATGATGATGGCCGAAGTCGGGGGGAGCACCGTCGTCAACGGGAGCAGGATCGCGATTCCGGAGACGGGACCGATGCCGGGAAGCACGCCGACCAGCGTTCCGATGAAACAGCCCAGCGCGGCCCAGAAGAGATTCTGCCACGTCAGCGCGATTCCGAATCCCTGGAAGAGGTAATCAAAGGAAAATCCCATAATGTCCTCCTATTCGAGGAAGGGACCTGCCGGGAACGAAAGCGCCAGCAGACGGATGAACAGAAAATAAGAGATCCCCGCGGTGACCGCGCTGATCACGATTGCCAGCATCCATTTTGAACGCTTCAGGTACCAGATCGAAAAGGCGATGTAGAGGAATGAGGCGATCGGCAGTCCGAGCGGGTTGAGCAGAAGAATGTAACCCGCGATGCTTGCGAGGACGACCAGGATCGTCCGGACCCCCTCCCGGTCCGGCCATTTGATGGCGAGATCCGCCTCACGGATGCCCCAGGACTTCACGGCAAGCGCGCTTCCACAGATCAGGAGCAGGATGCCGACCACCATCGGGAAGGTTTTGGGCGGCAGTTTATGCGGGGTGCCGCTGGTGATCAATGTCGACGCGTAGATGATCAGGATGCCGAACAGGGCGAACAGACACCCCAAGACGATATCCGCATTCCGCTGTGTCTTCACAACCGCCTCCCTGTACGATGAGTGTTCCGAAACACTGCGCCTTTTGAGCCCGAATCGCTGTTGTCGCTTCCGATCGATCCATTGCCGGGATACAGGCCACAGGATGGGGTTGAGTCTGCTGTGGTCGTCGCCTTGCTACCACAGATTTTTTTCTCCGTAAAGCCCTTAATTGAAGTCTGCGTTGCGGGGTTTCTCGTCTCGTTGACGCTCCGGAACCGTTGTGCTATGGGGCAGATTACGGCCGGAAACGCCGATAGGATCTCGTTACGGAAATCCGCGGGATCCGAATGAAAACGCCGCGAATTTTCAAAAGACCGAAATCAGGAGGGTTACCATGCGCATCGTAGACATCCGGGAAAAAACCGTATCCATCGCCTCGGAGATCCGCAACGCCTACATCGACTTCAGCAAGATGACCGTTTCGGTGCTGGCCCTGACCACGGACGTGATCCGGGACGGGAAGCCCGTGGTGGGCTACGGCTTCAATTCGAACGGCCGTTATGCCCAAGGCGCGCTGCTCCGCGAGCGGTTCATCCCCAGGATCATGGCGGCCGACCCCAGAGAACTGATCTGCCCGGAAGGGGGCAACCTGGACCCCGTTCGCATCTGGAACGTCATGATGGCGAACGAGAAGCCGGGGGGGCACGGCGAGCGGTCGGTGGCCGTCGGGGTCATCGACATGGCCGTCTGGGACGCAGCGGCGAAGATCGAGGGCAAACCCCTTTACCGTCTGCTCGCGGACCGGTATCGCGGCGGTTCGGCAGACGACCGGGTATTCGTCTATGCGGCGGGCGGCTATTATTACCCCGGGAAAAACCTCGATGCGCTGAAGGCGGAGATGCAGGGGTATCTCGACATGGGCTACCGGGTCGTGAAGATGAAGATCGGCGGGGCCGACCTTCCGGAGGATCTGCGCCGCATCGAATGCGTGCTGGATCTAGTCGGCGAGGGCGATCGGCTGGCGGTGGACGCGAACGGGCGTTTCGATCTTCCGTCCGCCGTGGCCTGGGGGGAGGCGATGGCGCCGTTCGGACTCCGCTGGTATGAGGAGCCGCTCGATCCCCTCGATTACGCGGCCCATGCGGAGCTGGCCAAGGTTTATGACGGACCTCTGGCGACGGGCGAGAACCTCTTCTCCCATCAGGACGCGCGAAACCTGCTGCGCCATGCGGGACTCCGGCCCGACCGGGATGTTCTGCAGATGGACCCCGTTCTCGCTTACGGTCTGGTCGAGTACCTCCGGATGCAGCAGGCGCTGAAAGAGCAGGGCTGGTCCCCGCGTCGCTGCATCCCGCATGGGGGACATCAGTTTGCGCTGAACCTCGCGGCCGGTCTGGGGTTGGGGGGCAATGAATCCTATCCCCGGGTCTTCGCCCCGTTCGGGGGGTTCGCGGACAGCACGCCGATCGAGGATGGTTATGTCAGGCTTCCGTCCGTTCCGGGCATCGGTTTTGAGGAGAAATCGAAGCTGATGGATCTGTTTCGGGCGGAGTTCGGGTAAGCCGGCTCTTCCTGCCGCCCGTCCCTTCAGACCCTGAACCGGGCGATCAGCGCCTCCAGATAGCGCGACTTCATCTGACGGCCGGCCATTGCCTGCTTCACCGGCGGAAGCTTCAGGATGACGCCGAGAATCGCCGCCATCGCCCGGTGGCTGAAGAGGGCACGGTTGTCGAAGATCAGGTTCTGGAGCTTTCCTCGTTCGATGGCCATGACCACCGCCCGGTGGGTGGAGTTGAGCGGCGTGATGACGCGCTCCGGCCGGGGCTTCAGGGTGATGGCGTTCGTCGTGCAGGCCCGGACGCAGAGGCCGCAGCCCAGGCAGATTTCCCCGTCCAGCTTGGCCTTTTGCCGGTTCGGCCGCCGGGGATCGTTTGCCGAAACGAGCCCGATCGCCTCGACAGGGCAGATCCGGACGCACTTCCCGCAGCCGGTGCATTCCGCCTCGCGGATGGCGGGCAGGAAATTCGTCGTGTGCACCGGGTGGAGAAAGCCGAAGCGGCGCGCGGCGATCAGAGCCTCGCAACAGCAGCCGCAGCAGTTGCAGATGAAATTGACCTGCCGGCGGACGTTTTCCCCGAACTGGACAAGGTTGCTTTCGTGGGCCTGTCCCAGCAGATCCAGCCCCTCGGCGATTTCCATCCCGCGGGCGAAGCCGTGGCGGATCAGCGATCGGGCCGTGTTGCCGAAGGTCATGCAGATCTCCTTCGGCGCGGCGCAGTCCCGGCCGAGATGCTCCATCTTGTGACGGCAGTAGCAGATCCCCACCGCCCGGTGGGAGGCGCTCCGGATCACCTCGCTCGCCCGCTCGTAATCCAGCACGTGAAGGGCATTTTCCGCGGTCAGGGACGGTTCGTGCACGAAAACCCGCCCCAACTGCGTCTCCCCTTCCGTGAAGAGGTTCCGGATGAAATCCTCCTCCACGTTCAGGTATTGGTAGAAGAGCTCGCTGAGGAGCTTCTGATCGATGTCGCCCCGGATCCGCATCATGGAAAATTCGAAAAAGCCGGCCATCGGGGGCGGCAAGAGGTAGGTCTGGTTCCCCCCGTCGTCTTCCATATCCAGAAGGAGGGCGCGGCCGGCCAGCGCATCGAGCGTTTTTTGGGCCTCCTGAAGCGGAATTTTCCAGATGTCGGCCGCCTTCCGGGCTGTGAAGGGCTTGATCGGCAATAGGGAGACCAGCCGGGCCTCCCGGTCGGTGAAGAGGATCGAGAGGATGCGTCGAAGAAGATCCGAAGGAGGAGCCCCCTGCGGAAAACGGTTCAGCCGTTCGGTCAGGGCCGCGTATCCCGATTTGACGGTGTGGTGGGCCATTACGCTTTTTCGATCCGGATGTTTCGGGCGCCCCTGGCCTTGCGCAGCAGGGTCGCATCCTCGATGATCCGGCCAATGAGACAGACATCGCTCGCCGGGACGGGATCGGCGCCCGAACTCATCGGGGTGGGGCCGAAGAAGATGGCCATGGCATTTCCGGGCGGCCAATAGCCGATATCGCCGATCTTGACCTTCGTTGTGGCCGTTTCGTCGAGACCGGAACGGACGGGGATGCCGAAATAGAATTCGTCGCCCCACTCGTTCGGCGTCGTTTCGATGGGCAGCTTGCCGGCAATGCTTTCGGCCAGCGACGTGTCGCCCAGCTCCGCTTTCACGGCAACCTTGCCGACAATGATCCGGATGGGTGTGGTCATGGATGTCGTCTCCTGTTTCATTCTTCTCCGGTCCGTTTCCTCCGCTGCTTGCCCCCAATGAGACGACGAAACGCAAACGGAGAATGTTCCGCGGTACACAGCGGGGACGGTTGATGAATCCGCCATGCGATCGGGGCGGACGGAGCGGATCATAAGGCCGGCGTCGAAAGATTGCAACCATTTCCTTCAATTGCGTTTTTGTGAAAAAAGCTTGCAAAGCATGGCGAATTCGAATATAGGGCACTGCGGAATAAACGGCCCAACGACTTTCTTTTATTCAACAGCACCACCATCCACATATCTGCATGTCCGGCAAAAAAAGAAAAAGGGGTTCAAAATGGCGAAAACGTTAGGGGACATTACGAGCGAACTGACCGAAAAGGTCCTTGCGCCCGCAAAGGCCGAGGCCGAAAACCTCCTGAGTGCGGCCCGCACCGATGCAGGGAAAATCGTTGCAGCCGCGGAACAGGAAGGCCAGCGGATCCGGGAGGCCGCGAAGCGGGAGGCCGAAAACCTTCGCAAGCAGATGAACGTCGATCTCGATACGGCGGCCCGAAACTTTTTGATCAAGGTCGAAGAGCGGCTCGAAAAGGCCGTCGTAGATCCCGTGATCGAACAGAACGTGAAACCCTTTCTGGATGACCGCGAATTCCTGGCCAAAATGATTGAGGAACTGATCGCCGGCTTCGGCCGTCACGGTGGACAGGAGCATCGTATCGAGGTTCTCCTCCCGAAGACGAAACAATCGGAGCTCGAAACCTGGTTCCTGCAGAAATTCCACAATAAAATATCCCAACCGCTCGACATCCGCTTCACCGACAAAATTTCGTTCGGCTTCAAGATCGGGGTCGGGGGGCGGGGAAGCCATATCAATTTCAGCGACGGCCTGATCCAGGTCTTTTCCGAGTTCTGCTCCCCCCGTTTCCGCAGACACTTCTTCCCGCGGAAGGAGTCATAGCGGACGATGGGGGCTTACTATTTCCTCACATCGCTTCTGCCGCCCCTGCCGTCGACGCTGGGCGACAAACTTCCCCTTTCTTTTTGCGAACTCTCCGGCATGATCCAACGCAACGTCCAACCCGAACACGATACCCTTCTCAAGAGTCACCTTTCCGTGATCGATTCGGCCAACTTCGAAAATATGGAGCAGGGAAGGGATCTTTTCATGGAAGGCGGAACGGTCAAGCGCGAGGATTTGAAAGCCGGTCGAAATCTTCCGGAATTCATCCGTCAGTTTCTGGAGGAGAAGGATCGGGGGATTCGCAGCCCCCATGTTCACGACCGGCTCTGGGATCTCTGTTATAGAGCCATTTTGAAAACAGCCGGAGACGCGGGCTGCCGCTATCTGCTGGATTATATCCCTTGGGAAATCGAGCTTCGCAACCGCCTGACGGCGCTTCGTCTCCGGGAGACGGGGGAGAATCCGGTAGAGCATGCCGTTCTGCCCGGGGTGCGGTGCTTTGATTTCTCAACCCTTCTTTCCCAGCTCGAGGGGCAGAAGAATCCGCTTGCCGCGGAGCGCTATCTGGACGGCGAGCGTTTGAAGCAGATCTATCATTGTCAAGGGCACGACCCCTTCTCGCTCGATGTCCTGCTCGCGTATGTGTCCAGTGCGCTCATCTACGGACGCTGGGAGAAGATGCAGGAACCCTATGACATGAAAAACTTTTTATACGGTGGAGGTTGAACGTGGGCAGTCATTCCAAGGGTCGCATTATCGCGGTGAACGGTCCCCTGGCGACCTGCGAGGTGGAGCAGGGTCGGGAGGTTCTGCAGAACGAGGTGGCATTCGTCAAGTGTCAGGGGGTGCCGCTCAAGGCGGAAGTGATCCGGGTTCGCGGCCGGCAGATCGATATGCAGGTTTTCGAGAGCACGACCGGAATGGTGGTAGGGGACGAGGTGGAATTCTCGGGAGACCTTCTTTCGGTCACATTGGGGCCCGGCATTCTGGGGATGATCTATGACGGCCTGCAGAATCCGCTGAAGCAGCTTCAGAATGCACAGGGCTTCTTTCTCAAGCGCGGTCAGTATCTCCACGCGCTCGACGAGGAGAAGCAGTGGGAGTTTACCCCCGCCGTGGTCCGTGGCGACGTGGTCAAGGCGGGACAGTACCTGGGCAGCGTGCCGGAGGGGATCTTCCAGCACCACATCATCGTGCCGCTCCGGCTCCAGGGGGCCTGGGAAGTCCTGGAAATCAAACCGAAGGGCCGTTACCGGGTGAGCGATCCGCTCGCCATCCTGAAGAACACGTCGGACTACTCCTTCCTGCTGGGGAAAGAGGAGCAGGTGACGATGAAGCAGGAGTGGCCGGTCAAGATGCCCGTGCGGGCATACGAGGAGAGGCTGTTGCCGAACCGGCAGCTCCTCACCCAGTGCCGGCTCATCGACATCTTCTTCCCGCTGGCCGAGGGGGGAACCTCCTGCATCCCCGGTCCGTTCGGCGCGGGCAAGACGGTCCTCCAGCAAATCATATCCCGTTATGCCGAGGCCGACGTCGTCATCATCGTCGCCTGCGGCGAGCGGGCCGGAGAGGTGGTGGAAACCATCCGCGAGTTCCCGGAGCTGGAAGACCCCAAGACGGGCGAATCCCTGATGAACCGGACGGTCATCATCTGCAATACCTCCTCCATGCCCGTGGCGGCCCGCGAGGCCTCGATCTATACCGGGATTTCGATCGGCGAGTATTACCGGCAGATCGGGCTCAAGGTGCTGCTGTTGGCGGACAGCACCTCCCGCTGGGCCCAGGCGCTCCGCGAGTCGTCGGCGCGTCTCGAGGAGATCCCCGGAGAAGAGGCCTTTCCGGCCTATCTGGAGAGCCGTATCGCCGCGGTGTACGAGCGGGCGGGGCTGGTCCGGCTTCATGACGGAAATACCGGATCGCTGACCCTGATCGGGACGGTTTCCCCGGCCGGCGGGAATTTCGAGGAGCCCGTCACGCAGAACACCCTGAAGGTCGTGGGCGCGTTCTACGGCCTCTCCCGTTCCCGTTCCGACCAGCGGCGCTATCCGGCCATCGATCCGCAGATCTCCTGGAGCCTCTATCTCCGGCAGATGAGGGAGTCGCTGGAGGAGCGCCGTGAAGGCTGGGTGGAGCTGGTCGAGGAGGTCCATCGGCTCCTCGCTGCGGGCAGTGAAGTGCACCAGATGATGCTGGTTGTCGGCGAAGAGGGCATCAGCGTGAATGATCTGGTGACCTATCTCAAGGCGGAAATGGTCGATGCCGTGTGCCTGCAGCAGGATTCCTTCGATGCCGTCGACCGCGCCACTCCGCGGGACCGCCAGGTGACCGATTTCCTGCTGCTGATGGACGCCGTGCGGCATCCCTTCGCCTTTGAAACCAAGGAGGAGGCCCGCAGGAGAATGGCGGCGCTCCACAACAGCTTTTTCCAGATGAAATACTGTCCCTATCAGGGCGACACCTACCAAAGGTACCGGGGCGAGATTGAAGCAGTCCTGGCGGGGAAAGGAGTGATTTGCTCATGATTTTAGAACACTCGCACATCAGCCGGATCCAGGGGGACATCATCACGGTGCCCGCCGACGGAATTACCTATGGGGAACTGGCTACCGTGAAAAGCCGTCACGGGCTGTCCCTGGCTCAGGTCATCCGTCTCAAGGGGAACGATGTTTTCCTTCAGGTGTTTGCCGGGTCACGCGGGGTTTCGACGGGCGACCTGGTGCGGTTTCTGGGGCACCCGATGCAGGTGGCCTTCGGCGATGCCCTTCTGGGGCGCATTTTCAACGGCTCGGGGGAATCGATCGACAATGGCCCCGAGCTGACGGCACTGCCCAAGATCGACATCGGGGGACCTTCGGTCAACCCGGTACGGAGGATCATCCCCCGCGGTTTCATCGAAACCCGCGTTCCGATGGTGGATGTCTTCAATCCGCTGGTCGAGAGCCAGAAACTGCCCGTTTTTGCCGCCGCCGGGGAGCCCTACAATGAACTGCTGGCACGCATCGGCATGCACGCCGATGCGGATGTGGTCATCCTTGGGGGCATCGGTCTCAAATACGACGAATACCTCAAGTTCAGGCAATCCTTCGAGGATGCGGGGGTGATTTCCCGTTCGATCATGTTTGTCCACACGGCCTCCGATCCCGTGGTGGAGCGACTGCTGGTTCCCGACATGGCGCTGGCGGTGGCCGAGCAGTTCGGTGTCCAGGGGAAGAGGGTTCTCGTGCTGCTGACCGATATGACGGCCTTTGCCGACGCGCTCAAGGAGATCGCCATCTCGATGGATCAGGTCCCCTCCAACCTGGGCTATCCGGGGTCGCTTTACAGCGACCTGGCTTCCCGGTACGAAAAGGCCGTGGATTTCGAAGGGGCGGGAAGCATCACGATCCTGGCCGTCACCACCATGCCGGGGGACGACGTAACCCATCCGGTGCCCGACAACACGGGCTACATCACCGAAGGGCAGTTCTACCTTCGCAAGGGGGTCATCGAGCCTTTCGGTTCCCTTTCGCGACTGAAGCAACTGGTGATCGGCAAGGTAACCCGCGAGGATCACGGATACATCATGAACAGCATGATCCGGCTCTTCGCCAAGAGCCGCGAGGTGGAGCAGAAGCTGGCGATGGGGTTCGATAAAACGGAGGAGGACGACCGGTTCCTCCGGTACGGGAAGCTCTTCTATGACCGGTTTATGGACCTCCAGGTGGACATGGGGATCAACGATGCCCTCGATCTGGGCTGGGCGACCCTTGCGGAGTGTTTCCTGCCGAACGAGGTGGGGATCAAGCAGGAATTCATCGACAAGCATTGGCCCAAGGACAAGATGGTGGTGAACTGCGTTGTATGACGGAACGAATCAAGCTCAATAAAGTTTCGTTGCGGGAGCAGAAACAGAAGCTGGGGCTCTATCGTCGTTTTTTACCGGCTTTGGAGGCCCGAAAGCAGCAGTTTCTTCTGCAGCTCGGCGTCGTGCGGAACGATATCCAGATGCGGCAGGAAGCCCTGACTGAGCTGCTGAAGGAGATTGAACCGTGGTCCGCGCTGATCCGGGACCATGAGCCTTTGATGCGGTATTTTCTCAAGATCGAGGAGGTTCGTTCTTCCGTTCATAACGTGGCCGGACTTAAAATTCCCCGTTTTGAGAAGCTGATCTTCACGGAGCCATCCTACAGCGTTTTTGCCACGGCATACAGTTTCGAAACGGTCCTGAACCGGTTGCGCGCCGCGATCTCGCTCCGGGAGGAGCTCCGGATTCTGAAAGAACAGGAAAAAATCATTTCCGACGGATTTCGCAAGACGAGCCAGAGGATCAATCTGTACGAGCAGCGTCTGATCCCGCAGTGCCGGGAAGCGCTGCGGAAAATTGCCGTATATCTGCAGGATCAGCAGGCGGCCGCCGTCGGCGTGGCCAAGACAGCCAAGCGTTTGTCGGAGGGAGTCTGAACAGGGTGCAGAACAACAGGAAAAGCCCACCCCTTGCGGGACAGGGCCAGAGGAGGTTTTGAACTTGGCCATAGCGAAAATGACGCGGGTCTTCATGGTTGGGGCAGCAGTCCACAAGGACGAAATCATGAGGTTTCTGCAAAGCGCCGGGGTGGTGCATCTCGAGCCTGTCGTTCCTCTGGCCGGAGAATTCGAAAAACAGGCCTCTGCCGCACTGTCGAAACTCCGTCAGCTTGGACAGATCGAACAGGCGGTTGCCCGTTACCGCGACCACCAGGAAAGGATTCCTGTCGACTGTCCCGATGGGGAGCTCATCTCCCGTGCAGAGCAGATGCTTGTCGAGCTCCAGGAGATCCGGAATCGCAGGCAGACCTTGGGGCGCCTGAGTGAGGAGCTCTCTGTATGGGGTGATTTTGATCTTGAAAAAATCCGCCGTCTCGAAGACAACGGGGTTTATATCCGCCGATGGCGGATGGAACTGAAGATGTCGGCGAATGCCGGCCTGAATATTCCTGATTTGGTGTTCGTCGAAATTGTGGCTGAGAAACCAGCCCTTCTTTTCTACACGATCTCTATGACAAGGGCCGTTGATATTCATGGCGCTGCGCCTCTTCCGTGGCCGGAGATGAACCTGTCGGACTGCATCAGGGAGATCGAGCGGCTGAAGGCGGAGGAAAGCAATCTGACGGGTCGCCTCGCCGGTATCGCGATGCGTTCCGATGTGCTTAAGGCGCAGGTGACTGAAGCCCTCAACGACGCCCGCTATCTGGAAAATATCGGGACCCTCCACGCCGGGGAGTATCTCTTCGGTCTCCAGGGATGGCTTCCCGCCGACCTGTCGGAAGATCTCTTGAAAAGCGTTGAAGAGAAGGATTTGCCGCTTCGGGTGGTGGTGCGGGATCCTTTACCGGATGAAGAACCGCCGGTGCTGTTCCGGAACAACTGGTTCATCAGGCGAATCGAACCGCTGCAGAAACTTTACGGCAATCCGAAGTACAGTCATCTGGATCCTTCCTACTTCTTTGCACCCTTCATGATCCTGTTTTTCGGCATTTGCATGGGAGATGCAGGCTATGGCCTGGTTTCTTATGTTTTAGCACACATGATCGGCTGGAAATGGGGGAGAACAATCGAGGGCCTGCCCATGGTTGTCCGGCTATGCAAGGCGTTTGCCGTTTCCGCCACGATAGTCGGGGTCATCACCGGTTCCGTCTTCGGATACAGCTTTGAGGACCGGAGCTGGGTCCTCCTGGATCTGGACGTAACTGCCGGCGATCCGATGAAGCTTTTCTACATATCTCTCGCTTTGGGGGTGGTCCATCTGAGCCTGTCCTATCTGATGGGAATGATCCAGGACCGCTACTGGATCCAAAAAATACAGAAGATAGGGTTGTTTTCCGTTTTCTGGGGTGGAATCCTGCTGGTCTGCAGAAGCATCTGGTTTGCCTTGCCCGAACAGACGCTTCATGCGCCACTCTTGTATGGTGGGTGGGGTATGCTGGCGCTGGGACTTCTGCTGACACTTTTGTTTTCCAGCGACAACAAAAATTGGCTCATCCGTCTTGGTCTCGGCCTATGGAGTATTTATGGCCTGACGGGGTTGATCGGAGACCTCCTTTCCTACGCCCGCCTTTTCGGGCTGGGGATCGCCACCGGCGCCGTTGCGGCGGTCATGAACCAACTGGCAAAGATGGTCCTGGAGGCCGCCGGCCCCATTGCCGGCATTCCCTTGGCAATCATCGTCATTTTGGTGGGGCATTCTTTCAACTTGGCGCTTTCCATCTTGGGGAGTACGGTCCATTCCGCCCGTCTTCATTTTGTGGAGGCCTTCAAGAGCTTCTTCGAAGGGGGAGGGGTTGAATACAAACCATTCAAAATCGAAAGGGGTTCGCTATGAGCAAGAAGGGGATAGTGATTTTTGGAACGTTTGCCGCGATACTTCTGGCGGGATTTTACTCTCCGGCCTTTGCCCAAACCAAGGTGGAAACGGTGAACTGGGGGCCGCTTGTCGCGAAGATCGTCATGGGGATCAGCCTGTCTCTGGGTCTGGCCGGCTCTGCGAATGGTCTGTCCGTATCCTTCTCGGCCTTGCTGGGTGGCGGAGAGGAAAACTTCTACAAGAACATTGCCGTTGCGCTGATGCCATCCAGCCAGGGCATCTATTCCATGGTGGTCTTCTTCACGAACATGGATAAGTTTAACACCGATCCATATACCGTCGCCGGGAAGGCCGCAATCTTCGGTCTGACCATGTTCTTCAGCGCTTGGTGGCAGGGAATAGTCTGCGCCGCAGGTATCCGGAGCATTTTGGAGGGAAAGAACACACTCGCCAATGCATTGGTTTCGGGCGCCATGCCGGAGACCTACGCCGTCTTCGCGTTGGTCATGACCTTCATTATGAAATAGACTTCCCGTCCCTCCCTCGAAGGCCGGAGGGATCATGCCCGTACAGGACGGTCGGGATGACGGCCGTCCCGTCAGGCTTGCCGTTTCTGCCGCCGTCCATTTTGATGTTTGGGAATTCCTTGGGGATCATGGAAGCAGTCCCGGATCGTTTGCACGGCAACAGAAGCGCGATTGTGAAGATCATGGGAACCCGAAACGCCGCTTTGGATAAGATGTCCCGCGCCCGCAGTTTCGCGCCCGTTGAAAACTCAGACGCCGTTGTCCTGATCCTGGGGAGCATGCCCGGGAAGGCCTCTCTGGCGGCCGGCCAATACTATGCCCATCCACGAAACAGTTTCTGGCCGATCATGGGAGAGCTCGTCGGCGCTCATCCCGGCCTTCCCTATGCAGAGAGGCTTCAAGTCCTGAAATCGTCCGGGATCGCGTTGTGGGATGTCATTGCGTCCTGCACGCGCCAAAGCAGCCTGGATTCCCGCATCGAGCCGGCATCCGTCGTC
>JAXDCM010000164.1:0-3443 GCA_034677965.1 Syntrophales bacterium
GACGGTTTTCTGACGAAGCCCTTCGACAACAACGAGATCCGGGCGAAGATCCGGGAATTCATCATCAACAAGCGGTTGAAACAATTTGTTTCGGAGCAGGTTCTGCACGAAATGCAGAACAAGGGGGGTAGGCTGATTCCCCGGAAACAGACCGTCAGCGTGCTCTTCACCGACATCCGGGGCTTTGCGGAAATGACGGCCGTCATGTCTGCGCAGGAGATCACCGCCCTGCTCAACACCTATTATTTCCTGCCGCTGGACCGGATCGTGTTCGAATTCGGCGGCACTCTGGACAAGCATATCGGCGACAGCATCATGGCCATTTTCGGGGCGCCTCTCTCCGATAAAGACGACGCCGTTCGTGCCGTCTCCTGCGCGATCAAGATGCGCGACACGATGACCGAGATCAACAAGAAGCTGATCCAGGGGAAAGGGCCCAGAATCCCGATCGGGATCGGAATCGCAACCGGCGAAGTGATGGTGGGAATATTCGGTTCACCCATCAAGAGGGAATACACGGTGCTGGGGACGCCGGTCAATCTGGCGTCCAGGCTGGAACGGGTCGCCGGCGAGGATCAGATCCTGATCTGCAACGAAACTTTTCAGATGGTCCGTGACGCCTTTCGCGCCACGGCAATCGATCATGTCAGTTTCAAGGGAATCGAAGGCCAGAAATCGATCTTCAACGTGATCGGCGCGGCCTGAATTTACAGCTCCTGGAATCTCTCAAGTCAGCTTGGTCCCGATTTCATGGATCAGCTCGTCCAGCTTGACGGGCTTGAAGATGAAGTAATTGCCGCCGAACTGGTAATCCATCGACCCCACCTCTCCCCGCTTGACGATCGCCGTTACAAAGATGATCGGGATGTTCTTGGTGACCTTGTCGTTCCGCAGCGCTTCCGCCACCTGCGTTCCGGTCATATTCGGCATGATGATGTCCAGAAGAATCAGGTCCGGCTGATGACGCTGCGCCATGCTGATCCCGTCCGGGCCGTTGAAGGCGGTCAGGACTTCGAACTTTCCCGTCTGCTCCAGATTGAGCTTGACGAAGTGGCAGAAATCCTCTTCGTCATCAACGATCAGAATCGTTTTTTTCGACACGGGGGTTTTGCTCTTGAAAAAATCCATGATCGTGATCTCCTTTCATCATCCCTTCAAAAGAGTCTATCATACGAGGCCGGCAGGCAATCCGATCGCAACGCGCGTGCCTCTCCCCGTTTCGCTTTCTATCTCAATCGTTCCGTGATGCTTGTCGATGATTCCCTTGGTGATGGACAAGCCCAGCCCCGTGTTTTTCTGCGCGTTCTTTGTCGTGTAGAAGGGATCGAATATCTTGCGGATCTTCTCCTCGGGGATTCCCTCTCCGGTATCCGAAACCACAATTTTTACACTTTCCGCGTCCGCCTCGCCTTTGAGGCGCTCCGTGCGGATGCCGAGGATGCCGCCGTCATTCATCGCCTCGATCGCATTCGTGAACACGTTGGTGAACACCTGCTTGATCTGGTCGCTGTCCATGATGATTTTCGGCAGATTGGGCGCATACTGCCTTTTCACATGGATATGCTTCCCGCGGAGCTGCTGGTCCACGAAGGATACGGCTTCTTCTATCACGGGGCCGATGTCCGTTTCCACCATTTTCAGCGGGGTCTCGCGTGAAAAGCTCAGCAGTCCCTTGACGATGTTGTCCGCCCTCAGGACCGACTTCTCGATGCGCGAGGTTACGTCGAACAGGCGGGCGTCGTCCTTCAGCGCGGTTTTCAGGAATTCGATCCCCTGAACGATGATCGCCAGCGGATTCTTGATCTCGTGCGCGACGCCTGCGGCCACGGCGCCCACGGCCGCCAGCTTCTCAGACTGGACCAGCCGCTTCTGGACCCGCTCTTTTTCCTCCAGGGCCGCCTTGCGGGCATTGATGAGCTTCTGGGTGAAGACACCGTAGATGATCACCAGCACGGCAATAAGAACCCGGGTCAGGTACTGGCCGGAAGAAACAAAATCGAAGATCCAGTAGATCACGACCATCATCAGCGCAATCAGGATCAGGCCGTTGTTCTCGATCTGTTTCCGGATTGAAAAGTTCTGCATCGTCCGTGTCTCCAAAGAATGAGTCGTCTCGGTGAGTCCGTAAGAGGGTTCTTTTTTTACAGACAAGTTAAAGAAAAATCAACAGGAGTTTGGCTATTTCTCCCGATACGTTTTGTCATGAGGTCCAAATGCGATGAATTTGATCATTTCATCATCACATTTCGAACCTTCCATTTTAGCTTGCATAAATTGCAATTATTGTTTACATTGCCATACAATCAATCAAAGGAGATACACCATGGGCTCAACGGTATCGGTCAGGCTTCCCGACGATTTAACAAGAGATCTTGATGAAATTGCAAAGGAAACAGAAAGGCCGCGTTCTTTTCACATTCAAAAGGCCCTCGAGGCATACATTGAGGATTTTGCCGATCTGCGGATTGCACTCGATCGTCTCCGCGACCCCAAAGATCCTGTCTTGTCCGGCAACGAGTTGAGGAAATCCCTTGGCCTTTAATATCCGATACAAAAAATCCGTCGAACGTGACCTGAAACGTTTGGACAAATCGGAAGCAGTAAAAATCCTTAATAAGATCGAAGACGAACTTTCAAAGAGAGCGGACACCCATCCCGTTCTCAAAGGTGAATTTGCAGGGCTTAGAAAGTTGCGCGTTGGAGATTACCGGGTGATTTATGCCCTCATGGAAAACGACTGTCTGATCCTCCGCGTCGGCCACAGACGGCAAATCTATAAATCGTAATATTGGCCTGTTTACAAAAATCGATTTTACCTCCCTCAGGAATCACCGGGCTCTTCCTGTCGACATCCGGGAACGCATCGATAAACAGTTGCGCCTGCTTTTTGAGAATTTCCGCCATCCTTCACTCAGATTGAAGAAACTGAAAGGACCAGATAGGTTCGAAATCCGCCTCTGCAAAGGCCACCGTTTGACTTTGCGAATCGAACAAGGCATTCGAAGCGTGGGCGCCCACGATATTCTTCGTGACGAAGGGTGAGAATGTGGATCTCCCGTTATTTCCGAAATTTTTCCCTCAGCGGACCCTTCTTTTTTCACCTGCCCAATACTTCTCCCGGAGCTCTCTTTTGAGAACCTTTCCGTATGGGTTTTTCGGAATGGCATCGATGAAATCAACCGATTTGGGCTTTTTATAGCTGGCCAGGTATTGTTTGCAGAAATCGATGATCTCTTCGGCGGTGGCCTTTTGCCCCGGCCGGAGGGACACGACGGCTTTGATCGCTTCGCCCCACTTTTCATCGGGGACCCCGATCACGGCAACTTCATAGACCGCCGGGTGTTTCACAATGGTATCCTCGATCTCCCGGGAGTAAATGTTCTCACCGCCGCTGATGATCATATCCTTGGCCCGATCCAGAATGTACACGTAGCCCCTCTCAT